>JBAVVP010000523.1:0-1941 GCA_049697355.1 Terriglobales bacterium
GATGATGTCCATCTTTACGCTCGGGAGTTGCCGTCAAACCGAGGATGTACTTCGCTTTCACCTGCTTCATCACCTGTTCGAACGTGAACGCCGACAAATGGTGGCACTCATCGACAATGACTTGTCCGTACTCGGCGACGAAATCCTTGACTCCGTCTTTGTCGTGGGTGCTTTGGATGATTGCAATGTCAACACAACCAGTGCGCTCGCTCTTTCCGCCTCCAATTTGGCCGATGGACTTGGCTGGAAGATTCAGGAACATCGCTAACTTGGCATGCCACTGGTCCAAGAGTTGTTGGCGGTGAACCAGGACGAGGGTATTCACTTTTCGTGCCGCGATTAGCCACGCGGCCACAGCAGTCTTGCCGAACGCAGTGGGTGCACAGAGAATTCCCTCATCGTGTTGGACCATTGCTGTCCAAGTTGGCTGAGGACCCGGCTGGGCGCAGCTGAAAATGCGGGACATGATCTTCCTTGCCTGCCTTCGCACAAAGCAGGTTGGGCGCTCGAAAATCAGGTCGTCTGATGGATGCTGTCTAGATTGCAACTCCCAAGATCGTCAATTTGGCCAGAATAGTTGCCTGGGGAAGTGGGCTGCTGTCTAACTACTGCCAGACCATCGCCAGTTGTTCGGGCAGCGCTTCTGGCAACTCCGGGGCTTGAAAGGGATGATCGATCCACACCCATAAGTCACGGTGGACGAACAACTGCTGCCGCAGCAGCGCCACCAGATTGGAAAGCGACCAGCCGAAGGTGGCCTTCAACTGCAGGTACTTGATCAGCAACATGGCAATCAACGCCGCCCAGACTTGCGTCTTCAGGGCGTTGGCTGAAGTTCCGATGAAGGTCTTCAGGCGAAGATTTTGCTTTAAGGCCTTGAAAAACAGCTCAATCTGCCAGCGCTGCTTATACACCTCCGCGACCGTCGCCGCAGCCAAGGTCAGGTGGTTAGTCACGAATACCAGCACCCGGTCCTGCTCTTCGTCGTAGAACTCGATGCGGCGGAAATAGCATTCCTGTCCGTCCTGTGCCTGCTGGTAAAAGCAAATCACCTGGTCGCGCAGCAGACCTTTGCGATGCGGCAACTCTCGCTCTTCCAGCACGATGTAATCAGCGTTGTCCTTCATCCGGGTGACGAAGTACACGCCCTGTTGGCTTAGATCGGCGAACCACCCGTAGTCCACGTAGCCGCGATCGATGGCCAGCAGGGTCCCAGGCTCGTAACGCAGTTGTCGGGCTACCCCAATCTCATGCTGCTTGCCCTCGGTGATCACCGCATAGCAAGGGAGAAAACCATCGTGGTCCAGCAACAGGTGCAGCTTGACCGCCCCTTTGGTGCGGCGGAATCGCGCCCAATCGAAAACGCTGGCACACAGATCGATCACCGTCGCATCCATGCTGATCAGCTTGTGCTTGAAGCGGAACTTGCGTCGGCCCGCAGATTGCTGCACGGCCAACCCCCGGCATTGGGTCAGAAGCTGCTGGAACAGCTCTTCGTATAACTGCCACGGACGGTGTTCGTTGGCGTAGGCCAAGGTGGAGCGTGCAGGCGCCTGCGGCAACCCTAAATGCCGCAGCTTCCCCTCGCTGGCGGCCAACCCGCCGCAAATCTCCCGCAGCGACTTCGCCCCGCCCAGTTGGCAGAACAGCATGGCGACGAACTGTCCCCAACTGCTGAAGCCGCGCGCATGCCGTTCGGCTTTATGTTTACGCGCAGCTGTGTCAAAGCCGGTTCGTGAAATGAGCTGCAAAATCTGCGAGAAGATGCTGCATACTCTACTCAAGGCTGAGTCCTCCTCTGACTGGTTGGTCTTCGTAAACTCAACTTATCAGAGACTCTCAGCCTTCTTCTTCCCGGCGGCGCTCAGCACAGCGGAGTTAATTTGGACGAGAGTGTTCTTAAATTTGTGCCTTTTGCGGCGAATGAGCGCATCAATCGTA
>JBAVVP010000524.1:0-1634 GCA_049697355.1 Terriglobales bacterium
TCGTAAGAGCCTTTCGCGCTGGACAGCAGCAGGCCGAGGACGAGCGCGGTGAAAGTCACCAGGATGGAGATGACGAGCGGGATATGGTCGACTGTCTCTCGGCTTTGGCGCTCGCCGAGCCTCCCATGCAGCGCCATCCCGACCGCGCTGGCGCCGACCAGAACGACGAGAACGGCGAGAAGGACTCCGTGGTATGGCCGCATCCGGAAATGGATGCCGGGTCGGGTGGGGCTTGGCAAGGTGGCGGCTGAACCGCCAACCGTTCGCTCTTGCCGTATCCCGTCGAAGTAAGCAGTGTGACGTCTAGCCCATCTCCGATTCGCGACTCTCGACGCAAGTAGGATTCCGCCGTGGCCGTCCCTGATTTCCAGACTTTGATGCTGCCATTATTGAAACTGGCGAGTGACGGTAAGCAGCACACATTGGCCGAGGCAGTAGAGCGGATGGCCCAGGAGTTTCAGCTTTCACACGAAGACCAAGCGCAACTTCTATTAAGCGGACAGTCGCGGTTTTACAATCGAATTGGTTGGGCAACCACGTACCTGAAGAAGGCGGGCCTCCTCCAGCGTGTTGCGCCGGGCCGCTTCGAACTGACGGATCGCGGGCGGGAAGTTCTCGCTAGCCGGCCCGCAACGATTAACGTTGCCTTCTTAGAGAGCCGGTTCCCAGAGATGTTGGAGTTCCGTAAAGCGCGTTCAAAAAGCGAAGTCGCCGACGAGGAACCGTCCTTCAACACCAGCAATGGCACATGGAACCAGCGTGTGGGTGTCGAGGAACGGATCCGCACGGTTTTGGAGCAGTCGATATCGAATGACGCTATGCGCCGGGCCGCTCTGAGTTTCTTGGCGTTGGCTATAGAGTCGGCAGATGAGGAGCGCAGTGATGCATGGCGCGTCAGTGAGACCGATCGAGGGCTCCGGCTTATGACGGGGCGCCTGCTAGCGTGTGAGGTCGGCCGGTCGCAGATGCGGGTCAGTGTCATCGGTCCGATCAGTGACGAAGTCCGCGGTGCTATCGGAGCAGAAGCCGAGAATGACGAGGAGTTCAGGTTCAAGACAATTCCGGGTGGGTTACTGCTTACCTTCCCTATCGAGCACGCGCCTGAGGCTCTCGAATTGTTATCGGATGGACTCAACAACTTCATGACGCAGCAATCGCGCGCGTTCGAAGCTCCGTTAGTCTCGAAGATCATGTTCCCGAGGCGGTTGTATACATCGCGAGCGTCGTCGGCCGCGAATTGCCGCAGCCAAAGCTCGCCACCGAGTCGAATGACTCCGAGGAACTCCTCGATGATGCCTCGGACGAGGACGAAATCGGAGTTTCGAAAGAGCCACGGGTTCGCGGGCGGGCACCCATCTTCGAGCATGGTCAGCGCTCCATCGCCTCCTTAATGGACGAGATCGCGCGTGAGGTGATTGCGTTGCCTGACCTGCAACGACCCTTCGTTTGGGAAGACACAAAGGTACGCGATCTCCTGGACTCACTATTCGTGGGGTTCCCGGTTGGGACCCTCGTCTTCTGGCACACGTCAAGCGACAAAGACGCTCGCACTCTGGGAGCAGAAAGACCTGGCCTCCGCGCCACGAGCCTGGTCATCGATGGTCAACAGCGTCTCACATCGCTCTACGCCGTGA
>JBAVVP010000525.1:0-4075 GCA_049697355.1 Terriglobales bacterium
GCACCGAGTAGGGGCCATTGACCCCGACGAGACGCAACTGGCTCAGGCTTTGAGCGATGGCATCGGGGTACTCGCGAACGTCGGCGGGAAGCGTCTTGATGGGATTGCTGGTGCCCTGACGGATGCCCCCAATGCCTGCGGCGGCATACCCGTCGAACATGGCGGCGTCCTCGGCAAAGGCGATCTGTCGCGCGGCGTCCTTCGCGGGTTGCCAGTCCGAATCGTTCGCTCCACGGTCGACATCGTCGATCGCTTTGCGATCCAGTTCGAACGGAACACGTAGCTCGACTAACGCTTTCACCTCTCGTTGGCTCGCGACGATGCCTTTCGCCGGTGCGGCGATTGTCTTCAGGTGGCCGGTGCCGATCGCAGAAAGCGCACTACCGGCCGGGCCTTTCAGGTCGACAACGCGCCGTCCGGCGAGATAGCGCTTGAGCGTCCGTGATGTTTCCTCTTCGATCTGGGCCCATGCCGAATCGGAAATGGGGGCAAGTTCACGATGGAGATTATTCATCTGGTACGTCTCCTTTGAGAGATCCGATGCGGAGCGAACCCTCGCGCACCGATGGGATGGATGGAGAAGGTTCGACAGCCGCAGGCGCCGCAGGGGATTCCGCAACCGCTGGCTGGGTTGGGTCTTCGGTCACGTTCTCCAGAAATGTCGCCGACGGCACAAAGAACAAGTTTCCGGTCACGGGGCGGCTGAAGTCTAGTAGCCGGTCGTAGTTGGCGGGAGGGCGGCCGATGAACATGTTCTCGAGCATCTGTTCGATGGTGCGGGGCGAACGGCTGTAGCCGATAAAATAAGTGCCAAATTCACCGTAACCCGGCCGGCCGAAGGGCATGTTGTCACGAAGGATCTTGATCTCTCTGCCGTTCTCGACGATTGTGGTGAGCGCGCTGTGCGCCGACGTCGGCTTGACCGAATCGTCCAATTCGATGTCGGAAAGCTTGGTGCGGCCGATGATGCGTTCCTGTGCTTCAGTGGAGAGCGCGTTCCATGCGCCAAGATCGTGGAGATATTTCTGCACGATGACATAGCTGCCGCCCCCAAACGTAGCGTCCTCATCTCCGATCAGCACTGCTTCGGCTGCCGCCGCGCCCCTCGGATTCTCCGTCCCGTCGACAAAGCCCAGTAGATCGCGTTCGTCGAAATAACGGAAGCCCTGCACCTCGTCCACCGCGGAAACGGCACTTCCGATACGAGCCATGATCTGCGTCATCAGTTCAAAAGACAGGTCCATGCGCTTGGCGCGAATGTGGAATAGCAGGTCGCCCGGGGTTGAGACTGCATGCCGCGCTCCCGCACGGATCTCGCGGAACGGATGTAGTTCTGCCGGCCGCGGCTGCCCGAAGAGCCGGTCCCACGCGTCGGATCCAAACCCGATGACGCAGGAAAGCCCTCCTTCCAGGTCGCGAAATTCCACGGCGCGCACTAAAGCAGCGAGGTCTCCGCAGAACGAGCGTAGGGTGGCGCGATTTCCCGGGCCGGGATTGAGCTTCGCGACCAGGAAGATCGCGGCGCGAGTGAGAGGCGCAGCGACTGCTTGTGCGAGGGCAGGCGACCTACCTGCCCCACCGGGTGTGTTGGTCGGATCGGGCTTCATCGGGAGTTCGGGCCTCTACCTATCCTCCGTCGCGGAAATCGCGCAGACCTCCTAAGGGTTGTGGCTTCTTGGATCGTCGTTCGCACTGACGTATTCAAGTCCTAGTGGCCCAATCGCCGTCACTTGGGTTACGTACTCACTGGATTTCGCCCAGTGAAAATGAGACGTATTGCCCGGCAGAACGACGACGCTTCCAGGCGGATATGCCTCCAGCTTTTCCGCATTGAACTGATCGCCCAGACCGATGTAGAAAACGCCTGAAATCACTGTGTAGACTCGATCCTCCGGGTGTCGGTGAGGCATCAGTTTAACGCCGTGGGGTACTCGGACCCTGATCGTGTAGGGGCCAGGTTCCGAGGGCGCACCCACGATGACAGCCAGGCGGACCGAAGGTGGGAACGCCGGGAAAGGCTTCCAGTTTATGTCTTGTGACAAGACTGCTCTGAAAACGTCTTGGCCCGGCTGATGCGCTGCAACCACACTTTGTTGTGGTCTCGTCATGGTGGCTGTTCCGTCGTTTGACATGTAACCCCCTCCTGGTTCAGTCGTGATGCACATTTGCGATTAGACCGAAAGCGTACAGGCGAAATACTTGGATGAACGTATCGACTGGTTCAGCGCTTCTGGTACGGGTGGAAGATGTAGTCCTTCGCCTTCACTGGCGTATGGCACGCGTATCCGCAGTCTGAAGGGCTTTTGGCATCGGCCGTGAACTTATCGGATACGGGGTCGTAGTTGAACACCGCGTATCCCCAGCCGCCGCTTTTCGAAAATCTCTTGCTGTCCTTTTCCATCACGAAAGCCTGGGAAAAGACGTCTGGCACTTCCACGGCGAAGGGGGCCTCCGTGCTCTTCTTCAATTTCCACTGTAGCTTGACGATCATGGACCCCTCGGGGAAAGGCTGGCCGTTAACGGGGACATCGGCCTTATACGCATTGATCATCGTGGGATTCGCGACGATCACCTTGAGTATTTCGGTGGTTCGGGCGGAGGAGACGTCAGCCCAGTCCTCGTATCCCCTGAAGTCGGAGAAAGAAATTCCGCCCGGCGAAACCAGCGAGTACTTGTCCTTATTTTGGCTCTGCGCGTGAAGGACTACGACGCCGAGGACGGCTAGCATTGCCACGGCTGAGGCAACGATGGTAAACGGGCCGATACCCTTCACGGTGGTGCGTGTTTCTATCCTTTGTTCTTGGGTTACAGATTCCGTCACAAGTTCAGGCACGGTGCGCCCTCCTGCACAAGAGCTTTCTAGCTCGCTCAACGTACAACTCGAGCGATTGCGATTAGGCCAGACGTGAGGGGGTAAAACAATTGGACCTTGGTATCGCCCATACCTTCGTATCGAGCGAACTGGAGGAGGCTTCCTTCGCTTTGATCGATTTTCGGGTTAGCTGGATGGAGAAAAGCCGTATGCCTCGGGTATGAACACACGGCAGTCGATACGAAAGTATGGGCAATACCATCGTCCAATTGCGCGGCCCGTTTTGTTCTGGCTGAATGATCACAGAGGAAGATCCCATGGCAACTATGAGCACACCTACCGAACTCACAGGGACGAGTGCAGGCACAAAACCCGCACAGATTCGCCTGACCCGGCGGTCGCCCGCCTATTGGCGTGTCACGATCGACAACCCTCCGCTCAACGTCATGGGGCCGGAAATGGTCAAGGAGTTCCAGGAAGTCATCAACGCTCTCGAGGCCGACGAGCAAGTCAAGGTCGTGGTCTTCGACAGCGCGGTCGACGACTACTTCCTGAATCACTCGGATTTCACTGCCAAGATTGAAGACCTGACCTCGCTGCCGGAGGGCACGACGGGCCTGCCGCCATGGCCGGACTTTCTTGTGCGTCTGACCCGCTTGCCGGTTGCGTCCATTGCCCTCATCCGCGGCCGTGCGACCGGCAACGGCAGCGAGATCACCCTGGCGTGCGACATGAGTTTTGCCAGCCGCGAGAAGGCCATCATTTCGCAATGGGAGGTGGGTGTGGGAATGGTCGCCGGAGGCGGCCCCATGGCTCGGCTTCCCCAACTCATCGGTCGAAACCGGGCGCTCGAAGTGCTCCTGAGCTCGGAAGACATCAGAGCGGATCAGGCCGAGGCCTACGGCTACATTAATCGCGCCCTTCCCGACGCTGAGCTTGACGCGTTCGTAGAAGCTCTCGCGACGCGAATCGCCAAGTTCGACAAGTGGGCGATCGCTCAAACCAAACGCCTCGTCAACGCCAGCCTTCCGCCGGACGTCGAGCTCGGTGCCGGGTGGGATGCGTGCATCGCTTCGCTCGGTCGACCCGCCGCCCAGGACGGGATCAAAGCGCTGATGGCGCTCGGCTTTCACAAGCCGGGGGATGTCGAAAATCGACTCGGATACTACCTGGGCCAAATCGGCCGGTAGGCCGGCGCGTCCGACCCGATTCCAAAGTCCGGACGTGTCGGACGTGACACGAAAGGAAAATTGGAAATGAAAA
>JBAVVP010000526.1:0-2680 GCA_049697355.1 Terriglobales bacterium
GGCGCACGAACTGCACCAGGAAGCGGGGCATCCACACGATATGGCCGGGCACTAGAACACAGGTGGCGCCGCACAAGGCCATATTGAAAATGTCGAAGGTGGAAAGATCGAAGCTTAGAGGCGAGGGGCAGGCAATGCGGTCGGTTGGACCGATCTGAAACTCGCGCGCCGACCATTTTACGAACGCGCTTACGGCGCGGTGGGAGAGGGCGACTCCCTTCGGCCGGCCCGTAGATCCGGAGGTAAACAGAATGAGAGCCGGATCGCCGGCGTGGGCTCTGGGCAGGGCGTCTTCAACAGCAGTGCCGATAGGAGCAGGCGGCGCCTGCCAGGGGATGCTCGCGCCGGTTTCGCGATCGGTGATTCGCGGCGGGAAATTCTCGCCTTCGTTGTCGGCCTGCTTGTCGCCCTCGATCACGAGCCGTGCGGCGCAGTCCGCCAAGGTGGTTTCGATTCGTTCCTTCGGCCATTGGGGATGGATGGGGACATAGACAGCACCGGCGAGAAGGGACGCGAAGACGGAGACGATCGCTTCGGTGGTCTTCGGAAGCACCAGAGCGATGCGGTCTTGCTTCTGGATGCCGTGTTCGACGAACCGCAGGGCGAGCGACGCGGATTGCTCGAATAACTCGCGGAACGACGTGACCCGATCTTCTTCGACGATCGCCGGGGCCTCGGGCGTGACCGTAGCGGTGCGCCGAAGCCAGTCGGAGAGGAGGTCGCTTTCAGGCTCGGGCAAGCGTCACCCCCCAGGTGAAACCGATGCCCGCGGACGCGAACAGCAACAATTGGCCGGGACGAATTCGGCCCTCGCGCCGCATGTGCACATAATTGATCACGAGATCGCTGGCGAAGGTGTGGCCGTACTGCGCCATGGGAGTTGGAGGCAGCCCGCCTTCGGGCAGTCCCACCATCTTGCGGAAGCCCTCGCGGTCGCGGAGGCTGATGTTGGAATAGATGAAATGGTCAATATCGTTCAAGCCGAGGGAAGATGCCGCCAGAACTTTTTGCATCACGCGGAACAGGTTGAGATAGTAGATCGGCATCACCTGGTTCTCAATGCATAGAGCATCGACAACAATCTCGAGGTGGCCGTTCGTCCTGACGAAGCCAATGGCGCCCTGCAGGTGGCCAAGCGTCATGACCTCGACGCCCAGCAGCAAAGGGCCTTCCGTGCCGTCGCGGCGCAGGATCACGGCGCTAGCGGCGTCGCCTTGCACGGTAACCGGCAGCAGCGAGCGATTGTCGCGAGGCGGGGTGTCGCCGGTCACGAGCAAGGCGGTCTGAATGCTGTCGTCGGTGCTCATCCAGCCCAGCGCGGTCTTGATGGCAAGGTGAAGCGCTCCGCAACCGCCGGCTTTGAAACTCAAATTCAGTGAAGTTTCGGCGCCGAGTTCGGCGCTGAGTTGGTGGGCGAAGGAGAGACCCTGCGATTTTTCTCCGGGGAGAGTGCTGTAATCCAGGATGAGATTAATGTCCCGCGCTGTAATCCCAGCTTCCGCGATCGCGGTGGAAGCGGCTTCGAGGACTAAGTCATAGGGCTCCTTAGCGCCGCAAACGCGAACGTGGCTCAGCCCGAGACCTTCCACGGCTTTTTGTCTCGACAGCGGGCTCAATGGAGCGAGCGTTGTCTCCACTCGAGTTCGTTCCCGTTGCAAGACCTCTTCCACGGCCTCAACGTCGGGGGGAACGGCGTACGCCGCCGATGCAATTCGCACATTCATGCTCGACAACCTGCGGTGAAGCTTGAATTTCGAAACCCAGCGCCTAAAGGCGCGGTGATGCTGATGTGCATTCGGCACGCCTGAAAGCGTGCTGCGATACGAAACTCGCTCATACGAAGCTCAATTTCATTACAAGCTGTCAAGGTAACTCCAGCAGAAGGGCTGCGAATCCACTGTCGCCGGATGTTCCTAGCAAGAGCATCTGCCCGCCGATTGGCCGACTGCTTAAGGCCAGTATCAAGTGGAGAAGGGCGCTGGTGTCGGCTAAGCCCGCGGCTACGGCCCGCGGGGGGACGACCGCAGCATCGGGGCCGACAATCTCGCGAGCCACGGCGGCTACCGGACTGGTCGCGCAAGGCGCGCCATTTGTAGTGCAGACCGTGAGACTTGGAACGGAACCGCCGAGCATCTCGCGGACGGCCTCCACCGGTTGTCCGCCTGAGGCCCAGCGGCCTGAGCTGAGCTGAGCATATGAGCGCGCTTCCCGGCGGCCCGACGGCTCGAGCACCAGTGCGGCTACACCTTCGCTGGGAATGAAACCGCCGGCTTCCGGCAAGGACTCCGCGTTGTAGCAGGCTGGCGGCAACAGATCTGCTGACTCATACCATTCGTAGACGGCGCGCGTCAGCACGTCACCCGCTAGGACGATGGCCAAGTCCGCCTGTCCGTGGCGAAGTAAGGATGCGGCTTGGATCAGCGCGCTCTCGCCCGCAAACGCCCTGCCTCCCACCGTGATATTCGGACCTCGCAGGCTGTGAAACAAAGCCACGTGGCTGGCCGGGGCGTTGGCTAACGTCTCCGGGAACGTAGCGGGATCGGTCCCGGACCAACCGTGGGTTACCGCGCTTTGGTAGAAGGCTTCCGTCAGTTCAACACAACCAAAGGTGGTGGCGAAGACTACCGCAACCCGCGACCGGTCCACCTGGGTGAGGTCGATCCCGGCATCCTGAATGGCT
>JBAVVP010000527.1:0-5981 GCA_049697355.1 Terriglobales bacterium
GTGCGAGATCGAACTCGCCATCCGCCCAATCGTCGCCAGCCGTTCCGCGTCCAGCAACTCTCGCTGTGTTTTCTGCAGGTTCTTTCTCATCCGGTCGAAGGTTACGGTGACCTCGGCGACCTCGTCCCCGCCCCGCGCTTGCAGCGGATACGCGTAATCCCCATGCTCCAGCGCGCGCACCCCCGCCACCAGATTCTCCAGCGGGCGCGTGAAGGTATGCGAGATTAGAAAAACCAGCAGGCTCCCGGCCAGCACCGCGGTCAGACCGAGCGCCAGCAGTAACTCATTCAAGCTGCGCAAGAATGCCGTCGCTTGGTCGAACGACTTCAGCACCCATAGATTCAGCGCGGGTGCACCCGGCACCGGCAAATCCACTGCCGACGCCAGAAAGCGCTCGTCGCCCAGCCGGATCAGATCCCCTTGCGGCGGGCCTCCCGCGGCGGTTCTCGGCGCGACTCGCAGCAACTCCGTTTCCTGGGCAGGCTTCAGAGTGCTGCGCACAATCGAATCTCCATAGCGAAACGCCACTTCGCTCGCGGCCACACGGCTCAGGTCCCGGGCAACGCGGTCGTCAATTTCGTAGCCCAGCAACAGATACCCGAGCACCTGGCGCCCGCTCGCGGGGCCAAAGTAAATGTCTTGTAAGAAAACTTCGTAGAGATGCCCTTCGACGTACCACCAGTGCCGCGTCTCGGCGCTCGAGACTGAGGTCGACACCACGGGCGGGAAGAAGTCCTGCCCCTGGCGAATCGTAATCTCCCGCGGAGCGGCCTGCAGCGCCATCACCTTGCCGGAAGAATCGGCCAGGATCAGTAAGTCGCTCCCCGCCAGTTGCCACAAATCTCGCGACGCATCCTGGATGGTGGCCGCGTCGTGCGTGGTCATGAGCGCCCGCACATTCGGCAGGTCGGCCAGCAGCGCCGCCGAGCGTTCCAGCGTCACTTCTCTCTGCTTCTGAAAGCTGTGGAAGGCGGAAACGGAATTTTCGAGGTCGCGCTGGATTCCCAGCCGCACCTCCTGCTGCACGGTGTGCCGCACGACCAGCAGAGTCGTGAACGTTAATGCCGCCGATACCGCCACCATGGAAAGCAGGAACTTGCTCCGCAGCCGGATTCCGCCCATGGTCGAAACCTCGAAGATTTAATAAAAGGTCAGAGGTGAGAGGTCAGATTGCAGAGGTAGGACCGTTGCGATTTTACCTCTGCAATCTGACTTCTTACCTCTGACCTCGTTCCTACGGCACAAACTTGTAACCCGAACTATGCACCGTGCGAAAGTGCAAAGGGTTCGCCGGATCTTTCTCCAGCTTCTGCCGCAGCCGCAAGATGTGATTATCCACCGTCCGCGTGCTCGGGTAATTCCGGTATCCCCAAACCAGGTTCAGCAACTCCTCCCGCGAGAGCACGCGCTCCGCGTTCTGGATCATGAACTTCAGCACCTTGAACTCTTGCGAAGTCAGCGGCACCAGGTTTCCGTCCCGCCACAGTTCCATCTTCGCAAAATCGACCTTGACATCGCCAAAGGTGAAAGTCTCGGTCAGCGGGGTCCGCATCGACAGCGAGCGCCGCATCGCCGTCCGCACCCGCGCCAGCAGTTCTCGCGGACTGAACGGTTTGGTCACGTAGTCATGCGCGCCCAACTCTAACAGCAACACCTTGTCCATCACTTCCGTGCGCGCGCTGAGAATGATGATGGGCAGCGAAGGCGCCGCCTGACTGATTTCCCGGCACACGTCCTGCCCCGGCGTTCCCGGCAAACTCAGGTCGAGCACCAGCACCGATGGCGCCGCCGCCCGAAACCGCTCCAGACCCGCCGCGCCGTTTCCCGCAATATCCACCACGAAGCCTTCGCTCTCAAACAAACGCTTCAGTGCCTTTTGGACGGCGCGGTCATCCTCGATCACCAGAATCCGCTCCGGATTGGACGGAACCGCTTCCATCGGCATCGTTGCTACCGCTGCTGCTGAAGATATGTTCTTGTTCACGACCGCCCCCGCCCTTTTAGTCGAAAATCATACCCCTAAACTCTAGCCTGATAGCAGGTTAATGACGCACTTCGGGGTAGAAAGTGACATGAATTTGACAATTTGTTGACAAGAGAATCGGGGCGGTCGGCTGACCTTGGGTTCGCTTTTATGACCCGATGGTCCGGTTTCTAGAGCGGATCGCGATTCTTAGTGCAGCCGGAAGCGCGCGCTACGAAGCAGGTAGTATTCGTTGACTGGGCGGTCGTCCTGCATGGCGGGCGCATTTCTATCCATGGCGATCAGCCGGTCAATCGGAACTTCTCTCTTTAGAATCGCGGCAAACTGCTGTTCGGCGGTGGGAAACGGTCCCCACTCGACCAGATCCGCGGCCGCACTCGAAGGCATGCGTTTTGCCAGGTCGGCCGCAGACCGATACAAGATCGGCTGGCGGCTGGCAAGGTACTGGATGCCCATGCCGTCGAGCCAAACGAACGCGCGAACGTAGGGGAACGACTCTTTCAAGGCGCGCGCAATGGCGGCGGTAGTCGCAAGATCTCCGCCGGGGTACCATTGCTGTAGGATGCCGTCCGGCCGCAAGCGCTTCTTCGCAGCGGAATAGAACTCGCGCGAGTACAGCAGGCTCGAGCCGGCTGCTCCGATCGGCGGGGGCGGATCGATCACGATTACATCGTACTGTCCAGTCGTGCGCTCAAGAAAACGCCGGCCGTCGTCGACTACGACGTGTGAGCGCGGCGATTTCAACAGTTCCGGGCCATCCGCGTGGAAGTACCAGAAAAGTTCGAAAACGCCGGGGACAAGGTCCACCGCTGTGGAATCGATTCCCCAGGACAACATGGAACGATGCGTCGTGCCCATGCCAAAACAAATTACCAAAGCCTTCTGGGGCGGATGATCCAGGAACGCCAGGGGCATACCGGACATCAGTTTGGTGATTGGCGTCAGGATGGTCATGTTCACGCCGTTAACCAACAACTGCTTCCTCATTCCCTGCCCAGATGCAACCACGGTGGCTGTGCTATCCCGGCGGATCTGTGCCTTCGGAACGTTATGATCGTAACTCCGCGTCATGAAGATCAAAGCAAACGACGCCAATAAAATCACGGCGCACGCGATCACACGCCGACCTGTTAGACGCGGCGCTGACCCAGGCTGTCGGAACGACGTCAATGACAAAACAACCAGCAACCAAGGGAGAGCCAGCGTCACCAGAGCATACCGCTCACCCAGATACGGCAACAACACAAAGCCCGCAACCAGTGGACCAAGGATGCAGCCGGCGACGTTTACTGCGTACCCCACTCCCGCACGGTTGGGGTCGCCTTCCGAGAAGCGGTCGACCAGCCTCGGTGTCAGAAATCCAAGCAGGCCGCTGAAGACCGCGATGCCCAGAAGCACGCGTAGCCACCCATCAATCCCCAGGCGCAAATCGGAGGTGAGCAAAGGGATCAAAGAAGCAAGCCAGACGAATAGCCATACCAATGTTCCCTCGCTACTGTGCCGGCGGCTCCAGACGCGGTATACGCTCGATCCGATGAACGTCGCGGCCAGGTAAATGCCTAGTATGGTTGCAAACGAATAGACTAATGTGCCGATATAAGGTGTGTACTGCCGGGTCCAGACCACCTCCATCCCCATGCTGGTCAGTCCGGTGGCGAACAGCAGCCAGAGCGTGCTGCTTCCCAACATCTCGCGCCAGGCAATGGCGGCTTTGCCCCCGGTATCCTGTTCGTGGTCGCTGCCTGCCTGCGGCTTTTGCTTGCGAGTGAGCGCAAAAGCAGCGGCGCAGATCGCAATATTGAGCAACATCCCAAGTCGCAGGGTCGTAGTAAAACCGAAGACCTCGATCAATAACAGGGGAATCGCCGCCCCCGCCACCGCCCCCAGCACGTTCGCGAGATAAAAAAAGCTGAATGAGCGTCGCGACTCGAGGCCCGTCTGGCTGCGGATGGCAAACATGCCCAGTGGAATCGTAGCCCCCATGCAAGCGCACCACGGAATCAGACTGCATGCCACCCACACTCCGGCGGCAACGTAGTAGCCCGATGACGACAACGACAGCCCGCTCCCCAAACGCTCCAGCACGAAACGGCCAACCATGAATTCCGCTGGCACGACGACGGCGGAACAGCCAATAAACAACTCCGCAATGGCGTAAACCTGCAGAGGCGGAGTGGTAAGACGCCGGGCATATTTGCGCACGAAGTGTCCAGCCGCCCACGAGCCCAGCCCCAATCCTGCCATGAAACTGGAGAGCACAATCGACACCATAGCCGTGGTGACCCCGAATTGCGCCATGGCGAGGCGGAGCCAGATCAGTTCGTAGAGAATGCTGCAAAATCCGGAAACGAGAAAGAAGGAGAAATACCACCCCCAGCCGCTCTTGGCGACTGCTCGTTTTCCCGCTCCTTCCGCCCAAGCCTCTGGGGAAGGAATTCTCACTTGGGCTGGCATGGTTCCAGTGCTCATGGGTGACTCCATTGGATCCGGATATCGAACCACGCGGTTCGATGCGCGTCGAGTCAATCCGAGAAGAACGCTCGCCTAAGTGTCGCATACAGTTGCACAGTGCAGGCCGAGGTAACTTGCCGTCATGGTAACGAAAGTCATCGGCGTGTTGTAAACATGGTGGGCAGTGCAGGACTCGAACCTGCGGCCTCCTGCTTGTAAGATAGGCCCTGGAGCACCCGAAGAAGTGCTACAAGCCTAATTAACTCAATTACTTACCCACAACATCAGCTCGCACGGAAGGTCCCGAGGTACCCTCAAAAACCTCGAAAAACTCATGGGGTTACAGACACTGCGGCACATTTGCGGCACACTGATTTGAAGGCAGGGGAGGGGTTCGTCCAGGTATAAAGATCCCGATTTCTGACGCCACAGCTTTGTCTTATGCCGACGGTAATCACCTTCTCTTATGCCGGTGCAAATCACCTTCAAATGAATCTCACGCGAATGTGACCCCGGAGACTCCAATTTCGGCGTGAATTCCTTTTATCCGTTTATTAGCAACACGTTTCAGGCCATAGCGGCCTACTCTCCAGTCGCACCACAGTTCACCCCCAAAAGGGGATTTGGCCCTGTGCAACCTGGCCTTTCGCAATCTATCGGCTTGTGGCCGCCGGGAGTGACACTGGTCATGTCGGAACTGGAATAGTTTGGGCATCCGGCGCCAGAAATCCCCCACCGTTGCACTAGGATGCGGAGAGGGCGCTCAGAGGTCGCAGTGAACGGTTATCGGTTGCTTCGTCGCTTGGCCATTTCCCTCGTGATTGCTGGCGGCATGTTGCTGCTCGCCGGGTGCCAGGGCCTAGCTGGAGGTTCGAGCGGCGGAGGTACTGTCGGGCTCGGAAGCGGCAGTCTGAACTTCGGGTCGGTGCCGATCGGCAGCAGTAAGACGCTGCCTGACACGATTACAAACAACACTACTGCCTCCGATACCATCAGCTCGATTCAAGGATTGGGCTCCGGCTTCAAGGTAACTGGCATCACACCGCCATTGGTGTTGGCGACGGGACAAGCCGCTTCCTTCAGCGTCCAGTTCCAACCTACGGCTAGCGGCGATCCGACTGTCACGATTTCCTTTGATGGTCCGAATGCACAGCCCTATGCTTCCCTGTCTGCCTCTGGTACCGCCGTCACTGACGGAATTCTGAGTCCCAATCCTGCCAGCCTGGCGTTCGGGAGCGTCCAGGTCGGCAACAACACGAGCTTGTCCGAGACGCTGAAAAACACCGGCGGATCGAGCCTCACAATCTCGGCCGCGACGGCTACCGGCACCGGATTCAGTTTGAGCGGCCTGTCTTTGCCTTTGACATTAACCGCGGGCCAGAGCACGTCGTTCAACGTGCTTTTTGCTCCGACGACGAGCGGCGCCGCTAGTGGCAGCGTCAGCATTACTTCGAACGGCTCGAATCCCAGTTTGAGCATTCCACTTTCTGGAACTGGCGTGACGCAAGGAACGCTGACTGCCAACCCCACCAGCCTGGCGTTCGGG
>JBAVVP010000528.1:0-8690 GCA_049697355.1 Terriglobales bacterium
GTCCCAGAGCCCCTATCAGCAAACGCTTCCACAAACGTTTCCCCTGCGCCGGATTACCGCTCGCGGGGCTTGGGCTGGTGGAAGTATTTGGTTGCCCAGCGGCGGTGCGCTCAACAGGCGCGGCCCCGGCTTTATCACTTGAGCTGCGGCCGATCGAATCCGGCACCGTTTCTATCCCATCTTGAGTTTCGTCGCCAGCCATGGCTCCGCATCACGAGTTGATTGCCTCGATGTCCTGCTTGCACCCGCGAAACCGGTTGCGCCACTCAAAGGCTGCTACGGCCATGGGCTGCAGTAACAGTCCTTCAGAAATATTCTGCATCATCCAAGAAGCCTGAGACACGTCCCACTAAGGTATAGGGTTCCCCAACCGTTAATATCCAAATCGCAATTCTTCCGAGTCTTCGCGTCCTCTTTGTTTTCCCCGCGACGGCCGGAATTGGCACTGACCGTTTTCGCAGTTGCAAAAACTCCTTCCGTTATGAGAGGACAAGCGGCTTCCGTTGGACAAGCTTATAAGCCTTGGTCAAAAGTAGAGATTTGCAGAGCGGGATAAGAACAAGCTCGCACAGTATCACATGGGAGCTTCAAGGCGCAGGAGATGCCCATCCGGATCTCGAACCATGGCACGTGCTACGCCATCTTCAAAAGGTACCGGCCCCGAGACCAGTGCATCAGCAGTCTGTGTGCAAAGAGCGTCCAGCGCGGCGGTGCTGTGGGTTGACAGGATAAGTTGCGTTGCTGCCACGTCGTTCATTCCGGAGACGTTCCGATTGCGGTCCAGAACGTTGCGATAACAGAGCAGCTCGACGTGAGGCGGCACTTCGACCGGCGCCAAAGCCGTCACCTCTACGATAGTACCCTCGGCGCCGTCGAGCCTATCCTGCTCTGGACCGGTGTTGCATGATCCGCCCGAGCGCTGCAAACCAAGCCGCCGATAGAAGTCGATGCTTTGAGAAGTATAGGCGACGGAGATCGCGGAATGATCGATTCCGAGAAAAGTGGCATCGGACCTTTGCCATCGTTCCGGAACGTCGTCCGGCGGGAAGGCCAGGAGTTCGAGCGGATGCCCCTCAGGGTCCCGAAACTTATACGCGGTAACCCCCCCCGAAGACGCAGGCAACGCTTGCGGACCTTCAGTCGAGATCGGTTTCCAGCCCCCCTGTGCGGATAATTTGGCATAGGCGGCCGCCATGCTGGAAACAACGATGGCGAAGTGCTGAAACAGATTGCTCCACGCAGGAACATCTGCGGGGTAGGCTTGGCCTTCCGGGTGAATGCCGAGTAGCTCAATCGTCTGGCCGCCCAGCCTCAGCGGAATAAGGCGCGCCTTCGCGCCGGGAATGCCAAGGAGTGACTGAAGCGCAGTCCCAGCCAGCTGTGTTTCAACGCCGCGCGTGAATCCAAAAGCGCTTTGGTAGAATGCGGCCAGACGATCCGGCTCCCGTGAGACCAGAGCGATACGCGATAGCTTTTGCACTGCGTTCATGGTGTCTGCACGCCGCGCGTATTCAGAAAGATGGAGTAGAGCGTAGTGGACCCGCCGATGAAAAGACGATTTTTTGCCAGTTCGCCGAACGTTACGTTCGCAACCACATGCGGCACATGAACTTTCCCGAGCAGTTCACCGCGCGGACTTATGCAGTGGACGCCATCGCCTGCGCTGCTCCAAATATTGCCCTCTTCGTCCACGCGAAAACCGTCTGAAAATCCCGGTTCAACCTTGTGAAAGATGTCTCCGCCCTTGAGCGTTGCGCCATCGGGCTCTACCTCGAAGACGCGGATATATTGTTTTGGATTATCGACGTTCGGAGAACCCGACTCGGCGACATAGAGGAGGCGTTCATCAGGGGAGAATGCCAGGCCGTTCGGCCCATCGAAGTCCCCCGCCACGATCCGGATCGCGCCGCTCTGCGGCTCGAAGCGATAAACTGCAGGCGGCTGCTCCGACTTTTGCCGTCCGCCCTCATAATCGTTCACGATCCCATAAACCGGGTCGGTGAACCAGATCGAGCCATCGGATTTCACGACGACATCGTTCGGCGAGTTCAGGCGCTTGCCGTCGTGCCTCTCCACCAGGACCGTGACCCTGCCGTCATATTCGGTGCGGTACAGGCAGCGGCCGCAATGCGAGCACGCTATGAGACGGCCCTGCCGGTCGCGCGTCTGCCCATTGGCATAGTTCGAGGGCGCGCGATACACCGACGTGCCCAGGCCCTCGATCCAGCGCATGGTACGGTTGTTCGGAAGATCCTGAAAGAGAAGGCAGCCCGCGTCGCCCATCCAGACAGGACCCTCGATCCAGCGGAAGCCTGTAGCAAGCACCTCCAGCTGGGCGTTTGCGAGGATATAGCGCGCGAAACGCGGGTTACAGATCTCGAAATCGTCCATGACTCACCTGAATCTGCACGGACAAGGTCCTTCTGGAGGAGCCTCAAACTGGATCAGCATGAGCACAGCCGGCTCGGTTCCAACAGTGCCCGAGAGATGCCCTTTTCTGCCATCCACCTCGCGCACCTTCTGATCCTCTCCAAATGAGATTTCGCCTGGCCCCATTTCGACCCTTTGACCATCCATGGACTCAACGAACCAGCGCCCGGAGAGCGGAACGATCCACTGAGGCTTTGGATTTTCGTGCCAGTCGCCAACCCAACCGGGGGGCAGGACCGTGATGAACACGGTGGCATCGCTCTTGGTTTTAGAGCCGATCCATTGCGGAGCAGCTTCCGGCTGGATGGCGCCTTTCTCGAACTCCGTCAACTCGCACCGTGTCTGGTGGCTGATGCCTTGCTCATCGGCCCAGAGGTGCCAATACGAAACGGCCGGTTTGGCGTCTGCACTCATGGTTGGACCTCTTGCTGGACAATGCGATAGGGATCGGACGACCAGGTTGGGTGGGCGATAAAGCGCCTCACTGAGGCCGCGCCGGTGCCGAAGGTGATAAGCAGAAAGCCTGCGCCCAGAGCGAGGTTCTTCAAAAAATCCCAGAAAAGGGTCCGGCCCTGGCCGTTGGCGGAGGCCCAGAAATCGCCCGGTTTCCAGAACTGCTTCCAGAGAAGCGCGGTAACCCCGCAATATCCGGCCAGGATGAATGCGCAAAGCCGGTCGGCAATACCTGTCACGATCCCGAGAGACATGACAATCTCGACGAAAAGTCCGGCGAAGACCAGCGCCGCCGCGATCGTCCGGTTGGAGACGGCTTCCCCGGCCTGGCCAAGTGCGCCGCGGAAGTTGAAGATTTTATCGAGGGCGCTGAAGGGAAAAAAAAGAAGAACCAAAACAATCCGGATCGCCAACGTAATCGCTATGCTGAGCGCGGCCATTGTGAAAAACCAATCAGTTTTCGAACCGATTTCTGGCAACATATAAGCGTTGCCGTTGTTTCAAACTGCACAGGCCCGGCTGTCGGTGCCCAGCTTGCATGTAATACACGGCGTAGCGGAGCGGTTCCTCATGACCGGCAACCATTATGATGTCGTTATTATTGGTTCGGGTCCCGGCGGCGGCACAATGGCCTGGCGTCTTGCGAAAACCGGGAAGCGCATCCTCCTTCTGGAGCGCGGCGACTACCTGCCGCGCGAGCGCGAGAATTGGGATACCAAAGCCGTCTTCGTCGATGCCCGCTACCAAGCCAAAGAGACCTGGTACGATTTGGAGGGCAGAAGCTTCCATCCTGGGCTTCATTATTTTGTTGGCGGAAATAGCAAGGTTTATGGCGGCGTCCTACTGAGACTTCGGGAACGGGATTTCGACGAGATACGTCATCCCGACGGCCTTTCCCCCGCCTGGCCTCTCAAGTACGATGTTTTCGAGCCCTACTATCAAGCCGCCGAAGAGCTGTTTCATGTCCACGGCTTAAGGGGGGAGGACCCGACCGAACCGCCGTGGAAGAAACCCTACGCCTACCCGCCGGTTTCGCATGAGCCGCGCATTCAACAGCTGTTCGATGGCCTGACGCGCGAGGGACATCATCCCTTCCATCTGCCGGTCGGAGTTCTGCTGGATGAGCGCGATGGCAAGGTGTTGCCGCATTCTGCCTGCATCCGATGCAACGCTTTCGACGGCTATCCTTGCCTCGTGAATGGAAAGGCCGACGCGCAAGTCATGTGCGTGGATCCTGCCTTGCGCGAGCATCCCAACCTGACGCTGCTGACGAACACCTACGTCGAGAAACTGACGACAGATTCGAAAGGCCGGCGCATTTCCGGCATCGAAGCCGTCCGTGGCGGCGAGCGCATCACCTATACCGGAGACATCGTCATCGTCGCCTGTGGCGCTCTCTCATCGGCACTCCTGATGTTGCGTTCGGCAAACGACGACCACCTCAATGGTCTCGCCAACGGCTAGGGCCTCGTCGGGCGCAATTACATGCGTCACAATAATTCCGTGATCCTCACGATCTCCCGCACGCCAAATCCGACCAAATTTCAGAAGACGCTCGGCCTGAATGATTTTTACTTTGGATCCGATGACTGGGAGTATCCGCTGGGACATATTCAGATGGTGGGCAAATCCGATGGCGAGTTACTCCGCGGCGAAAGCCTGCCGCAAATCCTTCAATGGTTTCCGGAGGCGCCTTTCGACTGGATCGCGGAACATTCGCTCGATTTCTGGCTGACCTCTGAGGATTTGCCCCTGCCGCAAAACAGGATCCGTTATGACGGGAGCCGCGTTGTTCTGGACCTCACACTCACCAATCAGGAAGCGCACAAACGGCTCAAGCAAAAATTGCGCGATCTCTGCGATAAGCTCGAGATCCATCCGCATCTGTTCGACCGCTCTCTCTATCTCGGGCAGAATGTGCCCATCGGCGGAACGGCGCACCAAGCCGGGACGATGCGTTTTGGAACCGATTCCGGGCAGTCGGTGCTCGATCTGAACTGCAAAGCGCATGAGGTCGATAATCTCTATGTAACCGACGCGAGTTTTTTTCCTTCTATCGGGGCTGTAAATCCCACTCTGACGATTATTGCAAACGCTTTGCGGGTCGGCGACGAAATCGCAGCTCGAATCCAGTGAGGTATTGCTGTGGCTGTTCAAGCTCTAATCGAAACAAGTGGCTGCCGCCCCCCGGCGGTGGTGCTGACGAATGGATAAGCCTCCGGCCAACAACCCGGCGTTCGGTTCCCCAATCGCCCCGAAATGGACCCGCAGCGATAAGGATGGGATCGGCACGGCGGCTTCGTCAGGAAGTACGCTGTGGTTCACGATCGCCAAAGGCATCGTCACGGAAGTGTACTATCCGACGATTGACCTGCCCCAGATCCGCGATCTGCAATATTTGGCAACCGATGGGGCGACATTTTTCCATGACGAGCGCCGCGGCTGCGAGAATATGCACGAAACGATTTCCTCTGGCGCGCTCGGCTATCGCATCACGAACACGTCGCATCCAACTCCTGGGGGCCAGACTTATCAAATCGTCAAACAGGTGATCTCGACCCCGTCCTCACCGTGCCTCCTCGTCCATACCCGGCTCAGTGTACCGCATCCGCTGAAAGAGAAGTTGAAGCTGTATGCGCTGCTGGCGCCGCATTTGGACGGAACCGGCTACCAGAACAGTGGATGGGCCGCGGACACCCCATATGGAAAGATCCTCGTGGCGCAGAGTCAGCATCGCCCGCGGACCTGGCTCGCAATGGCAGCGACCATCCCCTTCCTTCAATGTTCCTGCGGCATCGTTGGCGTAACCGACGGCTGGCAAGATCTGCAAGGCAACGCGGTACCGGGCAACAGGCCGTTCATCATGGACTGGTCGTTCGACTCGGCGATAAACGGCAACATCGCCCTAACCGGGCAGCTCGACATCTCTAAAGCAGATGAGTTTGTGCTGGCGCTTGCCTTCGGCGAGACGCTCAACAGCGCGGTCCAGCGCGTCCGTCAAGCACTCAGCGTCCCGTTCGATAGGCACCTGAAAAATTTCTTGGGTGTGTGGCGGAAGGTGCAAGAAGAGACAATTATGCCGGGAGAGGGCGTCACGGGCGATGGCGGCTGCCTGTACCGGATGAGCCGGGCTCTTCTCATGGCCCACGAGGACAAAACCTACGAGGGTGCGTTGGTGGCGTCCTTGAGCATCCCGTGGGGCGATTACTTTGACGACAGGGATCTCGGCTATCACTTGGTTTGGACGCGCGACATGTGCAAAAGCGCTGTCGCTCTTTTGGCGGCAGGCGAGCAGGCAATGCCCCTGCGCGCGCTGACGTTCCTTGCAACTGTGCAAAGCGCGAACGGCGCATTCTATCAAAACTTTCACGTCGACGGCCGGCCGAATTGGACCGGAGTCCAGCTCGACGAGATCGCGTTTCCCGTAATTCTCGCTTGGCAGTTGCATGAGGCCGGCGCCTTGCAGGTCTTCAATCCCTACCCCATGGTCCGGCAAGCAGCCGCCGCCTTGATCCTGAACGGCCCTATTACCGAGCAAGAAAGGTGGGAAGAAAACGAGGGCTTTTCCCCTTCCTCTCTGGCTGCCACCATCGCGGCGCTGATTTGCGCTGCCACTTACGCCGCCAAGAACTCGGATCCGGGCTTGGCCACATTCCTCACCGAGTACGCAGACTTCCTCGAGTCCCATCTGGAAGAATGGACAGTCGCGAAAGACTGCGCATTCCTGCGTAACACCCCTCATTATGTCCGCATATTGCCGACATTCGTCAAAAGCGATGCCAGCCGGGCCGGTCAGCTGGGAGTGCCCGCAAAGCCTGCACCCGACGGCGATCCCAATGAGGCCGTGGTTACCGTGGCCAATCGGAACAATCTCCAAATCGCAGCAAGGGATCTGCTCGATCCGGGATTCCTGGAACTGGTCCGTTTCGGAATTCGCCACGCGGATGATCCGGTGATCACCGGGTCAGTCCGCGCCATTGATGCGCCCGAAGCCAGGATCAAGGTGGACTTTGCTGACCCGTCAGGGCGCTCGGGCCCGGCTTGGCACAGGTACAATGAGGACGGCTACGGCAACTATGCGGACGGCAGACCCTTCGATGGTTCAGGCCGGGGGGACCATGGCCGCTGCTTACAGGCGAACGCGGGCACTATGAACTTGCCGCCGGCAGGGACCCGCACGCCTACATCCGTGCCATGGAAAATTTCGCCGAACCGCCAGGGCTTATTGCCGAGCAACTCTGGGATCTCCCGAGCGACGGCGAGCTGAAATACAGCTATCCGTCCGGCTCCGCGATGCCGCTGGCGTGGGCGCATGCCGAATATATTACGCTGGTTCGCTCCGCCACCGATGGCGCGGTTTTCGATTTGCTCCCCGCCGTCGCCGAGCGCTACCTCGCCCCACATAGCCGCAGCAATCTGGAAATCTGGAATTTCTACCGCCAGATTGATGTCATCGACCGGTCCGAAAAACTCCGCATCATTCTTGCCTGGCCATTCCGGCTCCATTGGAGCAACGACGGCTGGGCCCAGACGTTCAGCACCGATTCCTCTTCCCCGGCGCCCGGACTTTTCTTCGTGGACCTGCCTCCGCTGATGCGACAGGGAACGCTGCTGTTTACGTTCTACTGGACCAGATTACAGCAGTGGCAACAGATCGATTACCGGGTGAATGTGAAGTGACGCCAGACGCCGATCTGCATTCGATATCGAGAGGCTGATCATGCCGTTGAAGAACAAGGTTGCCATTGTCACCGGCGGTAATAGCGGGATCGGTCAGGCGATCGTGCTCGAATTGGCACGGCGCAACGCCAGCGTCGTCATCGATTACGTGGCTCATCCAGAGGCCACCGAGGCGCTCGAGCAGCAGATCGCCAAGCTAGGTGATCAGTCGATCGGTGTCGATGCCGATGTAAGCCAGCTAGGCGGCCTTCAGAAGCTCATCGGCGAGGCCGTAGGACGGTTTGGCCGGCTGGATATCATGGTGAACAACGCTGGCATTGAAACGCGCACTTCTGTCCTCGACACCACCGAGGATCAGTACGACAAGGTATTGGCAATCAATCTGAAGAGCGCCTTCTTCGGCACACAGCTCGCAGCCAAGCAGATGATAAAGCAGGGTAGCGGCGGTCGCATCATCAATATCAGTTCGGTGCACGAGGACTGGCCGATGCCAGGCAACACCGCGTATTGCCTTGCCAAAGGCGGCATGCGCATGCTCACGCGCACCGCCGGTGTCGAACTCGCCCCCCACAACATCCTCGTGGTTGGAGTGGGTCCAGGTGCCGTGGCAACCCCGATCAATCTCGGCACGATGAAGGATCCGGCCAAGCTCGCGAGGCTGGACGCGGCGATACCGCTTGGGCGCATGGCGCGGCCGGAGGAGATTGCTGGCCTGGTTGGGTTTCTCGCCGGTGATGGCGCGAGCTATCTCACCGCGACAACGATCTTCGTCGACGGCGGCATTATGCAAGGCAGTGTTGGCCTTTAGCGGACCGGTGGAGCGGTATGAGACGCCATGCAACGGGGGTGCGCGCGAACCGTCCTCTGCAAACGATGTCTGGTTTTGAAGCCAGTACGGCTGTGTCAATACCAAATAGCGAGGGTTGGTCAAGCAGGGGCTGGAAGTCTGCTTTCTCTGCACTGCGTCGGTGGCGCACCAAGACGGGTCTGATGCTCACTACAGCCGGTATGGGTCAATTTCACCATTATCGACGGTGGCTCGTCAGCAGTTCCAATACGTCCGCTATTGAAGGCAGGGCTGCCGAATTTTTCGAAGGTCGGTTCACGATGCGTTCGAGAGGTACGAC
>JBAVVP010000529.1:0-5150 GCA_049697355.1 Terriglobales bacterium
TGCCTGACCATGATGGAAGACGGAGTCAATGCCTGCAAAGGCGATCGTGATCTACAGGTGATGGACATTTCCGAAATCCTTTTGCAGTTGGCTCAACCATCGGCAAACGCGTAGAAGCAGCCCGGAGTAGGCTCCTACGCCTGTTCGAATCCGGACGAAACGGCAGCGTAGGGTGCCGCCCTGCGGGGTCGGCGAAATGTAGAACGGTGCGGGCGGCGCGAATCCAGAGGAGGAGGTTAGAGATGGCCACCACAGCAACGTCAGAAGACACCCGAGTTGTGCGGTCTGCTTGTCGTATGTGCCACGGCGTTTGTCAGGTCTTGGTCCACCTCCGCGGCGGTCGTGTCCTAAGGGTGACAGGAGATCCGGACAGCCCCACCTCCAGGGGCCACATCTGTCCGAAGGGGGCTGCTTCGCCGGAACTGTTGTACCACCCGGACCGCGTTACCCATCCGCTTCGCCGGGTCGGCAAGCGCGGAGAAGGAAAGTGGCGGCGAATCTCTTGGGACGAGGCGCTCAACGAGATGGAGGAAGTCTTTTCCCGGATCAGGCGCGAGAGCGGTCCCGAATATGTGGCGATTGGCCAAGGGACGGGCCGACCGTATACCGATTTCACCCTGCGGTTTGCCAACGCCTTCGGTACGCCGAACTTTGTTGCTCCGGCTCACCTCTGCTATATGCCGCGTGTATTCGCCAGCAGCATTACTCTAGGGCAGCTTCCGATCACCGATGTGTACGGATCCGGTGGTAACCATCCGGCTTGTGTCGTTATCTGGGGCTGCAACATTACTGCATCGGGTGCGGCCGACGGCATGTGCGGCCGACTGATCGAAGACGCGTTACGGACCGCCGAGAAGGTCATCGTCATCGATCCGCGCCGAACCATCCCGGCTAAGAAGGCAACGCACTGGCTGCAGTTGCGGCCAGGCACCGATGGCGCCTTGGCTTTGGCTATGATCCACACCATTATCGCCGAGGGCCTGCTCGATCGCGATTTCGTCCATAACTTCACTGTAGGTTATGAACAGCTGGTCGAGCATGTGCGCCCCTTTACTCCAGAGTGGGCGGCTGCGATTACGGGGCTCACAGCAGAGGGCATACGCGATGCGGCGAGGACCTACGCCACCACTTCGCCAGCCTGCATGCTTTGGGGTAGTGCCACCGATGTGAGTGCTTCAAATTTCCAGACCGCTCGCGCTCAGCTCATTCTTCGTGCCCTGACGGGCAACATAGACCGGCCCGGCGGCGATGTCCTATGGACTGCTCCGCGTGGAGTCCGCCAGAAGTCGCCGTTTATGAATCCCGAGCAATCGGGCGCGCAGTTTTTGCCTGTAGACAAGCCCGAAGGTGCCGCGGTTAGGAAGTTCGCCCTCAATTTATTTCTGCATGCGCCGTCGTTCTGGAAATCCGTTGTGAGCGGCGAGCCTTACCGAGTGCGGGCCATGTGGCTGATCGGCACGAATCCACTGCTGTCACAAACCAACCCGCTGCTAACAGAGGAAGCGCTGCGCGATCATCTGGAGTTTACAGTTGTGTCCGATTTTTTCATCACGCCGACGGCTGCGCTGGCCGATCTCATACTCCCAGCAGCCACTTGGCTGGAAACCGATGACGTTGCCAACCTCCACAAGATTTGGTGCGTGCTGGCGCGAAAGAAAGTGGCCCAGGTGGGGGAAGCGCGCGATGATCACGAAGTCATTTTGGAATTAGCCCGGCGCCTCGGGCTGCACGAGGCGTTTCCGTGGCAGAGTCATCGTTCGTATCTCGATTCCCTACTCGACGAAACGGGAATGAATTTCGATCAATTCTGCGAGCGCGGAATACTGGCAGGCGAAATGACTTACCACAAGTATAGGGAGAAAGGATTTGCCACGCCGTCAGGGAAATTTGAAATTTACAGCACTATCGCCAAGTACCTCGGACTGGAGCCGCTGCCGGTGTACCGCGAGCCGCAGCTATCGCCGGTTTCCAGCCCCCAGATCGCAAGCGAATATCCGTTGATCTTAACGACGGGAGCGAGGAGCAATCCGTTTTTTGTCAGCGAAGGCCGGCAGATCGAATCGCTGCGGCGAATCAATCCCGATCCGTTGGTCGAGATCCATCCGGCCACAGCTGAACGCTTGGGGATTAACAAAGGAGATTGGGTGTGGATTGAAACTCCCGAGGGCCGGGTACGCATGCGAGCATCGCTCTTCGACGGGATCGCTCCCGATGTTGTCAGCGCTCAGCATGCATGGTGGTTCCCGGAAGAAGGTCCTCCCGAGTATGGATGGAAGAAATCCAATATAAACCTGCTGCTGGGCGACAAGGCCGGCTACGATCCGGAAACGGGTGCGGAGTGTCTGCGTAGCTCCCTTTGCAAGATCTATCCGGTGTAAAAAGCTCTCAGCAATCTGAATTCACGGAAGTAACAAGCTGGAAAATCTCTTATTTCATATCGGTTTGGGTCAGGAGACGAGTGATGGAAATCAGGAAAGTCGGTGTACTCGGCTGTGGTTTGATGGGGTCCGGGATTGCACAGGTAGCGGCAACCGCGGGATTCGAAGTGACGGTGCTCGAGGTCGAGCAGCGCTTCATCGACAAGGGATTTGCCACGATTGACAAGTCGCTGGCCAAGCTCGTGGAGAAAGGAAAAATCGCCGCTGTTGAACCGATCTGCGAGCGCCTGCATGGCACCACGAAGCAGGAAGATTTGGCCGGCTGCGATCTAGTCATCGAAGCGGTCATAGAAAACGCCGAAGTGAAAAAGAAGATGTATGCCGCGCTCGACACAATCGTGAAGCGCGACGCCATCTTCGCCTCGAATACGTCTTCCATGTCGATCACGGAACTGATGACTGCCACCACGCGTCCGGATCGATTTATCGGGCTGCACTTCTTTAATCCGGTGCCGATGATGCAGTTGGTCGAGGTTGTGAGGACGATTGCCACCGCGCCCGCGGTTTACGCTGCGGCAGTCGAGTTCGTTACGAAGCTTGGCAAGGTGTCGGTGCGAACCAGCGACAGCACGGGGTTCATCGTGAATCGCCTGCTGGTCCCCTACCTGTTGGACGCAATCCGCACCTATGAAGCGGGCGTGGGCACGATCGCTGACATCGATCTGGCAATGAAGCTTGGCTGCGGTTATCCGATGGGGCCATTGACGTTGCTCGATTTTGTTGGTCTCGATACCTCGTACTACATCGCGCTCGCCATGTTCGATGAGTTCAAGGAAAGTCGCTTCGCCCCACCTTCACTGCTCAAGCGGATGGCCATGGCGGGCTGGTACGGCAGAAAGAGTGGCAGAGGTTTCTACAACTGGTCGAATCCGGAACAACCGGTAGCGCAAGACGCCGTGCTGCGGGGCCTTGGTGAATTGCAAAAAGCCCAGTGAGCGTAAATCCAGAGGGAACATCTGCGTAGTTCCTGGGTGACAAGGGAGAGGGCCTACTTTTCGTTTCCCAAACGGGGCGGCCGTGGCGCGAATCTAAAGTGGTTGAAAAACGCCTGAATCCACTGCTGCGTAGACTGGCAATCGAGCAGAAAGGGCTCAACGGTTTTCGGCACTTCAATGCTACGGAAATGGATTCGAAGAACGTCCCGGTGAAGACGCGACAGACTCGGTTAGGGCATGACGATCCGAGGATGACGCTCGGAATGAGGAACAAAAGCGGCTATTCGCACATGATCGGTGAGGATGATCGGCGTGTGGCGGCGATGTTCGGTGATATGTTTTCGCAAGTTTTGCGTCCAGATGTGTCCGAAGGTGGGAATACTTCGGCGCATCAAATGTCATTACCGTTTTGAAGTCAGAGGCTTACAAGGATTCCGCGAGAATCCGCTAGTACGGGCAGAGAAATTCAAATCCTCTCTCCCCGACCAATTTCCTCAATCCCATCATTGAATTAGCGAGCTTCCGGTTTTTGCAAAATCGACAACTTGAGTCGACTTGGATCTGATCAGCAGAAGTTAACCTCTGGGGATCGCCTCTTCCGGGTCCGTCTGTCCCGCTTCTGGCACGACGGGCGCTCAGCGTTGGTCATCGTCTAGCCCGAAACGGTCGTGGCCTGGCGTCGCAAGCATTAGGGATAATGGTGGGAGCGCACTTTGGAACGTGATGGGAGTCACCGTCAGCTGCTTCACAATCCCGGCATAATCCGCTAATGCTGCAGGTCGACCGCAAGGGCCCGCTGCGCACTGTAGCCAGAGAGGGCTGACCGAGTGTCGCCGATGGCAATACTATATCGTCTTTTTCCCTTTCTCAATTGGTTCAAGGGCTACGACAGGGTCGCGTTGCGCGCCGACCTCATCTCCGGCGTCACCGTGGCGTTGGTGCTGGTGCCGCAGTCGATGGCCTATGCGCAGCTTGCCGGGCTCCCCGCCTACTACGGCCTGTATGCCGCCTTCCTGCCGCCAATTGTAGCCGCGTTATTCGGCTCCAGCCGCCAGCTCGCCACCGGGCCGGTGGCGCTCGTGTCGCTCCTGACCGCTACGGCGCTCGAACCGCTGGCCACCGCCGGCAGCAATCAGTTCGTAGCCTACGCGGTGCTGCTCGCGCTGCTGGTCGGCGCCGTACAGCTCCTTCTCGGGCTGCTGCGGCTCGGGATGGTGGTGAACTTCCTGTCCCATCCCGTCGTCAACGGTTTCACTAACGCCGGCGCGCTGATTATCGCGACCTCGCAGTTACCCACGCTGTTCGGCGTCGCCGGATACAAGTCACCCCATCACTACGTAACCGTCTACCATGTGGTCCGCGCCGCGCTGAGCGAGACGCACGGGCCGACTCTCGGGATGGCGGCGCTGGCCATAATAGTCATGCTTGGGATTAAGCACTTTTGGCCGCGAGTCCCGAACGTGCTGGTGGCCGCAGTGTTGACGACGCTGCTCGCTTGGGCCGTCGGCTTCGAACGCACTGCGATTGTTCCACAGGAGGCGATGGAATCTCCGCGCGTGTTGGCAGCGATAGCCGACTACAACGACGCGTTAGCGCTGAAGGACTCGCTCGATCGAATAAAGTCGGAAAGTCAGGCCGCGCACAGCGAGCCGGCGACGGGCAGCAGCGCGGTGTGCCAGCGCTGCCACGAGCCGCGGGAGGTGGCTCGTTTGGTGACGTCACTGGGTGCGACGCAGCCGCCGGTAAGTCCCGGGTCCGTGCTCGCACTGCACAACAT
>JBAVVP010000530.1:0-9698 GCA_049697355.1 Terriglobales bacterium
GTCTTGGAGACGGTGAATCCGATGGTGATTGGTGGTTGCGCGAATCCCGGGATAACCAAAAGAGCAACAACCACTACCAAGAGAGTCCATTGCTTCATAATCCACCTCGTCGGTAAGAAATTTTCAAAGCGCATCGCGAAAGACTCAAGGGGCCGTCTGGATTACGCCAAGTCACGATTGATGAAACACGTTCTGGTGCACTGAGTGGGCGCGCCGCGGGCAGCCACAGGCTGCTAGACGTAACACACCTGCGAGCCCCTTCCTTGTGGCGTAGATCACACTTGGCTGTGATCACGAACACCGGCGCAACGGCAGCCTCATATTTTCGAATCGGCTCCCGCATATAGTACGCTCTCCGCTCGCTACCTAATGGGCGGCAAATACGGAATATAGCGTGCAAACAGCCAGCACAAAAAGAACACGACTGGGATGTGAACCATCAACTGCAGTACGCCATATCCCACAATGTCCCTGGCCTTCAATTTCAAGATACCCAGCAGCGGAAGCATCCAGAAGGGATTGATCAGATTGGGCAACGCTTCCGAGGCGTTATAGATCTGCACCACCCAGCCCAGATGCACCTGGTGCAGATTCGCGGCCTGCAGCACATACGGCGCTTCGATGACCCATTTACTGCCGCCGGAGGGAATGAAAACGCCAAGCACCGCCGAATACATCGCCACCAGCAAGGGATAGGTGTTATGAGTGCTGACGGAGGCGAAGAGCTTGGCCAGCGCATCCGCGATCCCGGTTCCGATAATCATCCCGAAGATGACCGCGTAAAACGGGAACTGGATGATGACGCCGCCGGTGGCGGGAATGCAGTCCGCCACGGCACGCATAAAGCGCTTCGGACGCCAGTGCAACAAAAGCCCAACCGTGATGAACATGAGGTTGTAAGTATTAAGATCAAGCGCGGCCAGTGCGCCTTGCGGTGAGGTGCGAAATACGTCGACCAGATACCAGCACAACAGCGCGGCCACCAGAATTGTCAGCAGCGGACTGTATTCCAGCCACTCGCCGGGCTTCGTCTTGGGCTCGAGACTGGAGCGGATCGGCGTGTATTGGATGCCGTAGGACTCGGCGGTTCGGGCATTCTCCGGCGATGGCGTGGACAAGTAGGCGATCAACACCGAGAGCGCGATCAGGACTACCGTGGTCGCGATGCTTTGCCACAGAAAGAGAGTTTGAGTGAGCGGGATCAGGCCGCTGATGTTGAACAATGACGGCGGCATCGCCGACTTCGTTGCCATCAGCATGGCGGCGGAAGAAGACAGCCCCATCGCCCAGACGGCTCCCAGCCCCAGATACGCCGCTGCGCCCGCGGCGCGGTAGTCCAGTCCCTTAACGCGATGCGCCAGTTCGCGAACGAAAAGTCCGCTAAAAATCAGGCTCAAGCCCCAGGAGATCAGCGAGGTCAGCATGGAGAACAACGCCACCAGCGCGACCGCCTGCCGCGGCGTCTTTGGAATACCGGCCAGGGCTCGGATGGCGCGATACACGATGGGCGTCGAGGCCACGACATATCCACCGACGATGATCATCACCATCTGCATGGTGAAGGGGACCAGGGACCAGAAGTTCTTTCCACCCTGGATGGCCAGTTTGGCGGGGCTCTGGCGAAGCAACAGACCCACGACAAAGACCACCACAATTCCCAGCAGCGCAAAAATCAGCGGGTCTGGAAACCACCGCTCACTCCAGTTGGCGAGCCCCAGGCCAAAGCGGACCAGGGGTTGTTCCTGAGGTGCCGCTTGCTTCTCTTGTGGTGTGGGCATACGCGATCCTTTCGGTTCGGCAGCGATATTCCGCGCAACGATCATGAAAGGCTCGCACCAACGCAGAAGACTGCCGGGCTTGCCGGAATATGCCGGACATTGTAGCGCGGGTTTCGCGAAAAGGAAGGGGGCGCAAAGGAAAGTCGTTGTGCCGGTTTCCACAATGGGTGTAGGATGCGTTCGATTAGGCTGGCAGCGTCAGCCACTATCTGCCTAGTCAGGAGCGCGACATGTACACCTTCCCGATTTTGTTGGGTGCGCTGTCCGTGCATGCTCTTGCCTACCGATCCTACGGTGCGTTCATTGCCGCGAAGGCTCTGGCGCTCGACGATCGCCGCACGATTCCAAGGCACACTTCCGCCGACGCATCCGGACACGCCTTCCAAGGAGCTTCCTCATGAACATCCGGGTCTCCATTCTCATCCTGGTTCTGATCCCCGCCATTGTGGTAGGCGGATATGCCGTAACCCATCGGCCGATGACTGCACCGGTGGTGGTGGTGCTGGGCGCGGTCATGATCTATTTGGGTTATACCCGTTATGCACGCAGTATTGATCGCGATGTCATTCAACCCGACGCCAAGAAGGCCACGCCCGCGCGCATGTATATGGACGGGGTCGACTTTATGCCCACCAGCCGCAACGTGCTGTATGGGTATCACTTCAAGTCGATTGCGGCGGCGGGACCGATCGTCGGGCCCATCGCCGCGGCCACCCTGTGGGGTTGGATGCCGGCACTGTTGTGGCTCACCTTGGGGGTTACGTTCCTGGGTTGGGCCAGCGACTACTCCGCCATCATGGTCGCGGTCCGGAATGACGGCAATTCGCTTTCGGCCATTGCTCACCGGCTGATATCCCCTCGGGCGCGGGTCATCCTCTTTGTATTTATCTTCTTTTATCTGTTGCTGCTGGCCGGCGCTTTTGTGGGCATCATGGCCGGCATCTTCGATCCGCGCGCGGACGTTCCCTTCGGCATCTTCATGCTGGCCATCATGGGCCTGCTGATGGGCCAGATGCTCTACCGCTGGAAGATGGATTTGATTCTGGTAACTTTCGTGGCCGTGGCGGTGACGCTCGGTTCGATGGCTATAGGAGCTAAAGGCATCGTCGCTACGAAAGGTACGACTCCAGATGGCAAGCCCGCAACGGCACTGGTGTTTGCCGGCCGGGTCAACTCGGCGGTGGAAAAGCTGAGTGATGGGATCAATGGCTTGAGTGGGCGGCAACCGTTGTACACGGTCGTCGATCCTACTCGATCCGACCCGCGGCTGGTTGTGACGATGGTCAACCCGGAGGGCAAGATCGTGCCCAAGTACGTGGACCAGAGCGGCGCCATCAGGATGCTGCCCTCTTTCATCTTCTGGTGCCTGTTCATCTTCGCCTTCTCTTATCTGGGCACGGTTCTGCCCATCTGGCGCTTTGCCCAGCCTACTAATTACATTGGTTTCTGGGTCACCTTCCTGACGATCGGGTTGTCCGCTTTGGGCGCAGTCCTGGGCGGCATCCGGGCGCTGCTGGGGAATCCGGAGATGATCAAGGCGGTGACCTTCCAGACCAGGGCCTTCGCCTCCTGGATGCCCATGACTCAAGCCAAGGACGCTGCCGGCAACTTCCTGCAGGCGATGCCGGCGATTCAGCCGCTGTGGCCGATGCTCTTTGTGACCATCGCCTGCGGCGCCATCTCCGGCTGGCATTCGCTGGTCGGTTCGATCGGGACGGCGCGCCAGTTGGAGTACGAGACCGACGCGTTACCCGTGGGCGGCGGCGGCATGTTTTCGGAAAATGCCCTGGCCCTGCTTTCCCTGATTGCGGTATCGATAGCGGGCGGCGTCGGGGCGGGAGCCTTCGCAGCTGGAGTGGGCAAACTCCTGGGCATCATCACCTTCGGTGGCATCCCTCCGGCCTACGGAACAGCCTTGGGCTTCGGGGTATTCGTGGTCATCGTGCTCACGATGGTGCAGCTTGTCTTTCGGGTCATGCGCGTGACCTTGGGCGAGTGGCTGGGCGACACTTGGGTAGGCTTCAAGAACCCCCATATCTCAGCGATTCTCTCCATGGTCCTGACCATGCTCCTGGTGATGAGCGGAACCTGGATTTACCTCTGGCAATTATTCGGAGCGTCGAACCAGTTGATGGCGGCTTTGAGCCTGCTGATCGTCAGCATCTGGCTGAAATCGATCGGCCGGAACCCGCGTTTCGCGTTCTGGCCCATGCTGTTTATGTATGTGACCACCATGGCCGCGATTGTAGTGACGGCATACAACTTGTACGCCAGCATCTTGTCGAATCCGAAGATTGCCGCCCAGCCCATCAACAGCATTGGCGCTATCGCCATGATCCTGGTGTCGGTGCTTTTGTTCATTGCGGCATTGATCATTGCTTATGATGCCTGGCATGCGTGGCAGAAGCCGGTGCCCAGCGGCAAGGTCGCGCCTATGCCGGCGGATTAGCAATCCGGAGCGAGAGCCGCTCGCCGTGGCAGCCGTGCGGGCTAAAGACGCTCAGTGATGCGCTGCAAGGTTTCGAAAACGGTGCGGGCTGAGTGTTTGCGGAGCGGATCGAGGCGCCACTGCACCTCGAGATTCGACTCGGTGCGCCGGACGATCAGCCGTTGCAGAGGGCAGCCGTCGAGTGCGGCCTTGTCCAGCAGTTCGGAAGCGGCGGGCAGGTTCCCGGGCGCATAGGCGACCAGTGGCATTGGTGCGGACAGCGGCGTCCAATAGTTCTTCGCTCGATCCGTGAGTTCGTGCCTCGGCCAGGAAGTGGGGTCGAGCACTTCCAGATCAACCCGCGGCTGCGTGCGCAGGACGGCTCGAAAGATAAACAGGTCACGGCGGCCGCGGAGGTGGGCCAGGCCCCAGAGCGGCGCCACATCGCGCGGCTCGAGCACGATCAGAACTTCGACATGGCGGAAAGGCGGCTTTGCCTCCTGAATCTTCAGTTCGAGGACCGAGGATCCCAGCCAGCGCAGCGTGGTTTTCTCGCCCACCAGGGGCAGCCCTTCCTGGAGCCAGCGCATGACGTCGTGGCCCTTGCGGACGTTGTGGTGGGTGCCGACGGCGAACCAGCCGACTATGAAGATGACGACGAGAATGAAAGCAGCAAGCCCTGCTGACATGGTAGAGTGCGCATTGGCCGTTGGGCCCGGCTGCATTATGGCACACCCAGCGGCGCCGGCGAGGCTCAAGCAAGCTCCCGATGAGGGGCGCGCAAGAAGGAGTCAATCCCGTGGAAGATAGCAGGCTCCACAAGATCCGCGAGTTTTTTTACGGCCTGTTTCGCTACGAGTTCGAACTCCAGGCGTTGGAGCTGCGAGGAGAACTGGAATCGGCCTTCATGCTCATCACTTTCGGTGACATGCTGGGCGTGCCGGTAATGCCACCGGTCTATTCCCTGCGGATCCTTCCCTTCATAGTGCCCGAGATCGCACAATGGAAGCGGCGGGTCATGCGGGAGCGGGACATGGTGGACAAGCAGGAAATGCATTTGCACGGCGTGTAGAAGCTGGGTCAAGAGTCGGGATTTTCGCTGGTTCCTTATACTGGTTCAGGAGACTTTCATGGCAGACGAATCCAAAGAGGAAAAGCAGGGATTGCTGAGCAGGATTAAAGAGATCGCTTATGGCATGAGTGCGCATGACATGTCGCGTTATGCCATGCGTACGCGAGCCAGCATGGAGCACCTTTTCATTCTCATCACCATGGGCGATCTGATTGGTGTCCCCATCTTGCCGCCGTATTACTCGCTGCGGCTGCTGCCCTACGTGGTGCCCAATATCGCCACCTGGAAGCGCCGTATGTTGCGCGAGAAAGACGTGTCGGACGCGATGTTCTGATCGCTGACTCCGTACCGGGCAGTGAGGGAATTGCCAACTGCATTCATCGAGGAAATCATGTCGCTGAGAGAGACTTTTGAACAGAATAAAGAGAGGCGTTACATCATGTTCGGCGGCAAAGGTGGGCTGGGGAAGACTACCTTCTCCGCAGCCACCGCCTTCTGGCTGGCGCAGCAGGGACACAAAGTCCTGGTCTTCTCCGTAGACCCACAGGCTTCGCTCAGCGACATTTTCCAAAAAGACATTTTTGGCAAGGGCCCGGTGAAAGTCATGGACAACCTCTGGGCCCAGGAAATTGACGCCGACAGCCACATCCGGGCCTACCAGGACCAGATCCGCAAGAAGATTCTCGACATGTACGGGCTGGAGGCGGTGCCGGAGGAGGTCGAACAGTACATCCAGGCAGCCTCGGCAGAGCCCGCCATGGAAGAATCCGCCATCTTCGACGCAGTCGTGGATATCGTCGTGGGCGGCGAATACGACTACTACATCTACGATCTGGTTCCGCTGGGGCACGCGCTCTATTACCTCTCGATGGCCAAGGTATATGACGAGTGGATCAATCGCATTACCAAGCTGCGCGAAGAAATGCGGGAGCACGAGGAGATGGTGGCGCGCATCAAGCGCCAGAAAACCACGGAAGAAGACCACATTCTTACCGAGCTGCAGTACATCAAGAACCGCATTAACCAGTCTTCCAGCATCCTGACCGACAAGGAAAAAACCGCGTTCTTCTTCGTAGTCGTACCCGAGGAGATGATCATCCTGGACACCGCCAAGGCGGCCCAACTGTTCGCCAAGTTCGACGTGCCGATTGCCGGCTACGTGGTCAACCGGGTGTTGCCGCCGGACCTCGCAGGCAAAGACATTCCGCCTTACCTTCGCAATCGCCTCAAGATGCAGGGAAACTATCTCGAGGAAATTGACAAGACCTTCGGCAACCAAGTTGTCGCTCGTGTGCTCGAGTTGGAGCGGGATGTCACGGGACTGCCGATGATTGAGAAGCTGGCCGGGATGATGTACGGCAATGGGAGACATTGACATGGCGGAGATCAAACAGTCTTTGACCGATTTCGTGGTAACGCATCCCAAGCTCAAGTTCATGTTTTTTGGGGGCAAGGGCGGTGTCGGCAAGACCGTGATGGCAGGCGTCACCGCTATGCAGATGGCGCAGCAAGGCCGGCGCACTATTTTGGCGTCCACCAATCCCGTGCACAGCCTGAGCGGTCTGCTCGACCAGAACGTCTACGGGCAAGCCACCGCCGTCAAGGACGTGCCCAATCTCTGGGCTTATGAAATCGATACCAAGGAGACGATCGAACGTTCGAAGCAGGACATCAAGACGAAGATCCGCTGGTTCCTGAAGTTCGCCGAAATCTCCACCCAGGCGGAAGCGTTCGTGGAGAGCGCCACCATGAACCCGGCCTTCGAAGAGTCGGCCATGTTCGAGAACATGGTGGACCTGATGTTCAAGAACGAATACGACGTCTACGTCTTCGATACCGCCCCCACCGCCAATGCCCGCCGCCTGCTAGGGATGAGCAAGGTGTACTCCATGTGGGTGAACAAAATGGTGAAGTCGCGGGCGGAAGCTCAGTCGCTCCGCGAACTGTTCTCGTTCACCAAGAAGAAGGAAGCAGACCCACTGATGGAGTACCTGCTGTCATTCCGCGAGCGCATCCTCCGCGCCCGCGAGTTGCTCACCGACGCCGAGCAGACAGCGTTTTTCTTCATAACGCTCCCTGAGGCACTGCCCATCGCGGTCATCAAGCGCTTCATCAATTGGTTCCACGATTTCGGAATCCCAGTGGGAGGCGTGGTGGTCAACATGGTGATCCAGAAGGATCAACTACGCCCCGACTCGCCCGAGTTCGTCAAGAACCGAGTCGCCATGCAGGATGCTTACATGGAGGAGATTTGGCGCGATTTCGACAACGTGCGCGCCGTGCTCCCGCTATTCGATAACGAAGTGCGCGGCACTGAAGCCCTGAAAATGATGGCCCACTATGCCTTCCCGCAGGTGGTGACGCCCGGTGGCAGGTAGGCTGTTGCAGTCAACCGGCAAAAGCATCCAGAAGTCGCTATCGTGGAAGGGAACGGCGCTCCCGCGCCGCAGGAGGCCTTCGGTCCTCCGCTTACCGCTGCCGGCGAAGTGAAGATGGGGTGTTGCTAGGCCTCACAAGGGGTGCTGCTAAAAGTCACAAGGCGTGCTGCTAATCGCTACTTGGAAGGGTGACCAAGATCACGGTGAGGTTGCCCGTTCCGGCCTATGCTAATTTTCGAAGTGACCTAGCGAGTGACCTAGGAAGTGAGCTTGATGCCGGTCGGCAATCCCTGCACACCAGAGGCGCCATTAATCCTATTCGCCTCGCCGGAAGCCCCTCCCGGCACCGGAAATTCTGATGGATGGCCGAAGTTTCAACTGTGTCACCCCAATCGCCAGTCCTCGCGACAACCTTTCTTGTTTCCCGTAAATAAACTCTGGAGGATGCAATGCATTATCCCCGTTATGCGGCAGCAATTCTCTTGCTAGTTACCGGCCTGGCTTATGCCCAGTCCACCGGTACCCAATCGACTTCCGATGTGAACTCAACTCAGCCGGCCGTGCAGCCGGCGCAGACCCCCACGACAGTCCAGAAGGCGCCCCGCAAGTCCGCGCACAAGCCCGCGAACGCGGAACTGCAGGCGCTGAAAGATGCCGTGGCAGCCCAGCAGCAGCAGATTCAAACCCTGCAGCAACAATTGCAGCAGACCAACCAGCAACTGCAACAGACCAACCAGCAGTTCCAGCAAACGCAGCAGCAACTACAGCAAGCTGCCGCTGACGCCCAGAAGAAAGCCGACGCGGCACAGCTTGAGGCGAGCCAACAGCAGCAATCGGTGGGCACACTGAAGAGCGATGTCGCCGACCTCAAGGGCAGCGTGGATAAAACGGTCTTAGCGTTCCAGGAGCACGAAAAACAGTCAACGGAAAACCTGCCGGTGCTCAACAAGCAGATGGAGAGTTTGATTACGATCCGCTTCCGAGGCATCAACATTACCCCGGGCGGATATGCTGAAGGGGCGTTTGTCCGGCGCAGCCGAGCGCTGGGGGCCGACGTGCCCACTCCCTTTAACAACCTGACGATGCCGGGCGCTTCCCAGAGCCGAGTGCCGGAGTTTTTCGGTTCCGGCCGCCAGTCCAAGGCCACCGTCTTTGCCAGTGGGAAGATCGGCAACGCGGAACTTTCCAGCTACCTCTCCGCCGACTTCCTCTCTGCTGGCATTACCTCGACCTCGACTCAAACCAACGCCTACACGCTCCGTCTGCGGCAAGCGTGGGCGCAAGTCAAGTTCGATAATGGCTGGAGCTTTCTCGGCGGCCAGGCGTGGAGCCTGGTGACCGAGGTTGCGAAGGGGATCTCCATTGATGACGACATGGGCAAAACCAATGACGTTCGGCCCAAGACGATAGACGCTTCGTATAACGTTGGCTTCGATTTCGCGCGCCAGTGGGGCCTTCGCCTAACCAAAACCATCAACGACAAGGTTGCGATTGGAATCTCAGTAGAGAATCCGCAAGCCACAGTAAGCACGCACGGGAACGCGAGCGTTACAGTTGGCGCTACGACCGTGGTTACCCCAACGGGAACCACAACGGTTGGCGGCACTCCCTACTATAACTTCTTGCTGGGTGAGGCTGGCGACGGCAAAAGCTACAACAGCTCCGCGACATACTCGTTTAATCCTGCACCCGATATCATCGCGAAGATCGCTTTCGATCCCGGCTTTGGCCACTACGAGATCTTCGCGCTTGCGGATCGCTTTACGGGGCGCGTTTTTCCTTGTGTCGAACAGTGGGCAGCCACAAACACCGCTTGCAATCCGACGGGCAGCACAACGCCGACGGCCAGTCAGCTCGCGCTCCTGGCCTACAACACTTCCAGGGAAGGAGGCGGCATAGGCGCAAGCGCGCGCTGGACCTTTGCGCAGCACCTCACTTTCGGTGTTAAAGGTCTCGGCGGCAGCGGAATTGGACGCTACGCCCCAGGAGGGCTTCCGGATGTCTCCATTAATCCCGATGGTACGATCCGCTTGGTCAAGAAC
>JBAVVP010000531.1:0-9594 GCA_049697355.1 Terriglobales bacterium
CCGCTCGCCAGGTAGATGGTCATGGTCTCGTCGAGAAAGCCGGGGCTTACGTAGAAATACAGGATTCGTTTCCAGTGGCGGGCGCGGTAACCGGTTTCTTCCAGCAATTCGCGCTTGGCGGCGGTGAGCGGAGTTTCGCCATCGTCAATGCGTCCGGCAGGCAGTTCCCACATCATCGACTGCGCGGCGTGGCGATACTGGCGCTCCAGCAGTATGCGGGGTTCGCCTTTGCGGATTCCTTTCGCGGCCTCATCCTTGGACAGAACATCGCCGCCCAGAACATCGATGGCCAGAATCACGACCGAACCGGAATGCCGGACGACATCACGGCGGGCGCGCACGCCCCCAGGTTCCTGCACTTCATCGGTGGTGACGCTGAACACCGGTCCCCGGTAACTGACTCGGGAAGAGAGCACGCGGGCCAGCGTCGATTTCGTAGCTGCGGACTTCGTTCCGGTTGCTTTCGCCATAACAACAATATAAGGTATGCTGCGCGGTTGAACCGAAAACCAATTACCGGAAGAACAACGACTGCAAAGCCCACCATCGCTATCGTCGGAGCCGGAAGCCTGGCAACTTTTCTGGCGCTGGCGCTCGACGCCGCCGGTTTCAGGATCACCGAGATTGTCGCGCGCGATTCGCCGCAGTCGCGACGCAAGGCGCAGAAGCTCGCCGTCAAGGTTGGGGCGCGGGCAGTCACCGCAAATTCCGCCGTGCTCGACGCCACCTTGCTCTGGTTCTGCGTTCCCGACCGTGAGATTCGCGGTGCGGCCTGCGTTTTCGCCGATCGTCTGGCGGCTCGCCCACCGGTTCATCGGAACGTAGAAATCCGCTTTGCTCTGCATTCCAGCGGGGCGCTCTCCAGCCGCGAGCTCGCTCCGCTGCGCACGGCAGGGGCCAAGGTTGCATCGGTCCATCCGCTGATGACGTTCGTGGCCGGAGCCCGTCCTTCTTTATCCGGCGAACCTTTCGCGGTGGAGGGCGACGCGGCGGCCACGCGCGTCGCCCGTCGAATCGTCCGCCGGCTAGGCGGCGAGAGTTTTGCTTTGCCCGCATCGCGCAAAGCCGCATATCACGCCTGGGCCACGATGACTTCGCCGCTGTTGCTGGCCTACCTGGTCACGCTTGAAGATGCGGCGTGCTCCGCCGGACTCAGCCGCCAGGCGGCGCGCCGCGCCAGCCTGCCCATCATCCGCCAAACTTTGGCCAACTACTCGCGCCTCGGTCCCGCGCGGTCCTTCAGCGGGCCCCTGGTTCGCGGAGACGCGGAGACAGTGGCGAAACACCTGGCGGCCCTGAAGAAGCATCCCGGGCCGCGCGATGTCTATGTGGCGCTGGCGCAAGCCGCCCTGCGCGGCCTCCCGGTGAAGAACCAGAATGAACTAAAGCGGTTGCTGCAGAAGTGAAGGAGCGAAGTAGCCCAGTAGAGTGTGGGGACGGGCGCCCTCGCCCGTCCAGCCGAGCGCAGCTCGGCACTTGCCGGCAGCGGAGAATCCGCTTTACCGCAGGGCCTTAATGCTGCCTTTTGCGGTCGCTGAACAAATGCCCCAGCTTCTCTCGCTTGGTCTTCAAGTATTCTTTCGTATGTTCCGTAGGCGCAACTTCGCAAGGCACGCGCTCGCTCACCTTGATCCCGGCGCGTTCGAGCGCGGCCACCTTATCAGGATTATTCGAGAGCAGCCGCACCCGCCGAATGTCCAGCGCTTTCAGGATCTCGACCGGCATAAGAAACTCGCGCTGGTCGGCTTTAAATCCAAGGCGTTCGTTGGCTTCCACCGTGTCCAGTCCGCTGTCCTGGAGAGCGTAGGCCTGCAGTTTCGCCATCAAGCCAATGCCGCGGCCCTCCTGCTGTTCATAGATCAAAATGCCGGCGCCTTCCTGCGCGATCAGTGAGAGCGACAGCTCCAGCTGCTGCCGGCAATCGCACCGCAGCGAGCCAAACACATCGCCGGTCAAACACTGCGAGTGAATGCGCACCAGGGGCGACCCGGAGTGCACTTCGCCCATCACCAGCGCCACGGCCTCCTCGGTCTTGGCGCCATCGGATGCCGACGCCCGCGTCGCAAACCCGTGAATCAGAAAACGTCCCCAACGTGTAGGGAAGTCCGCCGACGCCACCTGTTTTACTTTGGAAATGCTCACAACCAAATTATATAGGTTCGATTTCATGTTCCCGTTTCGAGAGTTACCGCCGCGCGAAAACAGCTGGAAAGGGCGTGGTATGATCGGCGTGTTCACCCGGTGGCAGCCGGCGATGGTGAAACTGCTCCCCCGATTTGGCCGGAGGGCGAGCACGCTGCTCCGCGCCCCTCGAAACCTGAACTGAGCTCAACTATTTCTGGGGGATTGTTCTGCCGGTTGCACCATTCAGGGTGGAACGAAGAAAAAAATGGCAGGGAATCCGCTCAAGGTCGTGATCTTCACCTCGGTTCCGCCGCGGCAGGTGGCGCGCATTATGGCGCGCGTTCGCCGGGACGCTCCGGAAGCGCGAGTGGTTGGCGTGCTTTATGAACGGCGCGCTCCCAAGACTCTGCAACAGCGGATACGGATATGGCGCAAGAAGATGACGCGTCTTGTGTACTGGCGCTACCTGTTGCATCGCATCTTCGCCAGCGTCAATCGCCAGCTGAACCGCTTGTTGGACGCGGTCATCCGTTTCATCCATGCGGCTCCGATGCGGCCGAATGGCAACCCGGACTATGGGCTCGATGATTTGGACAGAACCTGCAAAACTAATGGAACCGAACTTTTCATTACCCGCGACATTCACTCCGACCCGGCGCTCGACTTTGTGCGGCGCCTCAATGCCGATCTTGGCCTGGTCTTCGGCACGCGCATCCTGAAACCAGTGCTCTTCGGGATTCCGAAGCAGGGCTCGATCAACATTCACAAGCGCAAGGTGCCGGACTACCGCGGCGGCGGCGCGGTCGGACTCTGGGAGTTACTCGACGACCAGAAAGAAATCGGAGTCACCGTTCACCGCGTCGAGGCGAAGGTGGATGCCGGAGGCGTAGTTCGTTCGGCGCTGATTCCGATCGAGCCCCTCGACGATCTCGAGAGCCTGGCGCTGAAGGCCGATGTGGTGGGCGCGGACCTCATCGTGGCTGCGATTCGCGACTTCGCCAAGGGGACCGTGACGGAAACTCCGCAGACCGGTCCCGGCAAGCTGTTTCGAAGTCCGGCAGTCGAGGACTTGCTGCAGATGAAAAAGAAACTGGCGTCGCGGCGCGAAGGTGACGACAATCCTTTTCGGCGGCCGGCATGGAAACTGCTGGCCAAGTCGCTGCTCTATGCCGTGCCGGTCGCGCTCCGCAACTGGCGGCACCGCCGGCAGGGGGATTATCCGGTGATGATCCTCTTTCACCATCTGGTTTCTGACCGCCCGCATCGCTTCGGAGTTTCGACTGCGTACTTCCTGCGGCAGGCGAATTACTTGCTGCGTCACTATCGCGTGGTGAGTCTGAGCGAGGCGGTCGAACTGGTGCGGAAAGGCGGGGTCAAGGTGCCCACCGTCGCCGTCACCTTCGACGACGGGTACGCCGACAATTTTGTGAACCTGCGCGCCATCACCGAAGAAACCGGCTTGCCGATCGGATACTTCATCTCGACCGAACACATATCGAGTGGCCGCGAATTTGCCCACGACCAGTTGTTCCACGAACACGGGTTTCTGCCGAACACTTGGGAGCAGATCGAGTTTCTGAAGCGCGACGGCTATGAGATCGGGAGCCACACCCGCAATCACGCCGATTGCGGCTCGGCCGATGAGGAGTTCTTGCGTCACGAGATCGTGGGTTCAGGCGAAGATATCCAGCGGAAGTTGGGGCCGACTGCACACTTTTCTTTTCCGTTCGGGCTGCCCTCAAATATTTCCGCTCCCGCGGCGGCAACGGCCTGCGCCAGCTATCGGAACGTTTTCTCCGCATACCGAGGCGGTAACTTCCACGCCGACGCCAGGAGAATCCTCAAACGCGGAAGTTTCCCGCACACGGTGTGGGAGCTTGAGCTGCAGTTGCAGTCCGTACTGACTGGGGAAGCAAAAGAGCCCCCACACTTGAAGGTTCGTATCGACGAGCACGGATCCAGTAACCACGTGTAGTCGAAACCAACGACCGGCTGCTAAAATCAAAAAGCAAACCCGCCGCCGTGTGGGGCTATAGCTCAGTTGGGAGAGCGCATCGTTCGCAACGATGAGGTCGTCGGTTCGAGCCCGACTAGCTCCACCAAGTCTCCACACCCTTCCGGCCGTTCCCGATCCTTTCCCAAACTGGTCCGGAATCATGCAAGTAAAGACGCTGAAAGTATCATTTTGAGGAAAATTCCTTGCACAATTCTGCTAATATGATCCGTACTGCACGCTAAGTTCTTGTATCCGGACAAGTTCTGGACCTTGTTTTGGATACCGGAATGCTCTCTAAAGATAGCTCTCCCCTCAGCCGCCAGCTGGCCCAAAAGCCAGGCAGGAGTACAGTTTTGAACGACGGCATGAATGGAAGGACCGTACGGCGAAGGAGGAGCTGGTATCGGCGTCGTCTGCGCATCCAGCGGACCCTGGTCGCTGTGGTCGCGTGCACGCTCATCGCCGGTGCCACCTGGCAGAGTGCCGCCCGACATTTCTCGTTGCCCACCTGGCACGCTTCCCAGATTTTGCCCGCCTCTTTTTGGTCGCGGCAGAACGTCCGCAAAGATCTCGCTTTGATGGCGGCGCGCTCCGCCCATCCCGCCAGATTTCTTGGCCGGATTCCAGGTATCTATCCTTACTCGGTCGTGCCCGGGGGCGTGAAAGATCCCGACGACCTTCGCAACGCGGCGGCGCGCGACTATGTAGTTCGCCGCCATTACGCCCGTTTCGATTACAGCCACGCCCGTCTGGTGCGCGTCACCGAAGCCCGCGCCGTTTACGTTTCCTATCGCATTCGCGACACGGTGTTCTGGACGCGCAGAAAAATTCGCCTCCATCCCGGCGAGTTTCTCCTGACCGACGGAAAAATCACGGCGCGAGCCCGTTGCGGCAACCAGATTTCCGATACCGCGAAGCCCGAAGTTTCGAATGAAGAGCCGGAGGAAGATGTTCTGGACCGGCCCGTGGCTCAGATCGAACCTGGACCGTCGTTCCCCGTCCGGCCGCTCCTTGCCTCGGCCGACTTGCCCGGCGGCGAGCCGACGCCGCCCCCGCTATTTGCCGGCAATTTCGTCTTCCCGTACGTCCAGCCCGGGTTGCCGATTCCTCCCCGAGTTTGCTCCGTCAACGACAATTCCAAGCGCTGCCGTCCCAAACCTAAGCCGCCGGCGGTTCCCGAGCCTTCGACCATGGTGCTGATCGCCTCCGGCCTCGCGCTGGTCCTGTGGCGCTGCAGAAAGACTGCCCGTCCCGTCGTCGCGTAGGGTGCGTTTCAAAAATAGGTTTTGGGCAGGGCACGGCTTCACGGCCTGCGGAAAAACTCCATTTCAAGCTGGTCTTGGGAAGGGCACGAGTTTACTCGTGCCATTGGGTTGTCAAAAATGTGTCGCGCTTCAGCGCCTGAGGTGAGCCTCTTGCGCGCTCTGCGGGTTCTTCCGCATCATGTATGCCTGATCACGATTCCGAAGGCCGCATGCGTCCGCTGCGCACGTAGCGCTCATGCCAACTCAGGCTCTCGTTGAGCAGGTGTGGAGTGTGCTTGCCAAACGACAGGCGTTCCGCGCGCGATTGGTAATCGCGCAGCAGCGAACGATAGTCGGGGTGCGCACAATGTTCGATGATGACCTTCGACCTTTGCCGCGGCGACAGGCCCCTCAGGTCGGCGAGCCCCTGTTCGGTCACGATCACGTCGACGTCATGTTCGGTATGGTCCACGTGCGACACCATGGGCACGATCGTCGTGATCGCTCCGAGCTGCGCCGTCGAGGGAGCCATGAAGATCGCCAGGTACCCGTTGCGCGCAAAATCGCCCGATCCTCCAATGCCGTTCTGAATCCGCGATCCCATGACGTGGGTGGAATTCACGTTGCCGTAGATATCGGCTTCAATCATTCCATTCATCCCGATGACGCCCAGCCGCCGGATAATTTCCGGATGGTTCGAGATTTCCTGCGGCCGAAGCACAATGCGCTCGCGATACTTTCCCATCTCGGCGTTGACCTTCTCCAGCATGTCCGGGCTGAGAGAAAACGCGGTGGCCGAGGCGCAGGTGAGCTTGCCACTCTGGAGCAGAGCGATCATGCCGTCCTGGATGACCTCGGTGTACGAAGTCAAATTTTCAAAGGTCGCTTCCTGAAGGCCAAACAAAACGGCGTTGGCAATGTTCCCCACGCCTGACTGCAGCGGCAGCAGCGAGGCGGGAATGCGTCCTTTCTTTACTTCCCACCCGAGAAAGTCCAGAATGTGCCCCGCGATGCGGCGCGAGCTCTCGTCGGGCGCTTTGAACGGGCTATTGCGGTCGGGAGAATCGGTGAGCACCACCGCCGCAACCTTCTCCGGCGCAACGTGAAGATACGGACTGCCAATCCTTTGCCCCGTATGCACCAGCGGAATGGGCTGCCGGTTCGGCGGCGGTTGCAAGCCGTAATAAATGTCGTGCATGCCCTCCAGTTCCGCCGGTTGCCGGGAGTTCACTTCGAGAATCACCTTCTCCGCCTGGTCGATCCAAGTCCGGTTGTTGCCCACCGACGAACTGGGAACCAGCCGCCCATCTTCGAGAATCGCCGTGACCTCGATGAGCGCCCAATCCATCTTGCCCAGGAACCCGTATTCCACGTATTGGGCGACGTGGCCGAGGTGGATGTCCATGTAGTCCATCTCGCCAGCGTTGATTCTCTTGCGTGTCTCCGGATCCGACTGATAGGGCAGCCGCAACTGGATGCCTCCCGCCATGGCCAGCGCGCCATCCAACTCGGGCCCGGTGGAAGCGCCGGTGAAGATGCTGACCTGAGCCTTCTGCCCACGCAGGTTGGCGTCGGAGATGCGGCGAGCCAGGGCCAGCGGCACCGCCTTCGCATAGCCGGAGCCGGTGAATCCGCTCATGCCGATGCGAGTGCCGAATCCGATCAGCGCCGCCGCTTCATCGGCGCTCATGATGCGAGATGCCAGGCTGGAATTCAAAACGCGAGAGCTTGCAGAGGTAGAGGTCGACATAGAGTTCCTAGGGAGTGAAAGATCGCCACAGGATGGCGGAAACTCGCAATGATGTCACTGGGGGGGCAATGCAGCAAGTGATTCCGGTCACTGGAAGTCGTGATGAGTAAACGGCGGGGGGAGGATTGGTTTGTGTAGAGCGGACACTCCGTCCGCTGCCGCTGACTCGCGCCCGGAGAAGACGAAGTGGTCGAGATCGAATCGCACTGGACCACAGTGCGTGAGGACTCCTTTTTGCACAGTCTGGTCGAGCCAAGCACCGCAGAATCCAGCCCCCGGAGGGGCGTCAGCCAATAGCCCGGTGCTTCAGCGCCGGGTGGGCCAGATTAACAAACCCGGGTTTGTCCCGAACCTAGACCAGAAATAACTGGGTGTGCGGCCCCTTCTCGCGCTTTTCGAGAAGGGGTCTGCGAAGTGAAGGGCGGGGCTTTTGACTTCCTCAGTCATTGCAAATCATTCGTGTGATCGAAATCGATTGACTTAAGACCCACCGTGCGCAACGATAAAGATCTGAGTGGGGCAGTTTCGAACCCGTCGACCAAGACGGTCCTTGAAACTGCCCCAAACCAATTTTCAGCGCTCTTTGACAAGTTAAGTTGTTGGTTCTTAAAGACTTTACCCGCAAGTCCTTTAAACCCAAAGACCTGGCGGGAGCTACCTCCTAAGTCTTTGATTCCAAAAGACCGAAAAAAAGGGGGGGTACCCCCACCCATACTGGTTGGTTAGTAATGGAAGAGTAAACAGGGACCGGGAAACCGCCCAGCATTTTGCCCCAGCGCCGAAAATCCCCGCCCTCACTTGCCCGCGCTGACGAAACCGCCGGTAGTGGCGTTAATCACTCCGATGCCCTTCCGGTCCTTCTCGCTGGCGCCGTAAATGACATACCAGACGGGCACGTTCAGGTTCTTGTCCTTGAGCAGCACGTAGGTGACGGGCTGTTGCGCATCCTTCTTGAGGAGGGCATCGCCGCCGTGTTGCTGCGCGACGTCATAAGCCTTATCCGTATCGGTCTTCAGCAGGAAGTGTGAAAAGACAAGATTGGCGGATTGGGCGTTGTAGGCGCCTTCCTCCCCCTCGGGGGAAACTCCATAGGGCGGCGCGCCTGCCAGTCGGCTTCCCGAGCAAACGAAGGTCTTGGTGGAGCGTCGGCTGGGCGAAACAAAATACCCGCGCCAGACGGTTGATTTTCCGCCCTGGCCGGTGGCTTCCGTGTTCAGCACCGATTCCACCCGCGCCGGCTCGGCATCGGGCGCCCATTTCAACGCCAGGCCGAGCATGCGATTGAACGCCTCCTCACCAGAGTAAAGTGAGGGTTCCGCTTTCTTCGGTGCGGCGGCCGGCGTTTCGGAGGCCGTCTTATTCTCGTTTGAGCTACACCCCAACGCCAGCATTACAACGCCGATCACAATAAGGGCAAATGCGAGACGATATGATTTCATTTTTCGTTCCTTTCAAGAGTGTTTTGAACCCATAACCTGTACTGATACCGATCTCAACGGATACCGAATTCCACCGATACTGGCTTCGACTCCTCTTCCGTTCCATCCCAGCGAAGAAGGAGAAATCGGGAAGTGTGGTGGCGGGTTTTCGCCCCGCCGGGACGGGGCAAAGCACCCGTCACCACACAGGCCTCCCTTTAGACAGGGATTTCTTCTGCAATTTCGGTTCGCCCGAATTGTACTGCTTGCGCTGGGTTTTGCAAGACCGAAGGGAGGGGCGATCGACGGTGTTTGCTCCAACTGACGGGATGTAGCACGGGAAATGTTACAGAAGCATGTTCCCCCATGCGCCGGGAAGGAAACGGCTCCCCCAAAGCCGTCACTCCACGGTAACCACCGGCCGGTTCTTGCATCCAACTAAAGACGCGCTTTTGCATGTTATACTGCGCTCAGATGGGGTCATCGGGACTCTCCACGTCCCTGCCCGAGGATTTTGAAACATGGCCGGTAGTTCTCGTCGTTCTCTCTTCCTGATAGTTTTCGTGCTCGGTCTGTTTGGTCTGCTGGGGATGTTGTTTGCGCAGAGAATCAGCCCGCCAAACGCGCCCAGCAGCGACTCCGATGTCCGCGACAGCCTGAAGCAGTTCACCGAAATCTACGAAAAGGTCGAGGAGAACTATGCCGACCCGGTGAATCCCGACAAGGCGATTTATAACGGCGCCATCCCGAGCATGCTGCACCAGCTCGATCCGCACTCGAACTTTTTCGATCCGAAATCCTATTCCGCATTGCGCGAAGAACAGCGCGGCAAGTATTACGGCGTGGGCATGACAGTCGGCCCGCGCAACAATAAAGTCATCGTCATCGCGCCGTTCGTGGGCACTCCGGCCTATCGCGGCGGCATCCGCCCAGGCGACATCATCGCCGCCATCGACGGCAAGCCCACCGACAACATGAGCACCTCCGACGTCGCCGATCTGCTCAAGGGACCAAAAGGCACTACTGTCCGCATCACGATGTTGCGCGAGGGCTCCGACCATC
>JBAVVP010000532.1:0-11198 GCA_049697355.1 Terriglobales bacterium
AACCGCCTGTGGTCCCGGATGCGTTATAACGTCAGCTTTGCCGGTCACAGCACAACCGACCGCACCTGATCCAGCTGATGCGTCAGCGTGTCGACCCGCGCCTGGAGCAGGTTGCGGATCGAAAGCATCCCCAGCAACTGCCCGTTATCGTCGACGATCGGCAAGTGCCGGTAGTGGCGCTCGACCATAGTGGCCAGCGCTTCGCCCGCAGTGGTGGCCTGGGTCGCCATTTCGACGGGCGCGGTCATGACTTGGCGAACGGGGATTTTGCGCAGCTCATGTTCGCCCAGCGACAGCCGGAGCACATCTCGTTCCGTAAAGACTCCCGCGACGCGCCGGTTTTCATCAATGACGGCAACCGCTCCCACCCGCCGATCCAGCATGGTCCGGATCGCCTGCTCCACGGTCGCTTCCAGCGGAACCGAGGCCGCTTCCCAATCGCACATTTCCAGGATGTTCATTCCTTCACCTCTTCGGCCCCGCGTCGTCCTTCAATCACTTCGTTCTTCATTGCTTCTTCATTCCAAGGTCGTTTTTGAATACCTTGCCATCCTTCATCACAAAACCGACATTCTCAAGAATTTTGACATTCGCCAAGGGGTCGCCCGAAACCGCGACCACATCCGCGTAGGCGCCCGGCGCGATCACACCGAGTTGTCCTTTCATCTCCAGCAATTCCGCGGCCCGCGAAGTCGCGCTCTGGATCGCCTGCATCGGCGTCATGCCCAGTTCGACCATACGCGGAAACTCCCGCGCGATAGGCTCGGTCCACGGCATGCCCCCAATGTCAGTTCCAAAGGCGATCTTGACCCCCGCCTTCAGCGCCTTGCGAAACGATTCTTCGTGCACGGAGGCGCGCTTGCGGTCGCGCTGGCCTGCCGGAGTGCCGGCCGGCGCCCAGCCTTCGTAATAGATATTCAGAGTCGCGCAGAGCCATGTCCCCTGCCGAACCATTTGTGCGATCTGCGCGTCAGTCAGCAGCAAGCCATGCTCGATCGAATCGCATCCGCCGTCGAGCGCGCGCTGCAAGCCTTCTCCGCCGTATGCGTGGCAGGCTACTTTTTTGCCCCAGCCGTGCGTCTCGTCCACAATCGCGCGCAGTTCCTCCACCGTCAGAGTCGGCTGCGAGACCAGGTCGCCGGTTTTGCTAATCCACGACCGATGCGTCATGTACACCTTGATCCAGTCCGCGCCGTGGTCGAGCTGTTCGCGCGCGGCCTTGCGCGCCTCGACTGGCCCGTCAACGATCTGCACGCCCTTGGGGACTTCGATCTCCGGCGCGTAACCCTCCAGCGGATATCCGCCGGTTGTCGAAATCGCGCGCGTCGAAACAAACAAGCGCGGCCCGGGAATGTATCCGCCTTCAATGGCCTGCTTGATGCCCACGTCGCCATAGCCCGCGCCTTCGGTTTCCATGTCGCGCAACGTGGTAAAGCCCTGTTCGAGCGCGCGCCGCACCGAAACTGTCGCGCGTGCCGCGCGGAACGCCAGCGGATACTTGAGCAGTTGGATGTCGTAACCACCCTCGGCGGGATCCTCACCCTGCAGAAAGATGTGAGTGTGGGCGTCGATCAGCCCGGGAAGGACCGTGGCCTGCGAGAGATCGATAAAGGCAGCACCCGCGGGGAGGTTCGACGGGACGCCCGCCGGTCCCGCGTCGGCGACGCCGGTTATCGTATTCCCGCGAATGGTGATGAGCTGGTCGCGACGAGCGGAACCCGACACGCCGTCAATCAGCACTCCCGCCCGAATCACCGTCACCGGTTCGGGCACAGGCGCATTTTGCTGAGCCCAGCACGCGGAAATCAGCCACAACAAACCCAGAACCGTCGGCAGAATCGTCCAGCGCTTCACCGCAACCTCCGGAAAGGCTGGATTGTACTACTTGCGGCAAGCGCCATCGGGCAAAATTTCAGGATGAAGTCATCCGGCAGAAGCCCCAACTCGGTGCGGAATGCGAAGAACGAACCCAGCAGCGCCAACGTCGCCGTCGCCGAGCACCAGCGATGCTCCGGCGTTTTCCAGCACGCGACGGGCGATTGCGAGCCTCACCCTGCGCAAAACCGGATCGCGCTGCGCCGGCGGACTGGTTGCGCTCTGTTCCATGCCGTGAACATTCGGCTCGCGAAAATTCGGCCCGCGAAAAGCGCGTTCGCCTTCCACCCGCAGCACCGCTCCGGCCGGGCCTTCCCCCAGTAGCAGCATAACCCTGCCGCCCGCTGGTTGCGCCTCCACCATCGCCGCAATTAAGTATTGCAAAGCCAGCCGCAGCCGCGCTTCCGGCGCCGGCATCGCCGCCAGGCATGTGCCCACCAGGCGCAACCGTACGCCGCGCACCGCCGCGATCGAAGAGAGTGCTTCGATCACACTCCGCAGCACCGGCGCCAGCGGGGTCGAAGAAGCTTCCGGCCCTTGCTGCTCGGCGTCCAGATACTCCCGCATCAATTGGATCATGCCAATAACCTTTTCCGTCTGTTGCAGTGCTGCCGCAACACTCGCCTGCTGCTGCTCCGCGACTTCCTCGGGCGACAGTTCGCGCGGAAGTTCGAGCGGAGGATCGAGAGAGAGTTCGAGCGAGCAACGCAAACTGGTCAGCGGCTGGCTCAACGAATGCAGCAATTCGCCGAGTACGTCCGGAGCTCGCGGTACCTTCGGAAAAGAATGCGGGCTCGTGCTCATGCTGATGCCCCTTCCGGATTCATCTGATACCCCACCCCGCGAACCGTGTGGATCAAAGGGGGCGAGAAGCCGTCGTCCACCTTCCGGCGCAGATAGTTGATGTACACATCCACGACGTTCGTGGTGGAATCAAAAGTCAGGTTCCAGACGTGTTCGATGATCATCGCCCGTGTCAGGCGGCGCCCGGCGTTGCGCATCAGATACTCCAGCAACGCAAATTCCTTGGTCGTCAATTCAATGTGCCGGCCGGCGCGCTCCACTTTGCGTTCCACGCGGTCCAGACAAAGGTCGCGGACGGTGAGCACCGATTCCAATGGCAGGTGGCTGCGCCGCAACAACGCCCGAGCTCGCGCCGACAATTCGAGATACGAAAACGGCTTCACCAGGTAGTCGTCCGCTCCCGAATCCAGGCACTGCACGCGGTCTTCGACCCGGCTGCGCGCAGTGAGAATCATGACCGGCAGGCTCGCCTTGCGTTGCCGCAAACTCTTCAGGACCGACAACCCGTCAACCCCGGGCAGGTTGAGGTCAAGAACCACAAGGTCGTAGTCAACCTCCATCGCCATCGCCCGGCCATGGTTCCCCTCATCCGATACATCCACCACGTGATGCTCCGCTTCCAGTCCTTTCCGGATGAAGCTGGCGAGCGCCGTATCGTCTTCCACAATAAGAATTCTCATGAGCGTCTTCTAAGTCGGCTGACTGTGAACCGATTCTCATTCTCGACTTAGTAACGCCGACGCACAAGATAACTTGGCCGTACGAAAGGACGTACTTGTAAGACAGCATTGCCTCATGGCTGGTTTTACATTATCTTAGAGGCATGGAAGTACATTTCCACCCCGAGACCGAAAAGAAGCTCAGGGACCTCGCCGCGCAAAGCGGGCGCGGAACCGCCGACGAGCTTGTTCAGGACGTCGTAGAGGGATATTTCGATGAACTTGCGCAGACGCGCGAAATGCTCAACAGCCGATACGACGACATGAAAAGCGGCAGGGTAAAGCCTATCCCCGGCGACGAGGTTGAAGCCTACTTCCGCGAAAAGAGCGTCGCCGCACGTCGCTCGTCGCCCGGCTCATGACCGGATACGACTTCCACCCGGAAGCTCGTTTTGACCTGGACGAGATCTGGGAATTCATTCGCGCCGATAATCTCGACGCTGCAGACCGGATGATTGCTGAAGTTCTCTCCGCGATTTCCGCTCTTGTTCCTTTTCCCAATCAGGGTCACAGACGCCCGGACCTCACCTCACGGCCTCTGCGCTTCATTTTGGTTCGTGAATACCTGATTGCCTATGCGCCGGACGAACGGCCTTTGTGGGTTGTAGCAGTTATGCACGGACGACGCAGCCCCCGCGTCATGGCGTCGATTCTCAGAGACAGAGGGTAGTTTCTATTCGTACAATTGACGAGTCAACTCTTCTACGCGCCTAGCGCTGATCGAATCGACTCGACGATCGCCTGCGCCAGCCGATCGATCTGCTCCTTTGACTCCGCCTCAATCATCACTCGCGCCAGCGCTTCGGTGCCGGAGTAACGCACGACCACCCGGCCATTGCCGTCGAGTTCCCGCTCCGCCGCCGCAATCGCTGCTTGCACCGCCGGAATCTCGGCGAAGGGAGTCTTGTTCCGTACTCGCACATTGCGAATCGTCTGCGGAAATACTTTCAGATCGCTTACCAGTTCGGCCAGCGGCTTGCCCGTCCGAACCATGATCTCCATCACCCGGAGCGCGGTCAGCAGTCCGTCGCCGGTAGTCGCTTCCCCATCGCGAAACAGAATGTGGCCCGACTGTTCGCCGCCCAGAGTAGCTCCCACGCGCTGCATTTCCTCGAGTACGTACTTATCGCCGACATTGGCGCGCAGCATCTGAATGCCGGAGTGCTTGAGCGCCAACTCCAATCCCATATTCGACATGGTCGTCGCGACCACCGTAGCTTTCGCCAGCGCGCCGCGCGACTGCATTTCGCGCGCCGCCACGAGCAGTATGGCATCTCCGTTCACCACTCGCCCCTGGGCATCGCAAAACAGCGCGCGGTCCGCATCGCCATCAAAGGTCACGCCAATATCGAAACCTTCCCGCCTGCCCGCGCTCTCGCCGACAAAGCGCGCCAGCGTTTCCGGATGCAGCGCTCCGCAATTCTCGTTGATGTTCTGTCCATCGGGCGCGGAGTGCAAGAAAGTTGTATTGACCTTCAGCGCCCCGAATAGCTCCGGAGCCTCCGCGGCCGCCGCCCCATTGGCGCAATCGACCGCCACACGCAGCCGGGTCAAGTCGGTCGAAACACTGCTGGCGAGCCAGTGAACGTACGATTGCCGCAAGCCTTCCTCGCCGGGGAGGCTAAAAACTTCCGGGTCAGCATCCGGCGGGACTGCATCCGAATCCCGCAGCAATGCGAAGATCTCTTTTTCAATCGCCAGTTCGTGTGCGTCCGGAAGCTTGTAACCATCGCCGGAAAAAATTTTGATCCCATTGTCGGTCCACGGATTATGCGAAGCCGAAATTACCACTCCCGCATCGAACCCTTGCGAGCGTGCCAGAAACGCGACGCCCGGGGTGGTAATCACGCCCGCGCTGCGCGTCTCCACGCCCACCGACGCCAGTCCTTGCAGAAATCGGTCGGCGATCCATCGGCTGGAAGTGCGCGTGTCCTGCCCAATCGCCACCCGCGCCTGGGCATTCACCCGCATCAGATCGTGCCCCAGCGCCTGCCCCATCCAATAAACGGTGTCGCGCGTCAGCGGGAATTCTCCTGCCACACCGCGAATCCCGTCCGTACCGAAGAGTTGTCTGGTTTGCGTCATGAATCGGTCGTTGGTCGATAGTCGTCGGCCGTTTGCGGTTCGTCGTTCGATCAGAATTCGACGAGCGACTACCGACTAGCGACCAACAACCGCGCTACTTCTTCTCGTCTCCCGCAGCTTCCATGATAACCGTCACGCGAATCGGAGTGGAGTGTACAACTTGGACCAAAGGATCGGGGACATAGGCCTGCGTCACAAAAGTAGCCTGCGTCATAGTGCCGCTAGCATCTACCGGGTCCGTGATGGCAGCATCCACTTTTTCGACGTGGCCGCGAGGTCCGGTGATAGCGACATTTGGCGGATCGGCGATCACCCGTTCCACTCGCATGCCGCTCGCAAAATTTCCAATCACACGCGGCCGAACCTCTATGACGCGGGTCGCACGACTGTCGAAGGAGAGGTGAAACTGACCCGGTATAATCTGCACCACTTGCAGATCCTGCGGAACATGAATTTGCCGGCCGGTCAAATCGAAGGTTCGTTCCCCAGGCTGGACACCTGCCAGATCAACCTCAGCACGCACATCCGCAGCCACCAGGCGATGAATCGCACGCTCCGGCCCCCGTACCCGGATCTGCGCTTTGGTGAAGCTGGCCGAGTCGATCTCCAGAGTGTCGGGAAGATTACGAAACTCAATGGGAACATTCATTTCGACTTCCGCGATGGGGTCGCGCGCCACTACCATCCACAGGCCGATGGCGAGCAACAGCGAAACCAGCTTGAGCCAGAAATTGTGAACGAAAATACGCTGGAAAAAACTGCGCTGCACAAAGCCTGGCATCGCTAGTCGTCCCTTCCTGCATCCTGCCGGCGCGAGAGTTTCGACGAAAGTTGCGAACTGGGCGGCTCCTCGTCGGCCATGCTTTCCTCCATCGGACTGGGAAGCGACGGCGCGGGCGCGTAACGGCGCAGCAAATGGCTCAACCGCTCCCGCAGACGCTCGACCGTCAAATCGCGCTCAATGCTCCCGCCCACCGCCATGCTGATGGTGCCTGTCTCTTCCGAAATGATGACGGCGACCGCATCGGTTTCTTCCGTGATCCCGATTCCGGCGCGATGGCGCGTGCCCAGTTGGGTGGAAAGCACGGGGTTCATCGACAGCGGCAGGAAGCAAGCGGCCGCCGCGATGCGATCCCGCTGCACGATTACCGCGCCGTCATGCAAGGGAGCGCTCGGTCGAAACACCGTGGCCAGCAGGTCGTACGACAACCTGGCGTCGAGCGCCACGCCGCTTTCGATGTAGGTGCGCAGCCCAATCTCGCGCTCGATCACGATCAGCGCGCCGGTCTGATTCTGGGAAAAAAGATTGGCCGCCAAAACAATGTCGTCGTAAACGTCGGCCACCGAACTCGAAGACCGCATCAGCGAAACGCGGCTCCCAAGGTTGGCCAGTGCGTGCCGGATCTCCGACTGAAACACGACGATCAGCGCAAAAACCACATACGGCAGCAGCGTGCTCAGCAGCCAGTTCAGCGTCCGCAATTCTTCCAGCCGCGCGAAATAAAAGGCCAGCCCCAGCGTCGCCACTCCCACCAGCATCGGCGCCGCCCGCGTTCCCCGCACCAGCGCCAGTAACTGGTAGATCAGGATCGCGACCAGCACGACGTCCAGAATCGAAATCACCGAGATGTGCGACCAGATCAGCGACGGCGTCACGCTACCCTCATGTCGAGCGTTGAGTCGGAAGTTGAATCGGCCTTCATTCTAATGCACGCCCTAGAACCAGTCGCAAATGATTCTCCGAGCAGGCTGCCCGGCCCTCAGGGGCTAAAGCCCACATTTCTATTGATCGCGAACGGCACGGCTGAAGCCGTGCCCTACCCAAAATCATTAATGGTTCTAAGGCAGCTCGCCGGATTCCGGGTCACCCGGTTCGCTGGCGGTCACGCGGGCGCGGACTCGTCCCCGAGCCAGGCGTGCCGACAGCTCATCCCCAGCCTTGAGTCGCGCCGCATCTTTCACCAGCCGGCCTTTGGCATCGAACACCAGCGCGTATCCCCGATTCAGAATTGCCACCGGCGAAAGCGCCTCCAGGCTCGCAGCGCGACGATCCAGCGCCCCGCCGTTCTCCAGCAAACGCCTGCGTATCGCGGCGGCCAGGTTCGCAACTCGCGCCTCCAGCCCTTGCCCGACAGCCGCCAGACGGCGCCGCGCGTCATAATGGCGGACCGCTGAGGAAACATTCTCCGAACGCCGATGGCATCGCTCCAGAAGCTGCCGTTCCGCCTTTTCCAACCGGAAGCGCTGTTCATCCAGCTTCTGCTGCCGCCGGTGGATGCCATCCATCATGCGCGCAAACGCTCCGTGCTGTGCCCGCTCGGTCAGTTCCTGACGCGCCATCAGCAACCGGTAGCGCACCGCATGTTCCAGCCGGCGGTACAAATCCTCTGCCTGCGCTTCAATCTCCTGCCGCGATCGGATCACCAGCTCCGCTGCCGCGGAAGGCGTAGGCGCCCGCAGATCTGCGACAAAATCCACGATCGTGAAATCCGTCTCGTGCCCAATCGCCGAAATCACCGGGATCTTCGACTCCGCGACCGCCCGCGCCAGGCCCTCGTGATTAAAACAGGCCAAGTCTTCGGCCGAGCCTCCGCCGCGCGCAATAATAATGACTTCGACGGCGCGGCTGCCCCGCAACTCCGGATCCCGCGCTTCCGAATGAAAGTGCCGCAGCCCGGCCATCACTTCGCCCGCAGCCGAGTCTCCCTGCACCTGCGCCGGATAGATCAGCACATTCGCCGAGTGATGCCGACGCGCCAGAATGTTCAGGATGTCCCGCAGCGCCGCTCCCTGCGGTGAAGTGATGATGCCAATTCGCTGCGGCAACGGCGGAATCGCCTTCTTTCGCGCGGCCTCGAACAATCCCTCCGCCTGCAATCGGGCCTTCAACTGTTCGAACGCCAACTGCAGAGCGCCCGCGCCCTGAGGCTCCATGAACTCGGCGGAGATTTGCAGCTCCCCGCGCTCTTCATACACGGTGATGCGCCCGCGAACCGTAACGTGCAATCCGTTCTCCGGCCGAAACCGCAGCAGCTTCGCCGAAGATCGAAACATCACCACACGAATCTGCGCTGCTTCTTCCTTGAGCGTGAAATACAGGTGGCCGGAATCGGGATTACGAAGGTTCGAGATTTCGCCTTCCACCCAGCAGTCCGAATACTCGCGTTCGATGTGCGAGCGAACCGCGGAGACCAGCGCCCGCACCGTCCAGACGCGCCGCTCCGCAGGACGAAACAGGAACCCGAGTTGGTCGGCCGCGTCCATGAATGCCAAGTTATGAAGCTTCAGTTTACCTTGTGGCGTAAGTCTAATTTGAATTGCTCATGCGTCTGTCGATTTCCGGGTTCGATAAGGGGTCAAATTCTCGTCGCGCAAACTTTTTCTTCCGGGGCGACATCGTGCAGTGACTTTGGTGCATCGTTCGATGCTCCCGTTTCGATCATTTTTCTCTTGACTTCGTTCTGCGTTGACTCTATACATTCAAACAGTTGCAACAAAATACCGTTGCGAAATTCCATGAAGAATGGAAAGGGAGAATAGATCCATGGCAACCAAAAAGAAAGCAAAGAAGAAAGCCAAGAAGCACTAGGCAACCGCAACAGGCAACGACCAAGGGGACGCGATGAGCGTCCCCTAAGTTTTTTTGCGGCACTTTTCAGATTGCTAGTGGAGAGCCGGGCGTCCCCGCCCGGCGGGCCGGGCGAGACGCCCGTGGCTCCACTAATTGGCGCGGGACGCCGATTTCTTCTGCGGCCCCACAACGACCTTCTCCGTAGCCGGACAAAGATTGCGATAGGGACAAAACGCGCAGTGATACTTGGGATTTGCCGGGAACTCTCCCCGCGCGATTCCCTCCGCCACTTTTTGCACGCGCAATTTCGCCGCTTCCAACTCGCCGTCATTCCGCGTGGTCGAAACCGCCGTATTGTTTTCGAGGTTGTGGAAGATCAAACGGTCGGCGCGCTTTCCAAACGCCTCCCTCGCCGCCAGCGCATACAACGAAAGTTGCAGGCTCTCATCGGCATCCTCCTGTGACTTCGGCTTGCCCGTCTTGTAGTCCACGATGGCAACCGTCTCCGCGCCCGTGCGGTCGATGCGATCCACGCGTCCGGCCAATTTTGTCGAGCCTACTTGCAGTTCAAATCTGCGCTCGGTCTCAAGCACCTCCGGCAGGGGAGCATTGCGAACGCCGTCGAAGAACTGCCGCAACTGCTCCATACCCTGCCGCAGGTACAACTCATACTGATAGCGGTCGGCGATTCCGGCCGAAGCCAGGGCCGACCGGAACTGTTCAAGCAAATCGTCGTCGCCGACTTCCCGTCGATAACGCTGCGCATCATAGAAGGTACGCAGCACGCCGTGCATGGCCGCTCCGTAGTGCAGTGAGGCGGAAACGTCGCGCGGCAGGTTCCACTCCCGTTCGAGCTTGAAGCGCAGCGGACATTCTTCATAGATCTCAATCGCCGACGCACTCAGCCCGGTGACAAAATTCGCCGACGGCTCCATGAGCAACCACCCCGCCACGTTCGATTGCTGCAAAGCGATTCTCTGTTCTTCTTCGGCAAACAAGGTATCCTGCACGGCCGCCGCTGAGTGTGTGAACCAGAACTTCCGGTAAGCAGGATGAACCATGAACTCGCGCAGAAACTGCGTGGGTTTCGGATCTTTCTTGCCCCGACCCTGATGCGCATAAATCGCCAGCGTGTCCTTGGCGCGGGTCATGGCCACGTAGAAAAGGCGCCGCTCTTCTTCTTCATGCAGCGTTTTGTCGTCGCGCCTGCGCGCGTCAGAACACGCGTCAGAAGCAGAAGCGTTCGACCCGCGCAATTCCGCCGGGAACGCAACCAGCGGCTCCCTGTAGGCCATGGGGAACGAGGTCGAAGAACCGCGAATGATTGCGACGTGACGGAACTCAAGGCCCTTGGCGGCATGCGCGGTCAAGAGCTGCACCGCGTCGTCCGCACTGCGTGGCAGCGCGATCGTGCCTTTGGCCTGTACAAAATAGTCGAGGTACTCGAGAAATTCGGAAGGGCCCCCGATTTCAGCGATAGCTTTCTTGTGCCACGCTTCCACAAACTTCAGAAAAGCCACCACCAACGCCGACCGCTGCAGCCCAAAATGGCGGATCACAAGGTCGACCGCGGCGTCCGCGCGAACTCCATCCTTCCCCACTTCCCGGTGCACCTTCTCGACACTTTCCAGCACCGCCGCGCCCTTCGGCAATCGTCCGAGCACCGTCCGCAGATCGAGTTCCTGACGCCGCACCGCCCTCATCGCCGCCCGCAATTCCATTGGGTCGATGCCGAACTGGGGCACCGCCGCCACGCGAAACAGGCTGGCCGCATCGTTCGGAGATACCGCCGCGGTCAGGCAAGCCACCACGTCGCGAACCTCGGCCGTGTCGAGCACGTCCAGTCCTTCGATGGAGAATGGAATGCCCCGCGCGGCAAGTTCATGAACCAGTTCATCGCGATGGTGGTGCTGGCGGTAAAGCACGGCAAAATCGCTCCACGCACAGCGCTGGTCTTTATTCTTATCCTTATCCTTATCCTTACGTTTCTTCTGGATGCGCCGCGCCAAGTCGGCGGCCTCCACTTCTTTATCTCTCCAGGTAACAATCTCGACCGGCGGCGCGGGCGCAGCCTCACCTCGCTGCTTCGCGTCCTCGTCGCGCAGCGATTCCAGCGGGGTCCGTTGGTAGGAAATTGAGATCCC
>JBAVVP010000533.1:0-2789 GCA_049697355.1 Terriglobales bacterium
TCCTTACACCATCAGCGTGGCCCGCGAGAAAGAATTCCAAAATATGGAATTCCTGACCGAAAAGAGCCTCAGGCCGTACCAGTCCCAGGTGAAGCCTCTGCTGCGATGGTGGAAGTCATTACGAAGTGCGCACATGGCGGAATCGACCGCCCCGCCCGACGGTAGGTGCGCCCTGGATAGCACTGGGGCCATCTTCAGCCAGTAAACCTGAAAAGTTTCTTTCAACCGCCACAGGCGTTTAGACTCAGAACCCAAATGAAGATTCGCTCTACGACCTGCGCCGGTAGTAGATGTTGAATTCGAATCCGGGGTTCGGTGGAAAGATCTCCGCAATCTTGCGCAACCGTTCGGCCATCGGAGCGGGCGCCAGCAGCGGATAGTCGCGCTCCCTCAGGTCGTAGTAATCGACATCGAGGAAGAGCGAGAGCAGGTAGATGGAAATCGCATCCGCGAAGCTGGCGGTTAGATAATCGTTCTTGTATTTCTCCGCATCCGGACCGTGAGCGGTGGCGAACTTGCGTGCTTCCCAGGCGTCGAGCGAGGTTTCGCCGCGCACTCCCGACTCCACTTGCTGCCAAGCCAAGTCGGCGAAACTCTGGGATACTCCAGCGCGTTCGACCAGCGCGTGCCCGACGTTGATGTAGAACTCGAACGCCACCGAAAATTTGTCTTCCATCAAACGAGTGGAGATGAAGACGCACTGCGCGTCGCCGAGATTCAGGTTGCGATGGCAAACCGCGTTGTCGCTGAGCGCAACGTCGTAGCGGTCGGCAATGACGGTCTCATCGCCCTGGGTGACGGTGAGCGGCACGAAGTAGTACGCCTTGCGGCTGAGTGCGGCGGCGATCGGCACGGGCACGGCGGCGGTCATGCGTTCGAGATCGTTGTCGGCAATCGCGATCTCTCCCGAACGGGCATAGCAAATGCCATTGGGAGCCTGTGAAACCGGGCTGTTTTGCACGATCTCCGCGGGGCTGCGGGTGATCGCGGAGGCGGTTTGCGACATGACGGTATTGTAGCGTATGAGGGCAAAGGGACAACGGCTGCAGACGCGGGTAGTGTCCTCGATGCATCCACGACAACGGACACAGGGTGATTCTGCTCTTTTTCCCTTTGACGCGGGCCCGGTGAAATCCTACCGCGTAGAGATCGTGAAATTCACTACGACGTGAGCTTCCGTAGCGATGGGTGCGCCATGCTTGTAACGCGGCCGAAAGCGCCACTGTCGAACCGCTTCTTGAGCGGCGGCGGCCAGGATTGCGGGACCGCTGAGCACTTGAGTGCCGACGATGTTTCCAGTCTTATCGATATTCACCTGTAGGGTCACCGATCCCTCGATCTTCATCTGCTCCGCCAGGCGTGGGTAGACCGGCTTCGAAGGACGATACAGGACTTCGGGGGCGTCGGCGGAAACCGGTCCAGGTTCGGCGGTGTTCCCAACGGTCGTGGCTACTGCCGCAGCTTGCGCCGGGGGCGATGGTCGGGGCTACGAGCCTCCTAAATCCAAGTTGACCGTGGCATCGTGCGGGTAAATCGTCCGACGCTTGCCTCCGGGATACATGACCTCGACGGAGACGATAGGGCGAGCGACCCGCTCATGGGTTCCGGACTCGGCCGTTGACGGACCCTCGGCCTCAGCGAGTTTCCGGGGCTTGAGTTTCGGTTGCGGGACCGGCGGTTGAGGTTTCTCAACCTCCGATGGGCTCTGGGTCACGGTCGCCGGTTCGGAAGTTAAGACATGGGCGAACCAGGAAAGACGGCCTCTGAACAAAAAAGCTGCACCTGCCAAAAGAAGTATGAGCAGAAGGAAGGCGCCCGGGCCGCCTCGTCTCGCAACGCGACCGGAAGCCCGCGCGCCGTAGTTGGTCTGTGGCCGTTGCGTCTTGAAGTTGGACATCTAGGCCTCGGGCTGTGCCTTGGAGAGTATACGAAAAGCGCACATAAGTATGCCCCCAAATCTCGCCCAAAGCCACCGCGTCGTGTCCGCGTTAGTATGCCCCGGAACGATGGTGTAGCTTAGAAGCATGGGCAGAACTGGTTCGAACGGGCTGCGTTGGATTGGAATCCCGGCGCGCATATTCACGATGACGTTCCTGTTCACCCTCCTGTCGTTCGCGATTGCGCTTCTGTTGAGCATCCTGGGAACGATGGTGTACTCGCAAGTGAAGCACGTCGCGCCCAACCTGACGTTCGCCTACCGGCATATCGCGTTTCCGTTCGCGATCACCGTGGGGGCGATCGTGCTGGCGCTGTCGCTCGGGATGGAGATTCGGAACTACCGGCAGCGCAAGGCGTTGGAAGGGATCGAACGGGTAAGTTGAAGATGGGCGAGCCAAATACCAGCGAGCCAAAGACGAGCGCGCCGCGGATTGCCATTCCCGTGCCGCATTCGGGAGACCGCGAGTACTCCGAGCGGGCTCTGCCACAATATGAGGAAGCTGTGCGCGGCGCTGGCGGAGAGCCAGTGCGCATCGAACTGGATTGGGCCGCGACTGAGGTGAAGAAGCAAATCGGGCGCTGCGACGCGGGTTTGTTGCCCGGCAGCACGGCCGACCTCGATCCGAAAAAGTACGGTGCCGACCGCCACGAGAAGACGGCACCCTGCGATGCCAAGCGAGATAGGGTGGACGACCTGCTGCTGCAGGATGCCTACGCAACGCGCAAGCCGGTGCTGGGCATCTGTTACGGACTGCAATCGTTGAATGTGTACCGGTCGGGATCGCTGGTGCAGCACATCGAGTCCGCGAACATCCATTCGAAGATCAACCACAGCGCGGGACGGGCAGTAG
>JBAVVP010000534.1:0-6828 GCA_049697355.1 Terriglobales bacterium
GTCTGAACCGTCCCGACCAGGTGGGAGACCCGAATAAGGGTGGGCCGGAGGGAGGCAGAACTGACTGTCCGGCGAAAGTGCACACCATTCAGTCCTGGTTCAACCCATGCGCCTTCGCACCTGCGGCTCCCGGGGAGTTGGGCAATGCGAATCGGGCGCCCGTCAACGGACCTGACTTCGTAAACACCGACCTTTCTCTTATCAAGCAATTCCGCATGACTGAGCGGGTCGGTTTGACTTTCCGTGCGGAGTTTTTCAATGTTTTCAACCACGTGCAGTTGGGGCTGCTGGGCAACAGCTTGACATTCTTGCAAGACCTGAACTCACCATCTACCTTGGCCAAGGTGAACGAGGCCGTACATGACCCGCGCGTGATTCAGTTTGCCCTGAGGCTCACCTTCTAGGGGCGCGCTAATTTCGAGGCGTTCAACTTCGGGCAGACCGAGCAAGCTGGAATCACCAGCCGCCGCTCAGTCTGCCCTTAACTTTCCGGTGCAGAGATCGAGCGGCCACGTTTTCCATGCGATCCTACATCAAGTGCAAATGGACGAGGTGCAGGAATGAAACTGGCAGGCTGCGGGAAAACTCCATTTCAAGCAGGTTTTGGGAAGGGCACGAGTTTACTCGTGCCGTTAAGCCCGCTAAAATGTGTCGCGCTTCAGCGCCTGAGGGGAGCTTCTTGCGCGCTCGGCGGTTTTTTTCGCAGCTTGCTAGGTCGATTCCTAAGGTGGGCCGCGGTCGCAAGCGTAATTCTGCTGACCTGTCTTGTGTCCCAAGGCCAGAATCAGAATAAAGACGATCAGAATAACGGCAAGCGCAAGGTCATCATCGATCAGGACGCGGCCGGACCCGCCGGCACCGACCAGCAAGCGATCCTGCTCCTGATCCAGTCTCCGCGGACGGAAGTGCTGGGCATTACCGTAGTGACGGGCGATGCGTGGCTGACCGAAGAGGTCGCACACACCCTGCGCATGCTCGAACTGGTCGGACGAACCGACATCCCCGTCGTGCCCGGAGCCGAATATCCGCTGGTCAGAACCCAGGAAGAGACGGAGGAGTCGGAGCGCCGCTATGGCTTCGTGGATTGGCTGGGCGCGTGGACTCCGAAGTATTATCACGCGCCGCGCGAACTGGGAGCGATGCCGGAAGGGAAGCCCGGCACCAAAGCCGCCGACGAGGACGCCGCCCACTTCCTGATCCGCATGGTTCATAAGTATCCGCATGAAGTCACGATCTACGAGGGTGGGCCCATGACCAATCTGGCGCTTGCCATCTCCATCGACCCGGAATTTCCCAGCCTGGCCAAAGAGCTGGTGTTCATGGGCGCCAGCCTCAATCCGCAGACCGACGATCCCGAGTTCGCCAACGCGCCTCGCCACGAATTCAACCTGTGGTTCGATCCGGAAGCGGCTCACATTGTGCTGCGCGCGCCGTGGAAAAAGATTGTCTGCACCACCGTCGATATTTCCGTGAAGACACGAATGACCAACGATCTGATCGACAAGATCAAGGCCAGTAACACACCATCCGCCCAATACATCGGCAAGTATGCGCGCCTGCGGGGCTCCTACAACTATTTGTGGGACGAACTCGCCGCGGCATCGTGGCTTGACCCATCGCTGATCACGAGGAAAGAAAACCGCTACTTGGATGTGAACCTCGATCGCGGCCCCGGCTACGGAGACACGCTCGCCTGGACGGATCGAGATAAACCGAAGCGCGATGTACAGCCGGTCGAGGTGCAGTTCGACTTGGATCAGGACAGGTTCTACAAGATGTTTGTGGACCTGCTGAAAGCGCCGACGCCGCTGGGCAAGGTGGCAACGCCTTAGCAAGGTGCCATGCGAACGCTGTCGAAAATCTCCACTGCGCGACAGCGGTCACGCGTTACAATGGCCCCTCTTGTTCTTCAGTAAAATCGATTTGGATATGCCAAAGCCAAAGGTCTCAGCTGCCATGCGCGAACGCTTGCTTCGTTCGGCGCGCAAGGGGATGAAGAACGCCTATGCCCCCTTTTCCAACTTCAGAGTGGGAGCGGCCATCCTGACTTCGAAAGGCCAAGTGTTCGTAGGATGCAACGTCGAGAACTCTTCCTACGGAATGACCAACTGCGCCGAGCGCACCGCGATCTTTTCCGCCATCGCTAAAGATGGGCCAGAGCTTGAGATTCGTGCCATTGCTGTGGTCGCCGCCAACGAAATCGATCACGGAGTTCCATGCTCGCCCTGCGGCGCCTGCCGCCAGGTCATCTATGAATTCGGCCCGCGCGCCCTCGTCTTCTACCAAGGCGCAAAAGGCCCGAAGCAAAGCCTCATCGCCGATCTTCTGCCGGAGGGTTTCCGCCTCAAGTGAGCCTACCGAGTGTTTCCGAATCGCCGTTCCGCGTCATCGATCTCATCCGCAAAAAGCGCGATGGCGGCGAATTATCCGCCCCTGAAATCGAATACCTCGTCGCTGGCTGCACCAAGGACGTCGGCGGCATTCCCGATTACCAGATGTCCGCGTGGCTGATGGCCGTCGTGCTGCGCGGAATGACGCGCGAGGAAACCGCCGCCCTCACCCACGCCATGCTCCACTCCGGCGAAGTGCTGGACCTCAACTTCCTGCCGGCAAAGAAAGTAGACAAGCACTCCACCGGCGGCGTCGGCGACAAGACCTCGCTGGTGCTTGCCCCGCTGGTCGCTGCCGGGGGTCTCTACGTCCCCATGATTAGCGGCCGCGGATTGGGCCACACCGGAGGAACGCTCGACAAACTCGAATCCATTCCCGGATTTCGCGTCGGACTCGCCGTGCCCGAGTTCCACCGCGTTCTAAAAGCCTGCGGATGCTCCATGATTGGGCAGACCGAGAAGATCGCTCCCGCCGATCGCAAGTTGTACGCATTGCGCGACGTTACCGGCACGGTCGAGAGTCCGTACCTGATCTGCGCCTCGATTATGAGCAAGAAGCTGGCCGAGGGCACCGACGCGCTCGTGCTCGACGTGAAGACCGGCTCCGGCGCGTTCATGAAGAAAGAGGAAGACGCCGTTTTCCTGGCCGAGCTCATGGTCGAAACGGGCGAGCGCATGGGCAAGCGCATGGTTGCGCTCATTACCGATATGAGCCAGCCGCTTGGCCGCATGGTGGGCAACGCGCTCGAAGTGCGGGAGTGCATCGAGGTACTGCACGGCGGCGGTCCGGACGATCTGCGCCAGCTCTGCCTTGAACTCGCAGCCTGGATGTTCTTTCTCGGCGGCGCTTCAAAGACGGTAAGTCAAGGCAAGCAACTCTCCGCGGAAATCATCGCCTCCGGAAAGGCGTTCGAGCGCTTCCGCCAGATGGTCGAGATGCAGGGAGGCGATATCGGCGCGATCGACGATCCGACCCTTCTGCCCGGCACGGATCACCGCGTGGACGTGCCCAGTCCCCACGCTGGATATGTGGCCGCGATCCAGTGCGAACTGGTCGGCACCGCCTGCGTCATCCTCGGCGGAGGCCGCGAACGCAAAGAAGATTCCGTCGACCCTTCGGTCGGCATCGAGGTTCATAAAAAGCTCGGCGACGAAGTTTCCGTTGGCGAGCCGCTCTGCACCATTCACTGCCACTCCGACCAGCAGGCCGCGCGCGCAAAAACGCTGCTACAAGAGAGCTATGAGATCGCCGGCGCCGCGCCCGCGCACAAACCGTCTTTGGTTCATCGCGCGATCTATAAAGGGGAACACTGATTCATCAAGGGGATAACGATGGGACGTTTTACTGGCATTCTCGGTCTGCTCACCATGTTGGCCCTCGCCTACGCCTTCTCCACCAACCGCCGCGCGATCCGCCTGAAGACGGTGGCCTGGGGGCTTGGGCTGCAGGTTGCCTTCGCTATTTTTGTTCTGAAGAGTGACGTCGGCCGAACGCTTTTTCAAAAGGCCGGAGACGCGGTGAACCGGCTCCTCAGCTACGCCTTTGCCGGGTCGCAGTTTGTCTTTGGAGATCTCGGTAAGCAGGGCTCGCACTTCGGTTTTTATTTTGCATTCCAGGTTTTGCCGACGGTGATCTTCATCTGCGCACTCTTCGCGGTCCTCTATTACATCGGCGTCATGCAGTTGGTAATCAAGGCCGCTGCGTGGCTGATGATCCGGCTGATGGGGGTGAGCGGCGCGGAGTCATTGAATGTGGCCGCGAGCATTTTCATGGGCCAGACCGAGGCGCCGCAGACGATTCGGCCGTTCCTGCCCGACCTCACATATTCGGAGTTGATGACGGTAATGACGAGCGGCATGGCGCACGTTTCCGGCAGTATCATGGCGGCTTATATTGCCTTTGGGATCGAGCCCAAACATCTGCTGAGCGCCGTGATCATGACCGCTCCCGGCACACTACTAATGGCCAAGATGCTGGTACCCGAGACCGAAGTGCCCAAAACCGCGGGCCGCGTCGTGATGAGTGAAGAGGAGGTAGAGCTGGAAAAGAACCAGAATCTGCTGGGCGCCATCGCGCGCGGAACCACCGATGGTTTGCACATGGCGCTGAACATCGCCGCCATGCTGATTTCGTTCCTGGCGTTGGTCGCCTTGTTCGATGGGATCATGGGCGGAATTCACGCCCACATCGCGTGGTTCCCCTCGAGTCTCGAGGCCATACTCGGTGCGTTGTTTGCGCCCATCGCATGGGTGATCGGAGTTCCCTGGCATGACTGCCGTCTGATTGGCAATCTTCTGGGCGTGCGCATGGTGTTGAATGAACTGGTGGCGTTCTCCATGCTTGGCCCACAAAAGGCCGTGCTCGATCCGCGCTCGTTCACGATTGCCACTTTTGCGCTGTGCGGCTTCGCCAACTTCAGCTCCATCGGAATTCAAATGGGCGGCATCGGAGCGCTCGCTCCCAATAAACGAGGAGACCTGGCAAAGCTGGGCATTCGCGCCATGCTGGCCGGCACTATGGCCAATCTGATGTCGGCGTCGATTGCCGGCATGCTGCTGTGATGAAATGCCGATCAGTCGCGTGCTTGAGCTGACACCTTGCGAAGAATTTCGTCGGTCGTGACGAGCGTCACTCCCAGGCGTTGCAATTCGGCCAGCGTTCTGTTCCCAACTTCCGGGGCCAGAGTTTCAATCGCGTCACGGACCACCGCCACGCGCCGCTTCCGCTTCAGCAAGCCCTTAACCGCGCAACTGACGCAGTATTCTGTCACCACTCCAAACACAACAAATTCCGCAGCGTCGCCTAAACGTTCGACCAATGCGTCCGCGTGGAGAGACTCGAAAATATCGAGCGTCTGCTTCTCCAGGACAATCTCCCGATACTGGAAAAGATCTTCCGGCAACTTTGCGTTGGCATTGTTCTCCACCCGAACAAACTTATCCGTCAGCGCTTCCGGAACCAGTTCGGCCCCAGCCGTTCCCTTCAAGCAGTGTGGCGGAAAGTGCTTGAACTCAGGGTCGTTGGCCGGATGAAAGTCTCCATGCGACACCAGAAACACTTCGCCGCGCCGCGCCGCGTCCGTCAGCTTGCGGATGTTGGGCAAAAGCTTCTCGGCTCCGGGAACGTAGAGCTTGCCACCCGGCAGCATAAAATCAGCCTGCACATCCACTTCCCAAAACACGTATTCGCGAGATGCCACGCCACTCTCCGTCGTTTCGATGCTTGTAACCAATGTTCCGGTATAACCATTGTCACGTTTGTGCCGTCTTCTGGTCCAGAGCGAGCACAGGCCGCAATGGGGCGCTCAATCCGCGCATGACGCGCTCGAACTGTGGCAGGTCGAGAGACTGAGGCCCGTCGGAAAGGGCCCGTTCCGGACAGGGATGCACCTCAATGATGAGGCCGTCCGCTCCGACGGCGACGGCAGCGCGTGAAACCGCCGCAATCAGGCTCTGCTTTCCCGTGCCATGCGACGGGTCGGCCACCACCGGCAGGTGCGAGAGTTCTTTGGCGAGAGCGACGGCGGCAAGGTCAAACGTGTTGCGCGTGGCGGTTTCGAAGGTCTTAATTCCGCGCTCGCAAAGCGCGACCTGATCGTTCCCGCCAGAAAGCAGGTATTCAGCCGCCAGCAGCCACTCCTTCACCGTGGCGGAAGGGCCGCGCTTGAGCAGAATCGGCTTCTTGATGGTAGCCAGCCGTCGCAGCAGCGCAAAGTTCTGCATGTTGCGCGCCCCCACCTGCAGCATATCGGCATACTCGCAGATCAAGTCCACGTCTTCGGTGCTCATGACCTCGGTGACAACCGGGAGGCCCGTGAGTTCACGAGCCTCGCGCAAAATCTTCAGCGCTTCAATTCCCAGGCCCTGGAACTCATAGGGCGAGGTGCGCGGTTTATAAGCTCCGCCGCGCAGCATGGCAGCGCCCGCGCGCTTTACTCCTTGCGCGGTCTCCAGCAATTGCTCGCGCGATTCCACCGAACAGGGACCGGCAATGACGACCACTTCGGGCCCGCCGATCTTTACGCCGCTGACGTCGACGACCGAAAGTTGCGGCCGCGTTTGACGGCTGACAAGCTTAAAGGGCTGGGCGATCGCGACCACGTTGTCGACCCCGGGCGCGACCGAAAGCGCCTCGATTTCATGGCGGCGCCCACCGCTGCCGACGGCCGCAACGATGGTGCGCTCGGTGCCGCGCGTGACATGGGGCTGGAATCCGGCCTCGCGGATACGTTGAATGATGTGGTCGATCTGTTCTTCGGTGGCGCTGTCGGACATATTCACGATCATGGCGATGACCTTTCTATTGGCCGCCAATCGGCATAGGGGGGAGAGTCACCTCTCCTCCCCTGCCACACCACCGTACATGCGGGTCCGCATACGGCGGTTCAGTTCGGTTGAGCTAGAGCACGTCCAACAACCGAGGAAGACCCAGCGCATC
>JBAVVP010000535.1:0-10318 GCA_049697355.1 Terriglobales bacterium
ATGCAGCCCGGACCGTAATCTGCATCAGCGGAAAAGTGCAGAAAATTCTAATTCTAAAGACCGGAACGCCGCCGGAGACCAGCAGCACCGTCGTGTACAACGGTGTAAATCCGAGCTTCTTTTCACCGAATGTCGCCGCGGTGGGAGAGCTCGATCCGGAGATTCTGATCGTCGGCAACTTGCTGCGCAGCAAAGGCCACGAACTGGTTTTGCGAGCGCTCGGAAATCTCAGAGCTTCCTTTCCCCAGCTTTGCTGCCGCATCATCGGAGAAGGCCCGGACCGCGCCCAGTTTGAAGGGCTGGTGCGCGACTTGGGCCTCGAACGGCAAGTTCATTTTGTCGGCCGACAGAGCCGGTCCGAGGTGGCCGAGGCCATGCGTCGCTGCTCCGTTTTTGTATTGCCCAGCGCCAATGAGGGCTTGGGGTGCGTGTACCTGGAAGCTATGGCATGCGGCAAGCCGGTGATCGGCTGCCGCGGGCAGGGAATCGAGGAGTTGATTGAGCATGGCAGGAATGGCTGGCTTATCCCCGTGGATGGACTCGCACAGCTTGAGCAGGGGCTTTCCGCTTTACTCGCGTCGCCCGAACTGTGCGCGCGGATCGGAACGGCCGCACGCCAGACCATCCTCGACAAGTTGACGCTGTCGCATCAGGCGCAACAGTTGGTCAAAATTTACCGCCAAGCCATCGCCTGAGGGCTGTATGAGTGTTCGGCCCGTCACAAAGATGGTTCAACCCGCTGCTTTATAATGGCGGTCACTCATGGCGGTCGCCGTTACCGGAGGATGGGTTGCTTCACCAGCGGTATAAAGACATCGTGTTTTGGGGCATTGCCAAGGCCACGGTCCCGAATTATCTCCTGCGCCGGTATGTCATGAGCCCAGGCCCTCGGAACGGCGCGCGGCATCTTCATCTTGGTTGCGGTCCTAAATACCTGCCCGGATTCCTCAATATCGACGGCAATCCTTTTAACAAGATTGACCTTTGGCTGGATGTCAGAAACGGACTCCCATTCCCTTCGAATTCGGTGGACTCGATCTATTCAACCCACATGTTCGAGCACTTTTATCCGGATGAGCTCAAGCGTCTGCTTCGGGAATGTGCGCGGGTGTTGAAAAACGGCGGCGGCATCCGGCTCATCGTTCCGAGCCTGGAGAGCGCGATCGCAGCGTATACTCAGGCGCGCAGCGAGTGGTTCGACGATTCATTTCCGCGGCATTTCGATTCGCTGGGCGGCAGGTTTTCGAATTTCGTGTTCTGCGACGGACAGCACCGCACCGCGTTCGATTTCAGTTATCTCGCCGAAGTGCTTCGCGAAGCGGGCTTCCGGGAGGTCGAGAAATCCGCGGAAGGGAAGAGCCGTTTGTATGCGACCAGCGTGCCTCGGTATGAACCGGGAGACTCGACGGATTTGCCCCATTCCTTATACGTCGAGGCATTTAAGTAGAGCGTGTTTCACAAAACAGCTTTAGGGAAGGGCACGGCTTCAGCCGTGCCCTTTAGGGGCGACGGAACGCGGGCTTCAGCCCCTGAGGGACGCGCTTCCCGCGCGACCGCTGCACCAGATCATTTCGGCAAGCAAGGAAGCGAGCAAACATTTCCGATGTGCGGCATCGTTGGCATCCTGACGCGTCGAACCCAGATCCCTCCTGCAGTTCTGGAACAAGCCACCGCTTCGCTCGCGCACCGCGGACCCGATGATTCCGGTACCGTGCTGCTCAAAGAATCCCAACCGCAGCCGCTGGAAATCGGATTAGGCCACCGAAGATTGGCGATTCTCGATCTCTCGCCGCTCGGGCATCAGCCCATGCAGGATCCGGTCACCGGCAACTGGATCGTCTTCAACGGCGAGATCTACAACTTCCGCGAACTTCGCCAGGAACTCGAAGCCGGCGGTGCCGAATTCAAAAGTCATTCCGACACCGAAGTAATCCTGGCCGCTTATCGGGTATGGGGCGAGTCTTGCCTGACGCGACTGGGTGGCATGTTTGCGTTCGCCCTCTGGGACGCGCCCCGAAAGCGGCTGCTCTTGGCGCGCGACCCCATGGGAATCAAGCCGCTGTACTACCACCAGTCGGACGAGACTTTTGTTTTTGCTTCGGAGGTCCGAACGCTTTTGCGGACGGGACTCGTGCCGCGAAAGGCTGATTCCACTGGGGTCTTGAGCTACCTGGCCTTCGGTTCCGTCTACGAACCGTGGACGATCGTCGAAGGAGTCAAGGCCGTTCCGCCGGGCCATGTGCTCACACTAGAAAACGGATCGGTGAGCATCCGCGAATACTGGAATCCGCTGCAGTCGTTTTTAAGAGATGAAGCGGAACCACGACCTGGACATGGCATTGCTCCGGCCGAGCAACTGCCCGCCATCCTTCGTGATGCTGTGTTATCCCACCTGGTCAGCGACGTCCCCGTAGGAGTGTTTCTTTCGGGCGGAATCGATTCCAGCGCTCTCGTCGCCCTCCTCAGCCACAATGGCGTGCGCGCGAACACCTTCTCGCTGGTATTCCAGGAAGAGGAGTTCAACGAAGGGCAGTATTCGCGGGAAGTCGCCCGCCGCTTTGGCGCCGAACATCATGAGATTCCCGTCTCGCAACGGGACACGCTGGCAGCGTTGCCGGAAGCGCTTGGCGCGATGGACCAACCGACGATTGACGGCATCAATACGTATCTGGTGTCCGCTAAAACGCGGGCCGCCGGAGTGAAAGTTGCATTGACGGGCTTGGGCGCCGATGAGATGTTTGCCGGCTACTCGAATTTTCACCGCGTGCCAGGCATGGAATCCTTTGCGAAACGATTTGGGCGATTGCCGAAAATCGCGCAGCGGCCGCTTGCCGCTTCCGTCGCGCTGTTTGCAGGCAGAGGCGATCGCAGCCGCAAGCTGGCCCAACTCGCTGCAGGTACTGATTCCATCATCCATCCATATTTCTTGATGCGTACGCTGTTTGGCGCGGCGGAGCGCGAGGCGCTGCTCAGTGCGGATTGTGAAGATTCAGAGCGCTCTCTCGCAAGCATGTTGCAGCAGTCCATCGCGCAAAGTTCGACTCTGGATTCCGTCAATCGCGTTTCCTATCTGGAATCGCATTGCTACATGCGCAACACGCTGCTTCGGGATTCCGATTTCATGAGCATGGCGCATGGTCTCGAATTGCGCGTGCCCTTTCTCGATCGCACGCTGGTCGAGGCCTGCTTCCGCATTCCGGGCGATAAGAAATTAAAGGGAGATTTGCCGAAGAGCCTGCTGCTGGCGAGTCTCGGTGTCGAGTTGCCAAGAGAGATTGTGCATCGTCCCAAGCGCGGATTTACTTTGCCGTTTGAGCGCTGGCTGCGAGGCGAGATGAGGCCGGTCGTCGAAGAAGCGCTGCTGAAGAGCGATTGGGATCAGACTTCGATCGCCGCCAGCGCCGTACGAGAAGTGTGGAACCGCTTTCTTGCGGGCAAGACTTCATGGTCGCGTCCGTGGTCCCTGTTCGTGTTGAGACGTTGGTGCGAACAGAACCTGTGAAGGCAAAGCCGCGAAGCGGTGCTGCGTGGGAAACGTTCTTGCGTTCAAGAATGCCCTGAGTTCAGCTAACATAGTGGAACCTAACTACCTGCCGGCAGAATGAGCTTGATCGAAACAAAATCTGAGACTGAGGTGTCGCACTCGAACGCCGCCCCGACGGTGCTGCCCATAAGTGTGATCGTCCCGGTCCGGAACGAGGCTCGCAACCTCCGGTGCTGTCTGGAGTCGCTCGCCCGCGTCGGCGAGGTGTACGTCGTCGATTCCCAGAGCACCGACGACACGGTTGAGATCGCTAAGGCGCATGGCGCGAAGGTCGTCCAGTTTCATTATGCCGGAGGCTGGCCGAAGAAGCGCCAGTGGGCCATGGATACGCTGCCGCTAGCTTACGACTGGATTTTCTTACTCGACGCCGATGAAGTCCTGACGCCGGAACTCATCGAAGAAATTCGGCGTGCACTGCAAAACCCCCAGCTGAACGGATATTCCATCCGCCTGCAAATGTATTTTCTCGGGCGAGTCTTGCGGCATTGCGATGCAAGTTTCTGGAAGCTTTCGCTCTTCCGCAAAGGGCGAGGCCGTTTTGAATGCCGCCTGAAGGATCAGGACGCCTCCATGGCCGACATCGAAATCCACGAACATGTGGTCGTAGACGGACCCACCGCGGAGTTGCACCATGCGCTCATCCACCACAATGTCGATTCCCTGTCGCGCTACATCCTGAAGCACAATGAGTACTCGAACTGGGAGGCGCGCGTGCTGTGGCAGCCCGAAGGCGCCGCTAATTCCGAAGAGGTGAGCGCCGACTTGTTCGGCACTCAGGCGCAGCGCCGGCGGTGGCTCAAACGGAATCTCTATCGCATGCCGGGTTCTCCAGTCCTGCTCTTCCTGTATCGCTATATGGTTCGTCTCGGATTTCTCGATGGCGTGCCGGGGTTGATCTACTGCACCTTTCAAGCGGTGCAGATGTTCCATTCGAAAGCGAAAATCTACGAGCTAAAGCACCAACTCAAGCGCGAACCAAAGACGGGGAGGAACTGAGGCCATGTGCGGCATCAGCGGCCTCGTGAATTGCGGCGACCGGGAGACGCTCGTTCGCATGACGAACGTGCAGACACACCGCGGCCCCGACGACTCCGGGCTCTGGGAGCGGCGTTTCCCCGATGGGGGATACATCGGATTGGGAAGCCGCCGCCTCGCGATTCTCGACCTGTCCGCCGATGGCCGCATGCCCATGTCGAACGAAGATGGCACGGTGTGGATCACCTACAACGGCGAGATATACAACTTCGCCAACCTGCGGCGTGAACTCGAAGCGAAGGGCCATTGCTTTCGTTCGCACACCGACACGGAAGCCATCGTTCATCTCTACGAAGAATATGGTCCCGACCGATTCAAAGACTGCCTGAACCGCTTGCAGGGCATGTTTGCCCTCGCCATCTGCGACTTGCGTGGAGCTTCGCCAAAGCTGTTTCTGGCCCGCGATCATTTCGGAATCAAGCCGCTCTATTACTCGGAGCGCGCTGGAAAACTAGCCTTCGCGTCCGAGGTCAAGGCGCTGCTCGAAGTGCCCGGAATCGAAGCCAGCATGAACCTGGAGGCGCTCGACCAGTACCTCACTTTCCTCTGGGTGCCCGATCCGCTGACCATGTTCGAGGGAATCCGCAAGCTTCCCGCCGGCCACTGCGCGCTCTGGAAACACGGCGAGTTCAAGATCGAACCGTACTGGGACTTGACGTTCCCCCAGGCCGAGCATCGGTTCGAACGGACCGAAGCGGATGTGGCGCAGGAGATCCGCGAGCGCTTCTGCGCTTCGGTCGAGCAACAGATGGTGAGCGATGTTCCGATCGGCGCCTTTCTGAGCGCGGGCCTCGATTCGTCGAGCATAGTTGCGGCCATGGTGGCGGCCGCGGCGAGAAAGCAGCCAGTGCGGACTTACACGATTACGTTTCCGGAAAAATATCGTGTGGGGGAGACGGCGCTTGACGATCCCGGCGTTCCGCAGCGCCTCGCACGCAAGCTGGGCTGCGAGCATCATGAGATCGTGGTCGAACCCGATGTGGTCGGTCTGTTGCCGAGTCTGACCTGGCACATGGACGAGCCCACGGCCGATCCGGCCATCATCGCGGCGTATCTGGTGTGCCGCGAGGCGCGGAAACAGGCGACTGTGCTTTTGTCGGGAGTGGGCGGCGATGAACTGTTTGCGGGATACCGCAAGCATGTGGCTCACGCGTGGGCCGAAGAATATCGGCGTATCCCAGGCTTCGCGCGCGCCGCCGCGGAGCGCGCTCTGCTCGCCTTGCCGTCTCTGCGCGGGACGCGTATGAAAGGGCCCGTGCGTCTGGCGAAGAAGATGGCGCGCAGCGCGGCGCTCAGCCCACAGGAGGGTTTCATCAGAAACTGCACGTATCTGGATGCGCAGCAGAAGGCCGCCTTATATGCTCTAGAATGTCGGCAACCGGCAAGCGGCCCTGATGCGGGCGATCAGCATCTGGCGGCGTTCGACCGAGTGCGGCACGCGGACTTTCTCAACCAGATGCTCTATCTTGATACTAAGATCTTCATGCCCACGCTCAATCTGACTTACAACGACAAGATGAGCATGGCGTCATCGGTCGAAGTGAGGGTGCCGTTCTTGGACCGCGAGCTCGCCGAATTCGTTGCCTGGAACGTCAAGCCGGAGTGGAAGCTGAAAGGGAAGTGGCGTCCGGTGACCAAGCGTATCTTCCGCGAAGCCATGCGTAGTATGCTGCCGGACGAGGTCATGCGGCAGCCGAAAGCGGGATTCGGGGCGCCCGTAGACTACTGGCTGGCGCACGATTTGCGCCCCATGGTGGACGACCTTCTCTCGGAATCTCAAGTCAAGCGCCGAGGTTTGTTTCGCCCGGAAGAGGTGCGCACCTACATTGACGAGCACCGCCGGGGTGCGGAAGACTGGTCGATGCAAATCTGGCAACTGCTGACGCTGGAAATCTGGATGCAATTGTTTCTCGATGGCGGCGCCAGATCGTTTGCCGAACAGAAGATCGGCGCGCCTCAAGTAGCATCTCAAGTAACTATCGCATGAAGCAGCTCTTACAAGACGCGCGCACTGGTGAGTTACAGATCGCCGAGGTTCCGGCTCCGCAGCTGTTGCCCGGCTGCGTGCTGGTGCGGGTGGCAGCGTCGCTGGTGTCGGCGGGCACCGAGCGCGCGTCCGCGGAATTCGCCGGCAAGAGTCTGCTGGCGAAGGCGAAGGCTCGCCCCGACCTGGTGCGCGACGTGATCGCCAAGTTGCGGCGAGACGGCTTGGCTTCCACGCTGCAGACGGTGCGCTCCCGTCTGGATCAGCCGCAATCGGTGGGCTACAGCAGCGCCGGCGTGGTGGTCGCGGGGGGCGATGGCGTCGCCGACATCAACGTGGGCGACCGCGTAGCCTGCGCGGGCGCGGGATATGCGGTTCATGCCGAGTTTGCCTGCGTGCCGCGCCTGCTGGTTGCGAAGATTCCAGAGAGCAGCGACGAGTCCTCGCGAGTTTCTTTGGAAGAGGCAGCCTTCGGAACCGTGGGCGCGATTTGCCTGCACGGCATTCGGACCGCGGAAGTCACTTTGGGCGACTCGGTCGCGGTAATCGGCCTGGGCTTGCTCGGGCAAATCACGGTTCAATTGCTGAAAGCCGCCGGCTGCCGCGTGTTTGGCATGGATCTGCTGCGGCAGCGCGCCGATCTCGCGCTCGGGAGCGGAGCCGAAGCCACCTGCACCAGCGCGCAAGAATTCCGCGATCTGTGCTTCCAGAAGACGGGTGGCCGCGGTGTGGACTCGGTTCTGATCACAGCGGAGACTGCAAGCAGCGAGCCAGTGAACCTGGCCGCGGAACTGGCCCGCGATCGCGCCATCGTGGTTGCCGTGGGAACCGTCGGCATGGAACTGCGGCGCAAACTTTATTACGAAAAGGAATTGGATTTCCGAATTTCGCGCTCCTACGGCCCCGGCCGCTATGACGCCGCGTATGAAGAGAAGGGACGCGATTATCCGATCGGACAAGTGCGCTGGACGGAAACGCGCAACCTGGAAGCCTTTCTGCAATTCATCGCGGACGGCAAACTGAACCTGCAGTCGCTGATTACGCACCGGTTTCCTATAGAGCAGGCGACGCGTGCCTATGACCTGATTACGGGCAGTACCTGTGAGTCTTTTCTGGCGGCCCTGATCACGTACGAGGGCGCCGAATCGGGAAGCATCCCGAATCTATCAAGGAAGATTTCTGTGAGCACCATCGCAATCTCGTCAGGTTCCGTCGGCCTGGGCGTGCTGGGCGCTGGAAACTTCGCGCAGAACACGCTCCTGCCCGCCCTGAAGGCGATTCCGGGTATTTCTTTGGTCGGTGTCTGCAATGCAACCGGCCCGCGCAGCCGGAATGCGGCGGAGAAATTTGGATTCTCTTACTGTTCCAATTCAGAAAACGATCTCCTGCACGATTCAAAAATCAACGCGGTGCTGATCGCCACGCGTCATAACCTTCACGCCACCCAATCGCTCGCGGTCCTGCGCGCGGGCAAAGCGGTCTTCTGCGAAAAACCGCTCTGTCTGACTGAAGAGGAACTGGCGGCGTTGGTGCGTGTTGTATGGCCGAGTATTGAGGGTGGGCAACTAGCTCCGCTCCTCATGGTCGGCTTCAATCGTCGATTCGCCCCCATGGCCGTTCAACTAAAACAGTTTTTGTCAGAAATCCACGAACCCCTCGCCATCCACTATCGCGTGAACGCAGGTTATATCCCCGCCGATCATTGGGTAAACGACCCCGAGCAGGGAGGCGGACGCGTTCTCGGCGAGGTCTGCCATTTTGTGGACTTTCTCTGCTATATCGCGGGTGCGTGTCCAGTCGAAGTGCAAGCGCAACCGGTGGGCAATCCCGGCCAATACAGCATGGATAACGTTGTTGCGTCGCTCCAGTTTGCGAATGGCACGCTCGGCACGATCAGCTACCTTGCCAACGGCGACAAATCGGTTTCGAAGGAACGCGTGGAGGTATTCGGCGGGGGTTCGGTCGCGATCCTCGAAGATTTTCGCAGGCTCGAACTGGTGCGCACGGGACGCAAACAAATCACGCGCGCGCTGTGGGGACAAGACAAGGGTCACAAAGCCGAGATGCAGGCATTCGTGGATGCGCTTCGGGGCAAGACGCTGCCGCCGATTCCGCTCGAACAAATCGTGGGCTCGACGCTCGCAACCCTGCGACTGCAGAATTCGTGCCAGACCGGGCAGCCTCTGACGGTCGACCTGAGCGGGTTCGTGGCGTCGGCCTTGCAGGGAAAGTTGCCGCAATAATTTCCTGTAGAGACGCGGCTTGCCGCGTCTCCTTCCGCGGCATGAGACGGGGCAAGCCCCGTCTCTACGGAACGGTTTTCGGTGACACCGGTCTGCGGCAGCGCCAGGAATTACAAGAACGACACAGAAGGGAACAAGCCGTAAATGTTGATTCTGGGTCTGAATATGTTTCACGCCGACGCTTCGGCCGCGATCGTCGACGATGGAAAGATTCTCTTTGCCGTGGCCGAAGAACGGCTGAACCGGCACAAACATTACGGCGGCTTTCCCGCGCTCGCCGTGAAAGCGTGTCTGGATGCAGCAGGCGCGAAGATCACTGACGTGCAGCACGTTGCCGTAGGCCAGGATAGCGACGCCAACCTCGCCAAGAAGGTGCAATATGCCCTGGCCAATCCCACAAAGGTGTTGAAGTTTATCAAGATGCGGCAGCGCAAAGAGGCGATGCGCGACGTGCGTTCGCTGCTGGCCCAGGCGCTCGACGTCGATGCTTCCACGCTGAAATTTCAAGAGCATCATCTGGAGCACCACCTCGCGCACATCGCCAGTTCCTACTACTGTTCGCCGTGGGAAAAGGCGGCGGGCTTCAGCTACGACGGTTCGGGAGATTTTGTTTCCACCATGATGGCGCGCTGCGACGGCCCTGAAATCCAGGTGCTCGACCGCGTGTTTCTGCCGCATTCACTCGGCACCTTCTACACCATGATCTGCGATTTCATCGGCTACAGAAAATATGGCGATGAAGGCAAAGTCATGGGGCTGGCGCCGTATGGAAAAGATGTCTACGTCGACCAGATTCGGAAAATTATCGGGCTCAAGAACGGCAGCTTCCAGCTCAACATGAGTTACTTCAAACCGCTGGGGAGCAGTCAGGGAATGCAGGTGCTGCCCGATGGAACGGTGCGCCTGGCGCGGCATTTCTCCGACAAGATGGAAAAGCTTTTCGGCGTCCCCCGCGAGCCGTACGCCGAAATCACGCAGCGGGACATGGGTCTGGCGTTTGCCATGCAATATTGTTTCGAGGAAGTCTTCTTTCATCTGATGAATGAGCTGCACCAGCGAGTTCCCGATGAAAATCTTGCCCTTGCGGGAGGCTGCGCGCTCAATAGCGTGGCCAACGGCAAGATATTTTCCCGCACTCCGTTCCGGCGTACCTGGATTCAGCCGGCGGCCGGCGATGAAGGCCTGGCGATTGGCGCCGCGCTCCACACCTATCACTCGGTGTTGAAACAGCCGCGCACCGGCGAAGCGCAAATGAATCATGCCTACCTGGGGCCGGAGTTCTCCGAAGCGCATATTGAGTCGTCCTTGAAAAGTGCGGGCGTAAAGTATCAGCGACTGGATCGCGGGCCTCTGCTCAACGCCGTGTCCGATCAAATGGTGCAGGCCAATGTGGTGGGATGGTTTCAGGGTCGCATGGAGTGGGGACCTCGCGCTCTCGGCAATCGCTCCATCGTGACCCATCCGGGCCTGCCCGACATGAAGGACGTGCTGAACGCCCGCATCAAACACCGC
>JBAVVP010000536.1:0-12297 GCA_049697355.1 Terriglobales bacterium
ACCTCCACGTTCCGGCATGTCGGCGGCACCCGGGAAATTCAAGTGGATGTCCGGATTCTGACCGCGACCAATCGCGATGTGCCCTCGATGGTGCGGCAGGGACTTTTCCGCGAGGACCTGTTTTACCGCCTGAGTACGATCACAGTGGAGGTGCCGCCCCTGCGCGCCCGAGGGGCGGACGTGGATCTGCTGGCACAACACTTCGTAACCGTCCTCAACGAGCGCTTCGGCTCCAGCAAACAGATCGGCGAAGAGGCCCTGCAACTCCTGCGACGGCACAACTGGCCTGGGAACGTGCGCGAACTGCTGCACGTAGTCGAAGCGGCCCTGGTACTCTGTGAGGGATCTATTGTTCTGCCGGAGCACCTCCCCGCCGCCTTGCGGAATTCGAAGCCTGCTCCGGCGGCTAGTCCCTTTGCGCAGGACACCCCGCTGCCGACGCTCGAAGAAGCGGAGCTCACACACATCCGATCGGCGATCGAGGCCAGCAAGGGTCACCGCGGAAACGCGGCCAGGATTCTCGGAATCAGCGAACGGAATCTGTACCGGAAACTGCGCGAGCACGGCCTGCTGTCATGATCCGGTAGCGGGCTCAGCCCGGCGAATGTCCCGAGTCAAGACGGTTTGGATTACTTCCGAGTTGCCCCGCTCGCAAAATGCGAAGGATTCCACGCCCGGTTTTCAACCGCGTATTGAACCGGCTAAGCCAACTCAAAACAGCATCGCCATACTACCCCTGTACGCTTCAGCTCCGGTGTGAGGCTCGAGGCGGCGAAATCGCCGCCTTCCCTAGCTCGCCTTCGCTTCTGCGTCGCGCTTTCGGAACACGGCTTCTCCAGCATCGGACACCTTGACCAACTTCGGGTCAGGCGAGGCCTCGGCATCGTAGTTGTCGTGCCAGTTCCACCATTTGTACGGCGGCGTCTGGGGATAACCCGCTGGCGAGTCCTCCCAGGTTTCCTGACGGCCGAACGGAGTGAGGTCGAGGTAGCTCCAGGTGGTCCCCATCGCCTCGTCGCTGCGGTTGTTGATGAAGTAGGTGCGGAACACCCGCTCGTCCTCGCGGAAGAAGACGTTGTGTCCGTGCCATTCATCGACGCCGAAGTCCTTGTCGAAAGTGTCGGTGATGGTGTACCAGGGCATCTCCCAGCCCATCCGGGCCTTTACGCGCGCGATGTCGGCCTGCGGCGCGCGTGAGGCGTAGACGAGGGTGGTGTCGCGGGTGTTCAGATGGGCGAGGTGGGCGACCTGATCGGCGCCCAGGGAGCAGCCGCGGCAGGCATGGTCGGGCCAGCCGAACACGCCGGGCTCGAAGAAGGCGCGATAGACGATCAACTGACTGCGGCCCTCGAACAAATCGAGCAGGCTAACCTTGCCCTTGGGTCCGTCGAACTCGTACTTCTTCTGCACCGCCATCCACGGCATTCGCCGGCGTTCGGCGGCCAGCGCGTCCCGGGAGCGGGTGAAGGCCTTCTCCTTCACGAGGAGCTGCTGTCGCGCAGCCTCCCATTCCTGCTGCGACACGATCGGGGGCATCTTCATCTCGGGATTCAGGTTCTCAATTGTTCTGGTCGACATTTTGATTCTTCCTTTCTTCTGAGTTCGGCAGGACTTCTCCTGTCCGGTTCATGCGAGATACTTTCACGGCCAATGCTGCCAGCCCGCCGGTAGAAACCGCGCCGGCGACGACCAATCCCATGGTTCCCAAACAGAATGGACACATTGTTCACCTCCTCGGTGGCCAACTTGACCGCTAGGCCGCCTCTACAGGGATGACGGATAGGGCGGTCGGTTTTCGACACGGCAAATAAAAAAAATTACCCGCGTTTGCGCCGGAGCACACGACCGCCCCGTTTCCCTCATCCTCTCCTTGTTCTGTGCCTGGGTGGTTACTCAGGCCGCTTTCGCGGGCTCTGCGTTTACGAGCGCCGCAAACTGGCGCCCCATCGCTTTGACGGCACCTCTGCGCCAGCTCTCCGCCAGAGTCTCTGACATCGCATCTGGGAAGATTTCCTCCTCTCCCTTCTCCACCCCGTCGAAAATGGCTCTCGCAACGGACTCCGGAGAGGCCTTCGGTACCTCGAGGCCTCGAGACATCTCCGTGTCCACCGGGCCGGGCAGGGCGATATGTACTTTCACACCCCGTCCGGCCAAAAGAGCGCGCAGCGATTGTGACAGTGAGAATGCGGCCGCCTTTGAGATCGAGTAAGCCGGAATGATCGGCAAAGGGGCTAAGGCCGCCACCGACAGAACGTTGACGATGGCTCCCCGAGCACGCGTCAGCAATGGCAGGAAAGCCTGGGTCACGCCATACGTGCCAAAAAGATTGACGGCGAGGCTCTGTTCGAGCGCGGCGCGATCGCTCAAGTCGTCGTTAAGCGCCAAGCCGGCATTGTTGACGAGGATATCGAGAGATTCGACTCTCTCGACAGCATCCCGAATCTGCGCAGCGTTGGTCACGTCCAGGGTCAGGGGCGTGACGCGCCCATCCGAATGGGCCAACGGCTGGCGCGTACCGGCATAGACCCGCTTCGCGCCTCTCCTCAAGGCTTCCTCGACCAGCGCCTGTCCGATACCGCGATTGGCGCCGGTCACCAGAACTGCTTTGTCTTTGATTGTCATACACCCTCCTATCGTTCATTTCTCGGGCGGCAAAAGCCGCCCCTGTAGGGATGACGGGTGAGATTGAATGGCTTCTACAAGAAGAAAGAAATTAGCGGACGGTTGAATTTTGCACGCCCGGGTGTCGAGCTCAAATACTTCTCAATTTCCGGGTTGCCCGTGATCCAGAAACAGTCCTGAACTGCTTAGTAACCTAGCGTGGAGCGTTTGGTCATGCAGGTTGCCACAATTCGATCGGATTTCCCTCGGGGTCATGCAGGCGGGCAAACCGTCCGACGTGGGGATAAGATTGCGGGTCAACCTTGATCTCTATCCCTGCAGTTCGTAGCTGGGCTGCCATTTTGTCGAGATCCCGGACTCGAAAGTTCACCATCCAGACCTTGTTGGCATCCCCAAAATATTTGGTCGTCTCAGGAAAAGGGGTGAAAGCCGTGGGGCCTGCCTCCTGCTCCCAAACGGGGTCGCCCTCACTCGATGGTGTGAGCGAGACTCCGAGGTGCTGTTGGTACCAACTCGCCAACGCTTTCGGATCGCGCGCTCGGAAGAATAGCCCGCCGATTCCCGTCACTTTTTCCATTTCCGCTCCGTAGCGACCCCATTCCTAACCACTGCCGCTGCAGCGGGAGGAGAGGTCATTGGCTGTGTGCCCGTCTGCGCCGCTATGCCTAGTTGGTCCCGGCTCAAGATGAAGCTCGACCCAAAAGCGAATGAGAGGATTCGCAGCAGTTGGCGTCTGTGAAAACGCATCTTACCCTTTCGGAGACTAGCGCGACCCGATCTACGATACCAGCGCAAATGAGGTTGTGGGAAGCGTAACGATCAGGTTCTGGGTGGATAGTCGGCGATTCGGAAATTGAGATCGATTGCCTCTCCGTGAGATTAAAGCCTTGTCACTGTTGTCCGTCAGAGCGAACCCAGACCATTCCAACTAGCCGCGCTTATGAAGCAGAAATTGTCTGACGGCCGGGTCCTCGGTGAGACCGATCGCGCGGTCGAAAGCATCCGCGGCCTCAGGCGTCTTCCCGAGTCGCTGCAAGAGGTGAGCGCGAACCGCCCAGTAAGGTTGATACGCGGAGACATCGTCCGGGTCGATTCCATCGAGCACCGCCAGCCCCGCTTCAGGTCCCCTCGCTTCGGCTATTGCCGCGGCATATCCAGTTCTTGTGCCGATGGTCGAAGAGATGCGGATCAACTGTTCGTAGAACAGCATGATCGCAGCCCACTCCGTCCGGCCGCTGCGCGCCCGCTCAGCATGTACTGACTGAATCGCGGCCTCGAGTTGAAAGCGTCCGGTGCGACCACGACTCGACGCCTCGGCGAGATGGCGTTCCGCCTCTGCGATCAAGGGCCGAGACCACTGCTCGGAATCCTGCTCCGAAAGAGGAACGAACCGGCCGTCGGCCCCTCGCCGCGCCGCTCTGCGGGCCTCGCAATGGAGCATGAGAGCCAGCAAACCGTGAACCTCTGCCTGGCTGGGCAGCAACTGCAGAAGGACGCGCCCGAGCCAGATCGCCTCCTCGGCCAGATCCCGTCCGCGCTGGTCAACTCCCGCCATATCATCCCAGCCGATCCCGAAGGCGGCATAAATCGCTTCCAGCACGGCATCGAGACGCGGCGGCAGTTCGCGCTCTTGCGGGACTTCGAAGGGAATGCCGCCGTCGCGGATCTTCGTTTTGGCACGCACCAGGCGCTGCCCCATCGTTTTCGGTGAGACCAGGAACGCGCCGGCAATGCGCGCGGCGTCCAGTCCTAGAACGGTCTGGAGCATGAGCGGCGTATGCATCGCCGGATCGATCGCCGGATGGGCACACACGAAGAGCAGCTTCAATCTTTCATCGGGAAACTCCGTCGACAACGTCATCTCTTTGGAATCCTCTCTGAGCAGCAGGAGTGTGGGCTCGCTCGCTTCCGCTACTTGCTGATGACGCACGTAGTCGATCAGCGAATGGCGCGCCGTGGTCAGCAGCCAGGCCTCGGGATTTTGCGGCACGCCGTCTTGCGGCCAGGTCGTGAGGGCTTTGACCAATGTATTACTGAGGGCGTCCTCCGCGCTGGCCACGTCGCGCGTGTGCGAGGAAAGGTATGCCACCAGGCGACCGTAGGACTCGCGCGCCACCCGTTCGATAGTTCGGCGAATCGTCCGGTGAGTGCTCTCTGGTTCGCTTCCACTCATCCCGTAACCCGGCGCAGGTATTCAGGTGAAACGGGACGGATCTCCACGGCGCCGATCGAGGCGGCCGGGCAGCGCGCCGCCCATTCGAGCGCCGCGTCGAGCGAGGGGAGTTCCAGGATTGTGAATCCCCCCAGTTGCTCCTTGGTATCGGCGAAGGGGCCATCCTGCACACGCCGCTTGCCATCCTTCATTCGCACCGTGGTCCCGGTCTCCGGGGGTTGCAATGGACTGCCACCGACGTAGATGCCGGCCTCGACGAGCGCTTTATAGTACGCCCGCCAGGCGCCGAGGTAAGGATCGTTTTCGTCGCTATTGCGTGCCGCAAAAGCTTCTGGCGATTCGAAGATCAGCAGGGCGAATTGCATCTCGTTTTCTCCTTGGGACCAATTGTGAGCGCCTTTGCGCTCCTGAACGTATGACGGATGAGGCGCGGCCCATTCGACAGATTTCAGGAAATTTCGAGAAATTTCAAGCGGGCGGGGGCGAATTGTCGCACTCCACTCCAAAGGCGGCGGCGCGGAAGGCGAGGAGAAATGGAAGTAGCGCTTTCCGGTCAGCAGCGACGCGCAGCGACCAGTGCCTGGCCGAAGGACAATCCGCCGTCGCCTGCGGGAACTTCGCGGTGGGAAAAGACCAGGAAGCCGTCTTCGATGAGCCGCGCCTGCAGGCGTTCGAAGAGCTGAAGATTATTAAAGCTGCCTCCGCTCAGGCACACACGGTCCACGGCGGTGCGTTGCCGCAGCCGACGGGCCACCTCTGCCAGCACCGCCACCAGTCCCAAATGAAAGCGCCGGCTGATCGCGGATGCCGGAACCCCCTGTTTGAGGTCGGCCAGTATCTCTTGCCACAGCGGCTCGGTTTCGATAATCCAGCCCTGGTTCTCGGCCTCGTTACCGTCCACGTTCGCGCCCTTGTTCTCTTCGACTAGCGCGAAGGAGTACGGGCGTTCGTCGGCGGAATCGCGCGCCAGCATCTCGAGTTCGATCGCGGCCTGGGCCTCATAGTTGACCGTCTCGCGGACGCCGAGCAGCGCCGCCACGGCATCGAAGAGGCGCCCGCAGCTTGAAGTCAACGGACAGTTCACGTTCTTCTCCAGCATGCGCAGCACTAGCTCAGCCTTTTTTGCCTGGACGCGCGACACGGATGGCAGATCCCCCAACTTCAAGCCGGAGCGCGTGAGGTAGCTGAGCGCCATCCGCCAAGGCTCGCGGATCGCGGCCTCGCCTCCGGGCATGGGCACGTACGCGAGATGCGCGGCGCGCTCGAAGCCCACGTAATCCGCCAGCAGAACCTCACCGCCCCAGATGTGGCCGTCGGTGCCGTAGCCGGTGCCGTCCAGGGCGAAGCCGATTACTTTTTCTTTGCCGTCGAGACCGTTCTCCGCCATGCAACTGGCGACGTGCGCGTGATGATGCTGCACGCCGACTTTTTCCACCCCGTCCCGGGCTTGCGCCCAGCGCGTCGAAAAATAATTTGGGTGCAGGTCGTAGGCGATGACGCGCGGCTCGATCTCCAGGATGCGTTGCAGGTGCTCGACCGCTTCTGCAAAGAAGTTGTAACTCTCCAGGTTCTCGAGATCGCCGATGTGCTGGCTGAGGAAGGCGTGGCGTCCCTTGGTGAGGCAGATCGTGTTCTTCAATTCGCCGCCGACGGCGAGCACCGGGGGCAGCGCCTCATGGAGGAAGACCGGCATCGGGACATACCCACGAGAACGGCGCATTTGGCGCGGCGCTCCGCCAGCGCTGCGCACAACCGCGTCGTCACAGCGCAACAGGATGTCACGGTCGTGGACGAGGAAGGAATCGGCGATGCCGCGCAGGCGGCGCACCGCTTCCTGGTTGTCGATGGCGATCGGCTCCTCGCTGCGGTTGCCGCTGGTCATCACCAGCGCGCGGAAGCCGCCGGCCGCGAAGAGAAGATGATGCAGCGGCGTGTAGGGCAGAAAGATGCCGAGGTCGCGGTTGCGCGGCGCTACTGCCTCGGGCAAGCTTTCTGGTTTGCGCGGCAGCAGGACGATCGGACGCTGCATCTGTTGGAGCAGGGCGCGCGCACTGGTATCCACGTCGCAGAACTGCTCGGCCGTTGCGAGGTCGGGGACCATGACGGCGAATGGCTTGTCGACGCGCCCTTTGCGTTCGCGCAGGAGTTCGACGGCGCGCGAGTTCGTCGCGTCCACTGCCAGGTGGAAGCCACCCAGGCCCTTGACGGCTACGACCTCACCGGTCTGCAGGCGCGCGGCAGCTTCTGCGATCGGGTCATCGCAACTGATCTGGTCGCCAGACGCGTCCCACAGTTGGAGTTGCGGGCCGCAGCGCCAGCAGGCATTCGGCTGGGCGTGAAAGCGGCGGTCCAGTGGATTGTCATACTCGGCCTGGCAATCCGGACACATGGTGAAACGCGCCATCGAGGTGTGGGCGCGGTCGTATGGGATGTCGCGCACGATGGTGAAGCGCGGTCCGCAGTTGGTGCAGTTGATGAAGGGATAGCGGTAGCGGCGGTCGCGCGGATCAAGTAGTTCGCGCCTGCAGTCGTCGCAGACGGCGACGTCGGGGGAGATCAAGGTCTGGACTGCGGCGCCTCGTGCGCTCTCGACGATTACAAAGCGGGCGTCGCCATTGCTCGGCAAGTCGCGCAGGTGAAGATCGGTGATGCGCGAGAGCGGCGGCGCTTCGCTCGTGAGGTGCGCGATGAAGTCCTCGACTGCCTCGCTCTCGCCCTGGATCTCGATGTCGACTCCGGCGGGGGTGTTGCGGATGTGCCCGACGAGATGGCGCTCGGTAGCCAGGCGATAGACGTGCGGGCGAAAACCCACGCCCTGCACCACGCCCGAGACCTCGATGCCCTTGCGGACCACCATAACTACGTCGCCGCACCGGCGGGCGCGTCTGCGAGTTGCGCGCGGCGGTTCTCGAGCCACGACTGCCATGCCGGAAGGCCTTCCCCGGTCGTGCACGACACTTCCAGGATCTGCATGCCGGGATGGACGCGGCGAGCGTTCTCGCGCGCTTTCTCCAGGCTGAACGGCACGTACGGCAGCAGGTCAATCTTGTTCAGCACCAGCAGCTCAGACTTGAAGAAGATGGAGGGATACTTGAGCGGCTTGTCTTCGCCTTCGGCGGCGCTCAACACCACGATCTTCGCTGCTTCGCCGAGATCATAGCTGGCCGGGCACACCAGGTTGCCGACGTTCTCGATCAGGAGCAGGTCGAGGTTCGCGACGTCCCAGCGTTCCAGCGCGCGCTCAATCATCTTGGCGTCGAGGTGGCAGGTACCGCCGGTCGTGATCTGCTGCACCGGGAAGCCGAAGCGGGCAAGGCGCGCCGCATCATTGTCCGTCTGGATGTCGCCGGTCAGCACCGCGACGCGCATTTCCCTGGGGAAGCCTTCGAGCGTGCGCTCCAGCAGGCTGGTCTTGCCGGCGCCGGGCGAGCTGATCAGGTTCAAGCAGAGGATGTTGTGCGCGGCGAAACGCGCGCGCAGTTCGGAGGCCAGGCGATCGTTCTCGCTCAGGACCTTGCGTTCCAGGGAAACTCGGTTCATCGCTATTGCTCCTCCAATTCCACGAATGAGAGCTGTAGTTCAGTGCCGCTGATACAGTCGGTTTCGCAGCTTGCGCGCGCGGGACAGACGGTCTGATAGTCCGCAACTGTAAAGGTCTCGCCGCAATGGCAGCATTGATGCCGTCGCGGCGATGGCGAAATCTCCAGCGAGACGTCCGCGAACTCAGTGTCGCGCACGAGTGCTTCCAGGCAGAAGCGCAGCGAGTCACTGTCCACGCCCGAGAGTTCGCCGACGACGAGGCCGACCTTGCGCATGCGCGTGCCCGGGCGCAGCTCGGTTTCCCTCCTCACCGAGTCCAGTACTGCGCCGGCGATGCTCAGCTCATGCATAAGGCCTCAGCAGATGCGCGGCAGTTGGTCGCCCGCCAGCATGTCGACGATGCGCGTAGTCCCCAGCGTCGTGCGCATGGCGACCAATCCTGGGTGCGACTCGGTCACTGTGCCAATGATCCGCGCTTCACCGCCGAGCGGATGGCGGCGCATGGTCTCGATCACCTCGTCGGCGCGGCGAGGATCGACAATCGCAATCAGCTTGCCTTCGTTGGCGACATAGAGGGGATCAAGGCCCAGCATCTCGCACGCACCCTTCACCTCTTCGCGCACCGGAATGGTCTCTTCCTCGAGCAGGATCCCGACCTTGGACTGTGCCGCGATCTCGTTACAGGTGCTCGACACGCCGCCGCGCGTGGGGTCGCGGAAGCAGCGGAAGTCGTGCGTCACATCGAGCATGGCCGCAACCAGGGTGTGCAGCGGCGCCGAATCGCTCTCGATCGCGCTCTCGAACTCCAGGCCTTCCCGCTGGGCGAGGATGGCGATGCCATGGTCGCCGATCGAGCCGCTGAGCAGCACGCGGTCGCCGGGACGCGCCTGGTCCGCCGACAGGCGCACGCCCTCGCGCACCAGGCCGATCCCGGAAGTGTTGACGAACAATTCGTCGCCGCTGCCTTTCTCGACCACCTTGGTGTCGCCGGTGACGACCTGCACCCCGGCGGCAGCTGCGGCGGCGCGAACCGAACGCGCGATGCGCTGCAGCACCTCCATCTTCAGCCCTTCTTCAAGGATGAACGCGATGCTCAAGTAAAGCGGCTGCGCGCCACCCATGGCGAGATCGTTGACGGTGCCGTACACGGCGAGCGAACCAATGTCGCCGCCCGGGAAGAAGAGCGGCTTCACGACAAAAGAATCGGTGGTGAAGGCAAGGCGCGATCCGTTCACGTTGAGGATTGCCTGATCGTCGAGGCGCGCCAGCGTGGGGTTGTCGAAGGCGGGCAGGAAGACGTCGCGCAGCAGTTCGGCGCTCAGCGTGCCGCCGCTACCGTGGCCGAGCACGATGGTGTCGCGCACCGGCAGCGGGAGCGGGCAGTGGAGCTGATCGAGCTTGGCTGGGCCGGCCATTGGGAGTCCTAGAGCGCGTTCCTCCGGTAGTGGTAGTAGGCGGCGCACGCGCCCTCGGCGGAGACCATCGGAGCGCCCATCGGGTTCTCGGGCGTGCAGCGCGTGGCGAAGACAGCACAGTCGGGCGGCTTCTTCAGGCCCTGGAGCACCTCGGCGCTGATGCACTCCGCGGGTTCCTCCACTCCGTGCTGCGAGAATCCGAAGACCTGCTCGGCGTCGTGCGCAGCGAATTCTTCGCGGATGCGGTAGCCGCTTTGCGGTATGGTGCCAATGCCGCGCCATTTGCGGTCGCACACTTCGAAGACGGTCTCCATCAAGCGCTGCGCCGGCACATTGCCTTCGCGGCTCACCGAGCGCGCGTACTGGTTCTCGACTTCAGTGCGGCCGGCTTCGAGCTGCGCGACGAGCATGTTGATGGCCTCCAGCAGGTCTACCGGCTCGAAGCCGCCGACCACGATAGGGACGCGGAAGTCGCGCGCCAGTTCTTCATATTGGCGGTATCCCATTACGGTGCAGACATGGCCGGGAGCGATGAATCCCTGCACGCGATTGCGGTCCGAGGCCAGCAGCAGCCGGATTGCTGGCGGAACCAGCACGTGCGACGTGAGCATCGAAAAATTGCGCAGGCCTTCGCGGTGCGCCTGCCAGACCGCCATCGCGTTCGGCGGCGCTGTAGTCTCGAAGCCGATGCCGAAGAAGACGACCTGGCGTTGCGGATTCTGGCGCGCGATCTTCAGCGCCTCCATCGGCGAGTAAACGATGCGGACATCGCCACCGGCAGCGCGCGCGCGAAAAAGGTCCGACTGCGATCCGGGGACGCGCAGCATGTCGCCGTAGCTGACCAGCGTGACGTCGGGGCGCAACGCGAGTTCGATAGCGTGGTCGATGGTTTCGAGCGGCGTGACGCAGACGGGGCAGCCGGGGCCGTGCACAATTTCGACGGCCTGGGGCAGAAGTTCGTCGATGCCGTAGCGCATCAGGGTGTGCGTCTGGCCGCCGCAGATCTCCATCAGGACCCAGTGGCGGGTGGTGCGCTGCCGGATCTCGGCGACGAGAGCCTTGGCGATACCCGGGTCGCGATACTCGTCAATGTACTTCACGGCAGCTCAGCTCCCCGTTTCGTCTGCAGATCCGTCGGCGGGTCCCAACTCGCTCTCGATCAATCCCAAGGTCTCGAGCGCCTGGTAGGTGCGCGCGGCTTCCTCGGCGTCGACCTTGCTGATGGCGAAGCCGACGTGCACCATCACGTAGTCGCCAATCTGCGCTTCAGGGACAAAGTCGAGGTAGGCCTGGCGCGTGATCCCACCGAAGCGGATGCTCCCGGTCCGGCAGCCGTTCCGCTCTTCGGTCGTAAGGATCTTTCCCGGTATCGCCAGGCACATAGTGCCCCCTTCCGTCAGCTTATTCCTTCGTGGCCGGTACCGCGAGCGTTTCTCCGAAAAGAATTTGGAAAGACCGGATCGACTTCAGCTTCAGCCTCGCGATCACTACTGGAAGCGATATCCCGGTTTCGGCGTGCAGCGGTAAACCCGCCCTGTGTCGGGATTGACGCCCGCATCGCAGGTGGCCCAACTCAAGAAAAGTTCCGGCCCCAGCGGGAAAATGATGGTCTGCCCGTCGAGGTCCGCCTCAATGCTTACACTCTCTGCAGCGGAAGGCAGGGTGAAGGAGAGTCCATCCCCAAAGATGACAGGATAGGACCAGTGTTCCATTTGACTCACCATGGGGCGAAAGACCTCGGCCTCTAACATAAAAGTGGCGGTATCGGACCAGTCCCGGGCCGACGCCGTGATGGTCTGGCCGCCCTGGGAGAAGTGGTCGGCCTCAATTCTTGTAAAAGGACAAGGGCCGGCGATGCATGAGGCACGGGCGTTACGAAATTCATTGCCCGCGCCGGCATCCAAGGTGGCCGAACCAACGGCCGCCTTCCATTTGCCGTCGGGTGAGCAGAGAGGTTGACCCTTGCATGCAACGTTGCCCTTGTTCTCAATCACGAAGGTTTTGACTGCGCTCCCCACGTTCAGGTCGGTCTTGGCCTTGATTGCATATCTCACCCGCACGTTGGCCACTTTCACTTCCGGCGGATTTGCCGGAGCGCCATTACTGGAGAGCGGAACGAGATGGACGATGTAAAGCTTGCTGGCGACAACATCATCCAGGTACAGCGGGCGGTACTGCGGGTGGCGAAAGACCAGAACAACGGGGTGCCCGTTCCGAATTGGTTTGCGCAGCCTCAGAAGAAAGAATCCTGAGGAATCCGACGTGACGTCGGAGGTAGCGAGATCGCCCGCCGAAATTGCCACTCCCGCGATCGGCCGCTGGTTTCGTGGGTCCGAATCCTGGACGAGCACGGCTCCCCACAGAGAAATAGGCTTTTGTTTCTGCCAGCGGATCAGGGCCAGGATGGTGACAGCGAGCAAGATGCCGACAATGACAGCGATCCAACCCTCGATTTTGTGGGAACGAGTCATGCGCGCGTCCAGCAGCATCGATTAAGATAATTCATTAAGATGATCGCTGGGCCTGGAACGTTCCACTGGGGCTGCA
>JBAVVP010000537.1:0-12585 GCA_049697355.1 Terriglobales bacterium
TCAATCCCGTGGTCGCGGTGTTCCTGGGATGGCTGGTATTGCACGAGCGCATCGACCGCTATATTTTGACGGGGAGCGCGATCATCGTGGCTTCGGTGGTGCTGGTAACGAGCGCGAAGATTTCGACGCGGGCAGCGGCGGAAGAGCTTCCCGCGGTTGAGGCTGTGGGAGACTGACATCACCGTTCTCAGCTCCCCGATCCCAATTCTTCGCTGTGACGCATGCACTAGACCTTCGTTGAACGTCATAGAACAATGAAGAATCTGAGAGTCTTCACGGGAGAGTCTTCATGGGAGAGTCTATGAGCCGCACCAACGCTCACTTGTTGGACCAGATTTGTTGGAACATCCTCTACGAATTGCAGCAGAACGCGCGCATTCCGTTTGCGGAGTTGGGCCGGAGGGTGGGGTTGTCCACGCCGGCGGTCGCGGAGCGAGTTCACCACATGGTGGATGCCCAGATCATTCGCGGCTACCGCACCGAGGTCGATCCGATGGCTTGCGGCTACAACGTGCTTGCCTTTGTCCGCGTGAACGTCGCCGGCGACAAACTGCAGCATTTTGTGGAGTTGGCGAAGTCGCGTCCGGAAGTGCTGGAGTGTCATCGCGTGACCGGCTCCGAGTCGTTCATCCTCAAGGTGGCAGTGACCGATATGAATCACCTGGAGACCGCCCTCGACTCGCTGATGCCCTACGTTGCGACCACCACCTCCATGATTCTTTCGTCGGCCATCACCTGGGGCCCAGTGAAGCCGCGCGAGAAACGGCCGGAAGCGCCTTTGCGCCGCAGAGGAAACTCCGGGCCAACCAAGAAGCCTCGCTGAAGAACGTAAGCTCTCTCGCATCTATTTCCGCTATTTCTCCATGCCGAGGGCGTTGAATTCCTTTCACTCTGGATGTACTTCGACCTGCTCCCAGCCCTAGCATTTCCTCAGGCGGAGCGCATGGACAACCATCTCATCTATCTCGACAATGCCGCGACGGTCTGGCCCAAGCCAGAACACGTTTATGAATTCATGCTGAAGTTCTATCGCGAGACCGGTGTGAATCCGGGACGCAGCGGCTTCGATCTCGCAATCGAGGCTGGGGAACTGCTCGACAAACTTCGCAAACGGCTGACGAAATTCTTCGGCGGCGATCTGGACTGCCCGGAGCGACTATGCTTCGGGTACAACGCCACCGACGCTCTCAATCTGATCATCTTCGGACTGCTCGCGGAGAGCGACCACGTCGTCACCACCAACCTCGAACACAATTCGGTCATCCGGCCTATCAACCATCTCGTGCGCGATTGCGGAGTGACGTCAACCTTTGTCCCTTTCAACAGCCAGGGCTTCGTGGAGCCGGATGAGATCAGAAAGGCGATTCGTCCGAATACTAAGTTAGTGGTCGTGAACCATGGGTCCAACGTTCTTGGCACGGTGCAGCCGATTGGCGAAATCGGCAAGATCTGCCGCGAGAACAACGTCATCTTTGCTATTGATACGGCCCAGACCGCCGGCATAATTCCAATCGACATGCAGGCGATGAACGTCGATATCCTCGCCTTTACGGGTCACAAGGCGCTCATGGGCACGACCGGAATCGGCGGAATGTGCGTCCGCAAGCATGTCGAGCTTCGGCAGACGCGCGCGGGAGGTACGGGCGTGCGCTCGGCGTATCCGTATCAACTGGAGGAATACCCTTGGCGAATGGAGTTCGGGACGCCCAACATGGTCGGCATTGCCGCACTTTGGGCAGGACAGGATTGGCTGGACGAAAACGGCGTCGAGAAGACCCACGCCCGCGAGATGAAGCTCGCGCAGCGGCTCGTTGATGGGTTGCGGCCTATCGACGGCGTGAAGCTCTATTGCTGCGGTAGTCTAAAGAACCATCTCTCAACCGTCAGTATGAACATCGAAGGACTCGAAGCCGGCGACGTGGGGACCATGCTCGATGTCGACCATAACGTGGCGACACGCACCGGGTTGCACTGCGCCCCGCTCGTGCACCAGCAACTCAATACGGTCGCGCTCCATGGGAGTGTGCGGTTCTCGATCGGTGCGTTCAACACAGAGCCGGAAATCGATGCGGCGGTCGAAGGCGTACGTCAAATCGCAAGCTGGAGCAAGGAGCGGCAGGCGAAGAGGTCGGCCATTCCGGTGCACGCATAGCAGTCCGCGGCCGAACTGCTGAATGCCTGTGCGGCTACTCCTCGGGTTCTTCGGCGTCGTTGACTACATCGACTACTCGGCTTCGGATGTTAAAGACCAGCTTTTGATCGTCGTCGGGCTGGAAGGTTACTCGCGTGGGGGTGCGCTCCCAGACCGGGGGCGGGCATTCGGAGTCGGGATCGTCGGCTCCTCCGGGTTCGCCTGCATCTTTTTTCAGGATGGGCTTGCGACGTCCTACCTGGGCTACGACCGCGTAGAGTTTCTTGCCGTCTTCGGAGACGCCGCAGTAGGCGATGTAATCGCGATACCAGCTCTCGGTCGAATAGAAAGGATCGAACTCGGGCAGGTTGAGTTGAGAGACGCGTCCGGTGAGGCGGTCGACGAGCAGCCAGCCTCCGCGTTGCCACTGCCAGCGCAGGGCATTAGCGCTTTCGGTAGGCAGGGCGTCGTTCACGCGAAAGGCGCGGCGGACTACGAACAGGCGGTCGGTCAGTTCGTGCGGAGTTCCGGTGGTGTATTCCTTGAGCCGGGTGTCGACAAACAGCGCGCGCACTTTCAGGTCGAGCAGTTTTTGTCCGGTGGCGTTGGGCCACTTGGCGGAAATCCATTTTCCAAAAGCGATGACGTGCGGCTTGGGGACGGCGGCGCATTCACTCCACGGTAGACAGAGGGCGACCGAGATCAAGAAGAGTTTTCGCAGCATGAGGGAAGAGTGGCACGGGCGCGGAAGCCGGCGCTATGACGGTTGAACAGGGAAAATGTTCGGTTTTCTGGCGAGGCCGACGGGCGAGGTCGCCCGTCCCCACACGCCCGGGTGGCCAGCGGTCTCCCCGCGCGGTTCGTGGTATTGAAAATGGTTTTCAGATACCATTGATTTCATAAGCCGGTGAAGTGATGAGCATGCCGCCACGACAGCGCCAGACAACGTTTTCCCCGCAATCGGGTTCTTATGTGGGTATGGGCGATCTGCTGGCTGGCCGCCGGAAGCAGTCGGTTCTGGTGGTGGAAGACAATGTCGTGAATGCCGCGCTCCTGAGGGAGTTGCTGTTGAGCCGCGGCTACCCAGCGGTTGCGGTGCACAACGCGGCGGAGGCCGAGGCGGAAATTCAGCGCGAGGCTCCCGACCTGATCCTGCTCGACGTGGTCATGCCCGGCAAGACCGGCTATGAATTGTGCCGCGAACTCAAAACCAATTCCAGGACGCGGCTGATTCCGATCGTCATGATTACGGGCTTAAGCGCTCAAGAAGACCGCGTGAAGGGCATTGAAGCGGGCGCGGACGATTTTCTGACCAAGCCGATCAGTTCCGAGGAATTGTTCGCGCGCGTGAGTTCGTTGCTCAAATTGAAGGAATTCACCGACGAACTGGAAACGGCCGATTCGGTGTTGTGCACGCTGGGCCTGAGCGTGGAGGCGCGCGATCCCTACACCGAAGGCCACTGTGACCGATTGGCGCGCTACGCCGTCGATCTGGGGCGCTTTTTGCATCTGGAAGAGGAATCGATTGTCGCCCTGGAGCGTGGCGGGTACCTGCACGACCTGGGAAAGATCAAGGTGCCGGACAACATCCTGAAGAAGGGGAGCGATCTGACGCCGGAGGAGTGGGAGATCATGAAGCAGCATCCCATCACCGGCGAGGAAATTTGCCGTCCCTTGAAGTCGTTGCGGCTGGTGCTTCCGATCATCCGGCATCATCACGAGCACTCGGACGGCACGGGCTACCCGGACGGGTTGCGGGCGGGCGAGATCCCGCTCCTGCCGCGCATTCTGCAGGTGGTGGATATTTACGATGCGTTGACCACGAAGCGTCCGTATAAACCGGCGCTCAACCACGAGCAGGCCATGGCAACCATGCGCACCGAGGCGAACAGCGGGCTTTGGGATAAGGACTTGGTCGCGGAGTTCTTCCGGATGCTCGACAAGCGGCGGCAGGTGGCGTGAATTATTGAATGATTGACTCGTTGAGTCATTCACTCGGTGTCTGGATGGTTCAATGATTGAATGTCTCAATGATTCACTGACTCAATGCCCTTGACCTACAGCGTCGTCATTCCCGCATACAACGAAAGCGTCCGCCTCCGGCCGACCCTCAATGCGCTGCTCAGTTATATCCAGGGACAAAACTGGGACGCGGAACTTCTGGTGGTCAACGACGGCTCGAGCGACGACACGGCGCAAATTGTGCGCGAATATGCCCAGGCCCATCCCCAGATTGTGCTGGTGGAGAATCCCGGAAACCATGGCAAAGGCTATAGCGTGCGCAACGGAATGCTGCATGCGCGCGGCGACATTTGCCTGTTCACCGACGCCGATCTTTCTTCGCCGATCGCGGAGGCGCGGAAGCTGTTCGATGCGATTGCTCAGGGCGCCGACATTGCCATCGGGTCGCGCTGGCTCCGGGCGGACCTGCAAACCGAACGCCAGCCGTTGTACCGGCAGGCATTTGGACGAATCTTCAATCTGGTGCTGCGGGTGATTCTCGGCTTGCGTTACGCGGACACGCAATGCGGATTCAAAGCCTTTCGGCGGGATGCGGCACAACGCATTTTTCCTTTGCAGAAAATTGAACGCTGGGGATTCGATCCGGAGATTCTGTTTCTGGCGCGGCGCGCGGGCTTGCGCGTCGACGAGGTTCCGGTGCTGTGGGCGCACTGCGAAGGGACGCGGCTGCATCCCTTCCGGGACGGAATGCGAATGTTCGTGGAAGTGTTGCGGATCCGGTGGTATGCGATGACCGGCGAGTATGCGGGGGGCGCCATGGCTTCTCCGGAAAAGTTGTAGATCACATTTCCTGTAGAGACGCGGCTTGCCGCGTCTCTCGCTGGCGGGACAAACGCAGACGGGGCAAGCCCCGTCTCTACCAGCCGAAAAACATCGATTACGAAGCAGCGCGGTTATTCGCGGCTGCGGCCAGGCGCACGAATTCCGCGATCTGCCCCCCCATTTCTTCGGTGGAAACGGTGCGCTCACCGGGGCGGGCCAGATCGCGGGTGCGGAAGCCTCCCATCAACGTGGAGATAACCCCGGCCTCCACACACTCCGCTTCTCTGGGCAAATGAAACGTATGGCGCAGCATAAGTGTGACCGAGAGGATCGCGCCCAGCGGGTTGGCGATGCCCTGGCCGGCGATGTCGGGAGCCGATCCATGAACCGGTTCGTAGAGGCCGACCGGGCCTCCGATGCTGGCCGAGGCAAGCAGGCCGAGCGACCCCACGATCCCGCCGGCCAGATCGGACAGAATGTCGCCGAACATGTTTTCGGTGAGGATGACGTCGAACTCCGTCGGCCTCAGGACGAGCGACATGGCGGCCGAGTCTACGTACATGTGGGAGAGTTGGACATCGGGGAAATCGCGGGCGATGCGCGTGACGACTTCGCGCCAGAGGCGCGAACACTCCAGAACATTCGACTTGTCGACCGAGAGCAAGCGCCGGCGGCGGGTTTGAGCGAGCGGAAACGCGACGCGGGCGATACGCTCGATCTCCGGCTCACTGTAGCTCATAGTGTTGAGCGCCTGGCGCGCGCCGGCTTCGCCTGCGATGGAGCGAGGCTGGCCGAAATACAATCCGCCGAGCAGTTCGCGCACGATGAGAATATCGGTTCCTTTCACGATTTCTTCGCGCAGCGGCGAGCAGGCGGCGAGCGACGGATAGAAGACCGCGGGACGGAGATTGGCGAACGCTCCCAGTTCCTGGCGGAGGCGCAGCAGGCCGGCTTCGGGGCGAAGCTCGCGAGGATTGTGATCGAAGGCGGGACTGCCGACGGCCCCGAGCAGCACCGCTTGTGAGGCAAGGCAAGCCTGAATCGTCGAGTCCGGCAAGGGATTGCCGAACTTGGCCAGAGCTTCGCCGCCGATTTCCTTTTCGTCGAGTTCGAGATCGTGGTCGAAGCCAGTGGCTACTTCTTCCAATACACAAATGGCTTGGGAAATAACTTCAGGACCAATTCCGTCGCCGGGGAGGGAAGTGACGCGGAGTTGCATGGAATCCTCGAGTCGTTTCGGAAAGAATAAATGAGGAAAAGCCGCCGCGATAGACCGGCTACACGGTAGTTACAAATATCTACGATCCGCGTTTAACGCTTCGGTAGAGACGGGGCAAGCCCCGTCTCTACGAGTGTAGGTTTACACCCCCCAAAGATAGTCTTCTTGCTCGTTGTGATGATCGGCGACGGGGACCGGCGCCCGGCCGAACCAGTTGGCAGGCGCGGGAGCGCCTGGCCGGGCCTGTGCCTGGCCGGCACTGCTCGATATCTGAGCCGGATGCGCGTCGTCGAAATTGGAATTGGCGTTGGCTCCGGCGACAGCGGAGATGGCGCGCGGAAAAGGCAAAGCGACCACTGCGGGCGGAAACTTCTTGCTCTGGGCAGGCACATCGCTGGGGCTGGCGGCGCCGCTGCTGACGTCCTGAATCAGTTCCAGCAAATGGCTGTCCTGAACTTTCTTGATGCGGTCGGCGAGAACTACAAACCGGCGATAGACCTCGTCGAGTTCGCGGCGCTCGAACTGGTGTCCCAGTTGTTCGCAGCGCAGAGCGAGGGCGTGGCGGCCGGAGTGCTTGCCCAGCACCAGCCGGGAATCCGGTACGCCGACCGATTGGGGAGTCATGATCTCGTAGGTCAGCGGATTCTTGAGCATGCCATCCTGATGGATTCCGGCTTCGTGCGCAAACGCGTTGCGCCCGGTGATGGCCTTGTTGGGCTGCACGGGAACGTGGGTAATCTCCGCCAACATCTGGCTCGAAGGATACAACTGCTCGCTCGCAACTCCGGTTTGGTACGGATAGCGGTCGGGGCGCACCCGCATGGCCATGACGATTTCTTCCAGAGACGCATTGCCGGCGCGCTCGCCGATGCCGTTGATGGTGCATTCCACCTGGCGCGCACCGGCCTGCACCCCGGCGAGCGAGTTCGCGACCGACAGACCGAGGTCGTTGTGGCAGTGCGTGGAAATAGTAACTTTGTCGATGCCGGCAACTTCTTCACGCAGGGTGCGAATGAGGCGGCCGTATTCCTCGGGCATCGTGTAGCCGACCGTATCCGGAATGTTGACGGTAGTGGCGCCGGCTGCGATCACCGCTTCGACCACCTGGCAGAGAAACGGGACGTCCGTTCGGGTGGCGTCTTCGGGCGAGAATTCAACGTCCGCGCACAACGACTTGGCGTGGCGGACGGCCTCGCGCGCCTGCTCCAGGCACTTCTCGCGTGACATGCGCAGCTTGTACTTCAGATGAATGTCGGAGGTTGCGAGAAAAACGTGGATGCGCGGGTGCGCGGCTCCCTGCAACGCCTGCCAGGCGCGGTCGACGTCGCCGGTACAGGCGCGGGCCAGACCGGCGATGATAGGACGCCGGACGGTGGCGGCGATGCGTTGCACGGCTTCGAAGTCGCCATCGGAGGCGATGGGGAATCCGGCCTCGATCACGTCCACGCCGAGCCGGTCAAGTTGCTGGGCCAGGTGCAGCTTTTCCGACACATTCATACTGCAGCCCGGCGACTGCTCGCCGTCACGAAGCGTGGTGTCGAAAATGGTGATGCGCGGCCGATCCATGGATTGTCTACCTCCCGAATTGATGTTTTCTCTACTTTATCGGCGCACAGGGATGAAAGAAAAGTTTATTATATTTACAACAACATTAGTACATATGATATTATTAGTAATACTTATGAGACATGCGTGATTATGTAGAGACGCGGCTTGCCGCGTCTCCCGCGGCCTAGTCTGCCGAGCGAGACGGGGCAAGCCCCGTCTCTACCGAAAGAGACACCGATGGACCTTTCGCAACTGGAAGTCTTCCTCACCGTGGCTCGCGAACGGCGGTTTTCGCGGGCGGCCGAAAAGCTGTTTCGCACGCAGTCGGCGGTGAGCCAGAGCGTCCGCAAACTTGAGTTGGAGATTGGCGAGCCGCTGTTCGACCGCTCTTCGCGGGAGGGTGTACTCACCGACGCGGGGCGGGTTTTGCAGGAATACGCCGAGAAGTTGCTGAACCTGCGGCAGGACGCGCAGACGGCGCTGGTGGAGATGCGCGAGTTGCAGAAGGGGCAGCTAGCCATCGCCGCCAATGAATTCACCGCGCTCTATCTGTTGCCGGTACTGGGCGAGTTTCGCCGCCTGCATCCGACGATCAAGATCACGGTGCGGCGTTCGCTGGGCAGCCACATTCCCGACGATGTGCTCAAGCACAACGTGGAACTCGGGGTACTTTCTTACGATCCGCAGGAGCCGCAGTTGCGCTCGGCGGTGGTGTATCTGGACGAGTTGATCTTGGTGGTTCCCCCGGGCCATCCGCTGGCGTCGGCGGGCGAAGTCAGCGTCCGGCAGTTGGGCGCGGAGTCGTTTGTGGCCCACATTGTCGCGTCTCCTTATCGCGAAAAAGTGATCGAATCGTTCCGCCACCACAAAACCCCGTTGCACATGGACGTGGAATTGCCCACGCTGCAAGCCATCAAACGTTTCGTGTGCATGGGGAATGGGGTGGCGCTGGTACCCGAGATCAGCGTGGAGAACGAAATCAACCGTGGAGACCTGGTGCGGGTTCCGGTGCGCGATCTGCGTTTTCACCGCAAGCTGCGCCTGGTCTACCGGCAGGAATCGGCGCTGTCGCACGCGGGCAGAGCGTTCTTGAAAGTGGCCGAGCAGGTGGCAAAAGATCGAGGCGGCCATTATCTGTTTCAGCGGGAAAAATAAGAGCTAGAGCCCGTGTGGGGACGGGCGCCCCCGCCCGTCCAGGCCGAGCGAAGCTCGGCCGCCGCCAGTGGCCAGAGCAACGCGGGACATTTGCTCAAGGTGGATGGTCTCACCGGTTCCACGCCCGCATCCGCGGCAGCCAGCGACGGACGTTCCTGCAGTATTCCTCATACTCCGCGCCGAAAATCTTGCGCAGGTGCGGCTCCTCATACAGCCGCACAAACAAAACCACGCCCAGCGCCGCCAGGCACGCCCCTAGGATCGCAGCCAGACTTGCCCGTCCGAAGACGACCCACAGCCCCACCCAGCCCAGGCAGAAACCCAGGTACATGGGGTTCCGCACGTAGCGATAGAAGCCCACTACGACCAGCCTCGTCGGCGGAGCGATCGGCGCCGGCGTTCCGCGTCCGGTCCATCCGAAGTCCCACACGCAGCGCAGCGCCACCGCGAAGCCCAGCACCGAGGGCACAGCCGCAATCCACCGCCACCGTCCAGAGCCCGTAGCCTCGACGTGAAAGCCCAGCCAGGACGGCAGCAACCAGAACCACAGCGCAAAGAATGCAGCGCCCACGGCCAGGGAGGCGATGGTGGTCGGCCAGTGCGCGCCACGAGAATCGTTCGTCATAAGCGCCTCCGTCAGCACCGGAGTATAGCCCGCGCGCGGTTGCGCGTACCTGCAAAAGGGGGAAGCTACTTCGAAGAGTCCTTTCGCCGCGATGCATCCACGGCCGGAACCAGGGGGCGCCGTAGCGGCACGATTGCGCCTTTGGAGGGATCGGCGGCAGCCGTCGCCCGCGCCAGAACTTCCTTCTGGATGTACTGCACGAACTCCTGAATCTGGCGCTGCATCTCTTCCATGCGCTCGCGCATTTGAAGAATGATGGCGATGCCGCTGATGTTGACGCCCAGATCGCGCGCCAGCGACAGGATGAACTCGAGGCGCTGCAAGTCTTCATCGGTATAAAGCCGCGTGTTGCCTTCGGTGCGGCTCGGCTTGAGCAGCCCTTCGCGCTCGTAGAGGCGTAGAGTCTGGGGATGGATGTCATACATCTCAGCCACTGCCGAGATCATGTACGCGCCCTTGGATTTGCGTTTGGTCATATCTCCGAGTACAGCTCCAGGCCTGTCATACGCGCAATTCGCACAAAGTCCTGGTCGAGCGTAAAAACGCTGGCGCCGTGTTCCAGCGCGATGGCTGCGATGAGGGTATCAATTGTGCTGGAGGTGATACCCTTTCCGCGCCCAGCACGGTAAATCGCGGCCGCGCTCCGGTAGGTATTAAATCCCTTGGGTTCCAGCATGTCCCACTGTGCCAGGAAACGCTCAATCGTGCCAGCATCCCGCGTCAAACCCTGCAAAACCTCGGCGACCACGATCCCAGCCAGGGCGAAAGGCTCACTCTCCTCAATCATTCGCCGCAGTTCAGCCCCACCGGGTCCCGGTGACGGACGGAAGAAATCGACCCAGACGGAGCTGTCGACCAGGATCACAGTCGGTTTCTCCGCGACGTCTTCAGATCGCCTTGCCAGATGCCGCTTCCGTAATAGTTCAGGATTCCCTTGCGGCTTTCTGAACGCACCAGCAGATCAAGTGCCCGGTCGACGATCTGCCGTTTGGTCCGGAGGCGGGTCAGTTTACGCGCCTTCCGGATCAAGCTCTCATCGATCACGATGTTGGTTCTGCCCATACATATAATATACACCACTTTTTCGATACTATGTGTATACATCGGCAAAGCGGCCTTGGTGCCGTTTGGAATCCACAGCCATTTGCCTGCTAATCATCTGCGTTCCTTGCTACGGTTTTTTCCCCACGATAATAAACACGCTGGTAGAACTTCCGGTCTCGACAGTTAGTGAGCTTGCCAAGTCCGCCTCTGCGGGGTTAATGCCCGTAGCCAGTCCCTTCTTTAGGGCCATCGCCGCTCTTATGTACACAGGAAGCATCGGCAGCGGCGTTGCTTTGAGTGCATCTACAGTTTCGGTGGACTGCACTGCCACGTATACGCCCGACCGCGTGGTAACGGGGACGCCAAAATCTTTCGAGATGTTGAGTTGGATGTCTCCAAAGGAATTCTGCGATGGCGGCTTGACTCTCTTCCACCCAGCGTTCGCTAATACCTTGTCGAGTTGCACCAGCAAATCTATCGACTCCTGGTCTTGGAAACAGCCAATGACCGTGTATTCCGCGTCTTTGAATACTTTTAAGGCGTCGGTCATGGCAGAAGGGTCCGTCAAAGACCTCGGTGTTTTTATCCGCTGTAGTTCGGCCTCTGCGTTAGCGGCTCGCTGTAAAGCGTCGGCCAAGTGCGTTTCTGCGTCAGCGGCTTGTTGCTTCGCATATTTAATATCGGCCTCAAACGTATCTGCCTCTTGCCGTGCGCCAGAGGCAATCCGGTTTGCATCTTTGGATATTGTTAACGCATTCGATGCCGCTGACTGGGCTGTTTTAGCTTCCCCCTCAGCCTTCCCAAGGGATTCTGCTGCCCTTCCGGCCTTGGTTAATGCATCACCAGCCGTTGTGTTCGCGGTATCTGCCTTACTTTGGGCAGTTCCAGAGTCCGTAATCGCTTTTGATGCCTTACTATCAGCATCCTCAGCTTTCTCTCCCAAAGAACCTATGGCGCTCCCTGATAGTTCATTAGTTCGGACTAGGCATATCAGCGCTACAGACAGCGCAGCCACGAGCAATATCGTTGAGCGCCTTTGGAGGTGCTTTTTACGTTCCTGGGTCAGCCAAGTTGTTTCTAAATCCGCAACGAGCTCTCCGGCGCAGGCGATGATTACAAATGCCTCCGAAATGTACTCTCCCCATTCCCAGCGGGACAGTGAGCTTGATAACGATGCGACATCCGAGGCTGTAAAAATCATCTTGGCTCACCAACGAAGCGAACGGGAGGGTCTACGGGTTTGCATTGCCGCACTCCTTGCCGTACTTGCTTCAAAAGTCTATCGGGAGTTCATGCCCATAAGGTGTCAAGTGAATTTCAAACGGCACCACTACCGGCAAAGCCCCAGCCGCAAAAGACAAAGAGACGGGGCAAGCCCCGTCTCTACGGTAAAGGTTGAACCGCTGAAAACCTACGCCGCCAACTCCGGTTTGGGCGCTGCTGCCCAGCCCGCCGGTTTCAGCGCATGGTTGATCAGGTAGGCGACCACGCCCGCACCAATCATGATCAAGCCGAACGCGAGCGAACTCATCCCAAGCACAACCTCATGCTCGCTGCGCAGGATGGCAAATCCTAACAGCAGAATTGGAGGAATGCCGACGGCAATCGCTCCAAGCATGCCTCCGGGTACGCGGAACGGGCGCTTCAATTCCGGCTCGCGAATGCGCAGGCAGATCAGCGCGACGAACTCGAGCGACAGGCTCGCGCCATAGATCATGATGTCGAGCGTAACCAGGCGTTCGAAGCCGAGATTCAACGCCAGGCCCCAGCCCACCGCCAGCGCCAGAATCGCGACCCAGGGCGCGCGCGACTTCTTATGCAGCTTGCCAAAGACTTTCGGCAACATACCGTCCTGCGCCATGGCCAACGGCAGCCGCGAGTAGCTCATGACCAGCGCATTGAACATGCCGAAGCCGCTCATCATGCCGCCCGCGACCAACGCAATTCGAAGCACCGGCCCGCCCATTAGCTGGGCAACGTCGGCCCAGGCGCCGGTTTCCCAGGCGCCGGCCGGAAGGCCGGTAATCCACATGGCGCCAAACGGAAGCACGTAAGTAATGCACACGATGACTACCGCCC
>JBAVVP010000538.1:0-5082 GCA_049697355.1 Terriglobales bacterium
CCGTAGCGCTGATTGAAAGTGGCAAACGGCCACCAGGTGTGGACATGAGTCGGCACGGAGCCATACGCAATGGAAATCGCGTAGAACGGCAGGGGAATCCACAAGACTAGTATGGACGCCGATTGCGACCGCAGTTTCCAGGCTCCGATGGCCAGGGCCATCAGGGCTGCCGCCAGCCAGACGCGGCCCCAGTTTCCCTCCGCCAGATTCAACTGCGCCGATTTCAAAAAATAGATGGCCGCCACTCGGGCACTATGAAGCGCCGGATTGGGCGCGCCTACACGCTGTTCAATCGCCTTCGCCGAGTACGAACCGTTCGCGAACTCCAGCGCGTTCCCATACACCACGCCGTTGTAGACCAACCACAAGACGGGGACCACCGCGATGCCTAGCAGGAAAATCACGGCAGCTCGGCGCAAGTCGCGATTCTGCCAGTGGCGCAGCGCGATCACCAGGACGGCCGCTCCCATCACCGCCGCCAGAATCCATCCGTCGTAGCGCGTCAGTTCCGCGCCTGCCAGACACCAGGCACAGCGCGTCAGAGTGTGCGCGAGGCGTGGGTCGTCCCTCCGGGACTTCGATAATTTCCCCTGCCCTTCCCCGCGCGGAAGCGCGGGGCTAAGCTGGTTCGCCCCTCCGGGGCTGGCCTGGAGCACGCGCAGGAATTCCGCGAAGTACACGACGGCCCAGATGAACAGCGCCAGATAGATGGATTCGGTCATGGCCGTGGCCTGCATGTAGACCAAATTCGGATTCGCTCCATAGGCGAATGCCGCGGCGCACGCACCCAGTGTGGCAGTTGCGTTCCTACCCGGTTCCGTGAGAAGGCCGGCTTGCAGCATGCCTCGCACGAGACGGAATATCCCCACGACCCCGAACACGTAGCCGATCATAGAAGGAATGGAACCGCCCAACCCGGTCTGCCACATTGAATTTGACCAGATGAACGGGATCATCAACAGATGAGGCAGCGGCAGCCAGACTGTCCCCAATTGCAGTAGACCGGGCGTTTGCGAATCGAACACGCGGCGCGCGATATTGATGTGCGCTACCGCGTCGCCATAGAGCAGAAGATCGCTTTGTTGAAAGTAGTAGAGGAAGGAAAACAGAGAGACAAGAACAGCGACTGCGGCCACGCGGGCGGCGCTGCGGTCGGAAACGGCGGCTGTCTTCACGCTCATTCTGCGCTCGCTGTGGGATTTGTCATGGCTAATTAAGGATAAAGCATGCCCGGCAGCTGCTGGTGGAGCGACGGGCGTCTCGCCCGTCCCGCCGGGCGGGGACGCCCGGCTCCCCACCACCTTATTCCAGGTGGGTGAGTTCGCGGAACACTTGAAAACGCGCTCCAATTTCTCCGCGGGTTAGATTCTGCAGGCGCTCGGTCCCGAAGCGTTCCACCGCAAACGACCCCATTACCCCACCGTAAAACAAGGCGCGCTTCAGCACCTCGCGACTAATAGCGCCGTCGCCCTGCGACGCGAGGTAACCCATGAATCCGCCGGCAAAGGAATCGCCGGCGCCGGTGGGATCGATAACTTCTTCAATCGGCATTGCGGGCGCGCGAAAAGGATGCGTTCCGATGCCAAACGCTCCCTCTCGAAAAAAGATGGTCGCTCCGTATTCGCCGTGCTTTACCACCAGCGCGTTCGGTCCCATGGAAATAACTTTTCTGGCCGCGCGCGGAAGATTCTTCTCCCCGCCCAACATCCTGGTTTCGGTATCGTTGATCAGGAGAATGTTCACCAGCTTCAACGTCTCCGCCAATTCCTCGGGCGTGCCATTAATCCAGAAATTCATGGTGTCGCCGCCGGTCAAGCGCACATCCTCCATCTCTAAGCGCACCGCCGATTGCAGGGTGGGGTGAATGTTGGCGAGAAACAGAAACTGCGTATCGGAATACTCTTTGGGAATTCTCGGCTGAAACTTCTCGAACACATTCAGTTCCGTGAAATCGGTTTTGGCTTCGTTCGGGTTGTCGAAATACTGGCCACCCCAGCGGAAGGTCTTCCCCGGGGCCCGCTCGATGCCGCGGGTGTCCACACCGCGTTTTTTCAGCACTGCTTCGTGTTCGGCGGTAAAGTCTTCACCCACGACCGCCACCACGCGTACCTCTGTAAAGTAACTTGCGGCTAGCGCGAAATAAGTCGCAGCTCCTCCGAGGATGTCGTTTACTCGGCCCGAAGGCGTGGCGATCGTGTCAAAAGCTACGGAACCAACTACGAGAATGCTCATGAGTCTCCATAAGGCAGTCGTTGGTCGAAAGTCGTTGGTCGATGGAGAACCGGGCGGCCTCGCCCGGCTGGGCGGGCGAGTCGCCCGCCCCCACACACCGACTACTTCAAGTACTTTCCCAAGATTAGCTGCAGTTTCTGTTTCGTCGCCGCCGGGATCTTGGCCGGATCGGTCAGGATGGCATTCGCCAGCGCTTGCCCGCACTTACACGTCCGCGCCTTTGGCATCGCCGCGACCGTCGCCTTTACGACTTTCGCGCCGTTCTCGGCGTTCTTCACCAGCACCGAAACAATCTGCTCCACGGTCACCGAATCGTGGTGCGGATGCCAGCAGTCATAATCGGTGACCATGGCGATGGTGACGTAACAAATCTCCGCTTCGCGCGCGAGTTTTGCTTCCTGCAGGTTCGTCATGCCGATCACATCCGCGCCCCAACTGCGATACACGTTCGACTCGGCCTTGGTGGAAAACTGCGGACCTTCCATGCACACGTAAGTGCCACCCAGCTTCCCGGTCACGCCTGCAACCTGGCACGCGTCGCGGACTACCTTGGCCATTTCGCCGCACACGGGATCGCCAAATCCAATGTGCGCCACAATTCCGTCGCCGAAGAAAGTGTCGATGCGATGACGCGTGCTGTCGAAAAACTGGTCGGGGATGACGAAATCGAGGGGCTTGTGTTCTTCCTTCAGCGACCCCACGGCGGAAACCGAAACGATGCGTTCGACTCCCAGCTGCTTAAACCCGTAAATGTTAGCCCGGAAGTTCAGTTCACTCGGCAGCAGTTTGTGTCCGCGGGCATGGCGCGCCAGAAATGCCACCTTGCGGCCGTCCAGAGTCCCGAGGATGTAGGCATCCGAAGGATCTCCAAACGGAGTCTTCTGCACGACCTCGTGCGCGTCTCTGAAACCGGGCATGTGGTACAAACCACTGCCGCCGATAATGCCAATCTCTGCCTGCTGCAAGTACGCTCCTGATTGAATTCGAAATGACCGCAGAACTGCCGATTATACAAGACGGAAATTCACTGCTTGGCGGGGGCGGCCTTCTCCGGCAATTTTTCTGCCGGCCAGAAATCCTCTTCTACCTTCTTTGTTGTCGCGTCATCCAGACTTTCGCTGATTAGTATTTCGTCGCCGCGGACTTCAATCAGTACAACTCCCTCTTCCGTCAGCCAGGCGTGGCGTCCGCGCAGGGTGCGCCAGGAATCCGCTGGGGGCGCGTCTTCCGCAATTTTGCCATCCGTTCCAAGGCCCTGCCGCTTCTGATACCGCTCCGCCAGCGACTTCGCGTACACGGCCGCGAACTCGGCTGCCTTTGCCGCACTCGACCAGCGGGAAATATAGAGCACCCCGATCGGCGCCGACTTGTCTCCCTTCGGTTTCCCAGCAAAGTAGTACCCGCCGCGCCACTCCGGATAGATAGCTGTAGCCTCATCCCGGCCCGCATATTGTTCAACTAACACATCAACGTCAAACTCGCCCATGGCGCCGATATCAAAGGGATCGTAGCCTTGGAAGTCTTTCTCCATGTCGATCAGCTTCAGCGGCTCCAGCTTCTCGTGCGTTAGATAGGTTTTCGGCTCCATGATTTCGCGCGTCGTCTTCGGAGGATTCTTGAACGCGCCCGCATACGCCAGTTCCTTGCCGCCCGCTTGCAGAAGCGCGGCGGTAAAGTCGAGTCCGTAGCGATAGGGGAAGGTCAGCTCCTCTTTCAAAAAGATCGGGGCATCGCGAAATGCGGGAGAATCCGCCGTCCCCGTCAGCATGCCCAGCTTCAGCGCTTCGACAATCTGGGGCGCGTCGAGCATCGTCTTTCCGGCCGGAGCCAGCGAATAATCCATCAGCACCACCATCGCCTGGCCCTCGATTACCGCCTGCCGCGCGGACGATTCTTCGTCATTCACGATGTCAGCGGGACTGGGATCATTCTTTTTGTTATCAGCGTATTCCGTCGACCCCTTCATCCATTTCTCGATGCCAAACGACTGGTCCTGGAGGGCGTGGGTCAGTTCGTGCGCCAGCACCGGCTTCTGCTGTTCTGCGTCCACCCAGTTGAGCAAATTCACGGTTTTCGTTTTGGCGTCGTAGTATCCCGCCACCTGCTCGCGCAGCATCGTCACCAGGAACTTCGAGAGGTCAAAGTCCCGCGGGATCAACCCGAATTTTTTCAGGACCGCCGACGACCGCTCCAATCGCTTCGCGTCCTTGTCGTCCTTCATGCTCTTCTCGATGTAGGACTGCACCTCGTCGCGCTTGGTCAGCCTGCGTTTCACCTTGTGCTCGATCGGCAGACCCGTGTCCTGGCTGGCAAACTGCAGGATCTCGTCGACCGAGCGAAACAGTTCTTTCGCCTCTTTGGGCGAGACGATTTTTTCTTGTGTGGCGGAGGCTCTCTCACACGCAGGGGGCTGGGCGGGCTGGGGCTGGCTCTGCGGCCACGCCCCACCAAGCACAACGAAAATAAACGGTACAACTAAGATGGACTTCCACAACTTCATGTTCCCTCGATGTGCTGAACAAGCGGTTACAACTTGGCGCGCAGCATTGCGATCACGTCATCGGGCGTGATCACGCCGGTCAGGTGATTGTGTTCGTCGATCACCGGCAAGGTCAGCAGGTTGTACTTGTCGAAAAGCTCGGCGAATTCCGTCTCTTTCGCGTCTTCGTGGCAGGAAATGAGGGGCTCCTGCGACAGAGCCAGCAGCGGCGTCGAGGAGGGCGACAGAACGATCTTCACCAGCGGCACCGCGCCCGCCAGGGTCCCGTGAGAATCCGTAAGGTAAACCGTGCTCATGTTTTCCATGCGGCCCTCGAAAGTGCGCATGGCCTCGATCGCGTTGTTGGCGGT
>JBAVVP010000539.1:0-6224 GCA_049697355.1 Terriglobales bacterium
GTGTCCGCTGCAGCAACCTCGCCTCGGGTGCGGGGCCGCGAACTTCCGCGCTCGCATCCACGGTGCCGTCGCCAATCGCTTCGGCCTCCAGCAGCGCCTCCGCTTCGGCTTGCGCCTCTTCCAGTTCCAATTCCTCCGCTTCTCGCTCTTCGGCTTCGACTTGGGCTTCCAGCACGGCCTCGGGCACCGCTTCGCCATTCGCCACCGGTTCGCCGCCAGCTGCCAGCGCCGGAGTCACATCTCCAACTCCAGACTCCGACAACTCGCCACCCGCCGCGTGTGTCTCTTCTTCCAGTTCCTCGAAGCCCTCGTCGTCTCCCAGTTCTTCCCCGTAGGGCGCGAGATCGGCTTCCTCTTCTTCGATCTCCTGTTCTTCGACGGCGTTGTGCATGACCTCGTGCGCAACTTCGTGCGTGACTTCGCCGGTAGCTTGCGGAGTCGTCACCGCGTCCGTTTCCGGCGCCGTTTCGTGCACCGTCGTCTCCGCCGCCGAGGAAGTCTCCAACACGACTCGCGCCTCGTTCCGAAATTCCGCTATTTCGGGCGTCCGGTTGGAAGCGGCTCCGTGCTCCGATTCGTCCACTTCCGCCTCGGGCACGTGCTCATGCTGTTCGTGAAGAGGCTCGGCAAGCTCCGCCGCGAACATCGGCTCATCTTCGGGAAAGGTCGATAGGATCGACACCGGCACCGTCTGCTCAACTGCTGCCACGCTCTCCGCCGGCAAAACCGGGTTTTCGCTTAGTCCCTGACTCTGCGCTTGCCGCTGGTACTTCGAGATCGATTCGCCGGGAAGCACCATCGGTTGATACCCCGGTGGCGGCCCGTAATCGTAGTCGCGCCCGGTGCGAGCGGCTGGCGGCGCGGATCGCTGGAATCGCGAGTCCGACCCGCCGCGTCCTGGACGGTCGCCGCGGCTGAAGCGGTCGTTTCGGGGTTCACTCCGAACTTCGTTGTGAGGCTCGTTGCGGACTTCGCCACCGGTCTCAGTGCGGATTTCGCTGCGGTTTTCGTTACGGTTTTCGCTACGAGGTTCGCTTCGAATTTCGCCGCGTTCTGGACGGTCGCCTCGATCTCCGCCCGGTCCACGCCCAATCTCACCCCGACGTCCGCGACGACGCCGTCGTCCGCGAAAGTCGCGCGATGCGCCCGTGGCGTTGCCCGGTGCTTCCGCAGCAGCCGCTTCACGCTCTTCCCCTGCTGCGCTGCCGGCCTCGGGGAGGTGCTCTTCGCCGTTCATCGCCGCACCACCCGCTTCCAACCCGGGCCGCGGGCGCGTCTCCATCACCGGACGATTCGCCGGGATGGCCTCATCCAGGTCCTCGTCCGTCTGCTCCAGATCCATGAAATCGGAGACGTAGAGAAACGCGTCGCGTTCGAGGCCAATGTCCACAAAGGCGGATTGCATGCCGGGCAGCACGCGAGTTACTCGGCCCTTATAGATCGAGCCCGCTAAGGTGTATTCGTTTTCTCGTTCGAGGTAGATTTCCGCTAACTGATCGTCTTCTGTGATCCCCACTTTGGTTTCGTGGGGCGTGGTCGATACGTACAATTCCTTGTTCATTTCTACTCCGGTCTTTCTTCACCGGACCAGAAGCGCAAGGCGGACCAAGGGATTGATGGCGTTCAGCGCCGCTCCGGGTAGGAGCGGGCGCGGTCCCGGAATTCTTCCCGGAACCTACACTGCAGTGAATTGTTCTTGCTCGTCTGCACTGATCGCGTTCAGCCTTCCGTCAGGTCTGTGGCCACTCTCTCGCGTTACGCTGAGGGGGCCGTTCCCCGCCTGACTGGCTTCAATCCTGTCCGGCTTCCACTTCGCCGGGATTCTGCCCTCCTTTTTCGCGAGGGCCTTCGTAATCTTGTTTCGTGCCTGATCTTTTTTCGTTGCCGAATCTTGTTTCGCGGCGCCGTTCTGAAGGGCGCCCCAACTGCTGCCGACCGTCTCAGTTCACGAAACGGCGCATCCGGACGTTCATCACCATCCCCAGCGCCAAAAACATGAAAAGAACGGAAGACCCGCCATAACTCATGAGCGGCAGAGGTATTCCCGTGACTGGCATAAAGCCAACCACCATGCCCACGTTGACCAGAATGTGAAAGCTAAGCACAGCCACCACACCCATCACCAGAAATGCCCCAGCGCGGTCGGGCGCTGTTTGTGCATTCTGGGTCAACCGCATCAGCACTATGAAGTATAACAGCAGAACCACCAGAGCTCCTACAAACCCGTGCTCTTCGGCGAACGCGGCAAAAATAAAGTCGGTCTGCGGCACCGGCAGAAACGCCAGATGCGTCTGCGATCCCTGTCGGCTGCCAAAGATCCCGCCCGACCCCACCGCAATCAACGATTGATTCACTTGATACCCGGAGCCCTGCCGATCCGCATCCGGGTTCATGAAACTGGTCAACCGTTCTTTCTGATACGGCTTCAGCACGTTCATCCAGGCCACCGGGACCAGCAGCCCCATAATCATCAGCACGATGAGCGCTTGCTTCCATCGGAGCCCGCCCAGAAACAAGCCCATCACCGCCACCGGCAAATAGGTCAGCGCCGTGCCCAGATCAGGTTGCGCCAGCACCATCAGCATGGGGAATCCGACGATCGCCCCCGCCTTCATAAAGTCCGGCCACGACAGTTCCCGCTCATGCAAATCAGCAAAGTACTTCGCGACCGCCAGAATCAGGATCAGTTTGACCCACTCCGACGGCTGAAAATGTCCGCCCCCCGGCATCTTGATCCAGCGCCGCGCGCCCAAATACTTCTGCCCAAACAGAATTACCGAGATCAAAGAAGCCAGCGCTGCAATGTACATCCAGTGGATTTGTTCGAGCAGAGCGTGATAGTTCAGCAGGCTGACCAGGAACATTGCGCCCACGCCCGCCAGAACCCAGTAGATTTGCCGGAGGTGGGCTCCGGCAAACTTGGTGTGCTCGGTCGCGCTATGAATCTGCACCACGCCCAGCGCGCAGATGGCCAGCACGAAGCCCATCAGGACCCAGTCGAAATCTCGGTAGGAAACGTAGCGCGACATGGATTCAGTCGCCCACCCCGGCACTCATGGGCAGGCACTCACTGGCAAGATAACACGGCCAGGCGGCGGGCTGGGGACACCCAACCAGCGTCTCTCCGTTGACCTCGTCGACTTTCACATTCATCCACCGGTTCGCTTCATGAAGCCCGGCAATTCTCATCTTCAGGTAATTCTCCGTCAGCGCCTCGGTAAAATCCGTTCCGCCCGTTTGCAGCGTGATCGCCTCGACTACCGTCCCGGCCAGCGACCGCATGAACGCAGCTTTCTTCCGGGAGGCAATTTCCCGCAGAACACGATTTCTTTCCCGGGCCACGGCCACGGGAACCTGCCCCGCCTGCTCCGCCGCCGGCGTTCCCGGACGCGCCGAGTAGGTAAAAACGTGCAAATAGGTAAACGGCAGCTCTTCAACCATGCGCCGCGTCTCGTCGAACTCCGTTTCCGTCTCGCCCGGAAATCCCACCATCACATCGGCGCCGATAGCCGCCGTGGGCATGGCCGCTCGAATTTTCAAAATCTTCTCCCGGTAATGCCAGGGCCGGTACTTGCGATGCATGCGCCGCAGCACCGCATCGCTCCCTGATTGCATAGGCACGTGAGCGTGCTTGGCGATTCGCCCGGACGCGGCCACCAGCCCGATCAGGTCATCGCTCCAATCCATGGGCTCGACCGAACTGATACGCAATTTCTGAAGAGAAGTCCGATCGAGGATGGCGCGAATCAGAGAGGCAAGTCGTTGGTCGTTGGTCGCTGGTCGTTCGCGGTTCAATCGAGGCTGCTCGGTTGACGAAATCACTGAGCTGGATTGCTCCTGCTTGCCAACGACTAACGACGGACGACCAACGACCAGGTCCCTTCCCCATCGCCCCAGGTTAATCCCCGAGATCACCACCTCGCGATAGCCCGCCTCCACCAGCGTCCGTACTTCCGCCAGGACGCGCTCCTGCGGCAGCGAACGGCTCTGTCCCCGCACATACGGAATCACGCAGAACGAGCAGCGGTTGTCGCATCCATCCTGCACCTTGAGGTTCGGACGCGTCCGCTGGTTGGCCGCTTCAAATACCGGAGCCGCCAGCAATTCCGTATGCGCAAAGATGTTGCCGACCACGACGGGTGCCCCACCCTTTCGCGTCCTTTGCGAAAGGGCGGGATTGGCCAGGTGCCCCACTCTTTCGCGTTCGCTGCGAAAGGGCGGGATTGGCTCTTTTCCTCCGGAAAGCCGCGCGACTGAAACAAACCCCGCCGAAGAAGACGTCGCAATCTCCGCCGCCTGGTGTTTGTGCGAATTGCCCACCACCCACGTCACGCCCGGCAGGGCCGCCAGTTCTTCCGGCGCCCGCTGCGCGTAGCAGCCGGTCACCAGGATCTGGCAATCCGGATTCACCCGCTGCAACCGCCGTATGGAAGCCCGCGCATCTTTGTCCGCACCCTCGGTCACGGTGCAGGTATTCAGCACGACAATTTCCGCGTCGCGAGCCGCCCCGGCGCGCTCCAGTCCCCGCTCCAGAAACTGCCGTTCCAGCGCCGCCCCATCCGCCTGGGTAGCGCGGCAGCCAAAATTTTCTATGTAGAAGCGAGCCACACTCCTATACTAAACGAGTGGAGGCTGCGGCTGAAGTTCCCGGCGATTGCGCGCCGGTTCCGCAGTGCACTGCATCTCGGCTCCGCTTGAGAGCTGCACAATGAAACGCCGCATTCTTCTCGTCGACGACGACCTCGCCGTTCTGCTCACCCTCAAAGCGGTGCTGGAACTCAACGGATTTGAAGTTGAAACTGCCGCCAGTTCTGCCGAGGCCTTGGACCGAATGGAGTCCGGCGTTTACCAGATGGTAATCAGCGACTTGCGCATGGAATCCGAAGACTCGGGCCTGGAAGTCCTCCGCGCGGCGCGCCGCCAGGCCTACGATCCCGCGACCGCTCTGCTGACCGCCTATCCACCATCCGGCGAACATTGGCGCACCGAACATCGGAACGGTCAAGAAGGGCAGGGGGGAAATCAGAGTGGTGAGAACTCGCACTCGTTGCTGGTGAAACCGCTCGGCACCGCGGAACTTCTGCGTCAGGTGGAAGCCCTGCTCATCCGCCACGCCGACCGGCAAGAACGCCAGCGAAAACCCGCCTCTTGAGCACAAGAAACCGGCGGCTGGGCGCGATGCACGTCCCGCCGGCCACGCTTCCCTCATCTTTCAACGGATCAGCAGCAACGGATCAGCAGCAGACTCTCAGGCGCTCGCCTGTTGCCGCCCCTGCTGAAAACACTCGCGGCACAACACCGGCCTCCCTTGCGTCGGCCGGAACGGAACCGTGGTCTCTTTCCCGCATTGCGAACAGTTCGTACGGGTCTCCGTCTTCGCGTACGAATGCCCGCGCGCCGGCGAGTGCGACGTGGCTCCAACCACTGCGACTCGCTTACCCTTGCAGTTCTTGCAGCGTTTGGGTTCGTTCTTGAACTGCTTGTCATGGAAGAATAGCTGTTCACCCGCCGTGAACACGAAATCCGTGCCACAATCGATGCACTTTAATACCTTGTCCTGATATTCCATTGAAGAGGCGCTCCCATTCCGCGTCCCTGCTCTGCACGGGAGACCCGAATAGGGAAGGATCCGGTTCACAACGTGGGCAGGAGATTTACATCCCCCTCGTGCTGACCCTGTGGATTCGGCCCGCCATGCGGTGTGCACCGCATGGTTACTGATTTACTGATTAACAACTACCGGGGGAAGTAGCTTTTGAAGGTTAGAGAATGTGGCCGCCCCTAAGAGCGAACGGCCTGTCTTCCTCTAGTCCTGTTCCTTGCGCGCTTTCTTGCGGCTGCGTTTGCGAGCCAGCGCTTCTTTGACTCGCTTCCTTTCGCCGGGCTTCAGGTAAAACGAGTGACGCTTTACTTCCTTGATGACGTCCTCGGTTTGTACCTTCCGTTTGAACCGCCGCAGCGCGTTCTCGAGGGATTCACCCTCTTGAAGTCGAACCTCCGCCAACGAACTACACCCCCCTTGCTCGTCCCAACGGGACTCGTTAGTTATGGCAAGCATTGGCCTCGTAAGTCAAGTGGAATGTGTGGAAATTCTCGCCCCACCTTAGAAATTCAGCCGCATAGACAATTGCAACTGCCGTGGAGCAAACGAGGCCGTCGGCCTCATGAAACTCGTAGGTTGCTGAAAATAAGCTGGATAGTGAGCTGCTCCCGCTTGTTGCGTG
>JBAVVP010000540.1:0-1782 GCA_049697355.1 Terriglobales bacterium
GCCATCGTCTCCGCGATCGGCTGCGTAACTCTCTCCAAAGGTCCTTATAGCGACTGCCAGGTCGTTGATTTCGACCTCGGGTGAGCGCAACCCCTGTATCGCATCACGGCCTTCGGTAATCGCTTGCGCAGCCATGTCAATCGCGCTGTCAAGCATCCTCTTGGCTTCAGCCGTGCGGGTGGGCAACAGGCTAGAAGCAGCTTGAAAATGAAGTAACGTTCCGTGAAAACTCTGCAACAGAGTATCGTGTAGCTCTCGAGCAATGCGTGTCAGCTCGCGAACCCGCTCTTCCAGGCGCACTTCTTCCGCCCGCACGCGGTCACTGATGTCCCGGGAGACATGCAGCAGGAAGCGACGCCCGCCATACGAAACCAGGCTGGTGTGTACTTCGACAGGGAAAGTTGACCCATCCTTTCGCCGATGCCAGTGTCTGTCGAATGCGGTCTCGCCCGCCGCCGCCCGCTCCGCGGCTGATTCCATCTCCGCTCGATCCGAATCCAGGTGGAAGGCAAGCGGCGTCTTCCCGATCAGTTCCTGCCGAGTGTAACCAAGGCTCTCGCATGCCTGCCGGTTCACATCAACAATGGTCCCTTGCTCGAGATCCTGGACGAATAGGGCGTCGCCCGCGTGGTCCACAAATGTGCGAAAGCGTATCTCGCTCTCGCGCAGCGCTTCCTCGGCGCGCTTGCGTTCCGTCACGTCGACGTGGGTTCCCACCACTTCAACCAGCTCTCCGCTCGCACTGAAAACCGGATGGTGGATGGCATGAATGTGTTTGACCGTGCCGTCGGGTAGCACCATTCTGAACTCGTCAGACCAGCCCGTTTTCGTCCCCACTGCCTTCTCGGCGCGTTCGCGCACTCTGCCGCGATCGTCTGGATGGATGCGTTGCCTGACCATTTCGTGACTCGGTATCGCTTGCTGCTGATCAAAGCCCCAGATTCGGAGGGTTTCCTCAGAGCAGTAGAGAACAGCTCCTCCAGGTATATAGGTAAAACTGCCCGTTTGGGTCAGTCTCTGCGATTCCGCCAGGTAAGCTTCGCTGCGGCGCAGAGCATCCTCGGCCCGCTTGCGTTCCGTGATGTCCCGAGCCACATGAACGACCTGTGTAAGTTCACCGCTCGGGTCAAATAGGGGGTCAACCGAAACCGACAACCAGGGACCTCCCTTTTTAGCCAGGACCTCCGCTTCTTCATGCGTCCGAGATTGGCGCATTTTGGCGAGAGGGCATTCCGCAGGGGGCGCGAACGTCCCGTGGATCAGATCGTAGCAGTGTCCCCCGACGATTTTGTCAAACGGCAGCCCCAGAAACTCCGCCGCCGCATGGTTGGCTCGCAAGACACGGAAATCCTTGTCGAGCAGCAAAACCAAATCCTGCACCGCGTCAAAGGTAGCCTGCCACTGCGCGGCGGTATTGCGCACCTCTTCCTCGGCCCGCTTGCGTTCCGTGATATCGACCGTCGTGCCCAGCACTTCAACCAGCTCTCCGTCGGCATTCAAAACGGGATGGTCCAGGCGATATGCGTGTTTGACTGTTCCATCGGGCAACACGATTCTGAATTCGACATCGGAATCTACTTTCTCATCGATCGCCTTCTGGAACGCCTTCCAGAACTTGTCACGGTCTTCCGGGTGTATTCGTTGCAGCAGTTGGTCCAGCGTCGGTAACCCGTGATCCGGATCAAATCCAAAAATCCGGAACAGTTCTTCCGACCAATACAGCGGCTTGGTCGTGTCATCGGTGACAAAAGTGCACGTATGGGTCAGCCTCTGCGTTTCGGC
>JBAVVP010000541.1:0-11936 GCA_049697355.1 Terriglobales bacterium
TGATCAGGTCGGCCTGTTTCATCTTCTCGGCGCGCGACAGGTCTACCTCCTCCATCTTTACTCTTGCTTCCCAGTTCTTTTCGTCGAAACTGATGCTCTGCAGCTTGGCTCCAGCAGCGTCGTGCTCGGCAGCGAGCTGGCGGTCATCCAGCGTGGCCAACAGTTCTCCTCGGCGAACCAACTTGCCGGTATCGGCGAGAATCTTGGCAACCAGACCTTCCCGTTGAGCGGTAATATCGAGTTGGTTCTCGACAACAATGGGACCGGAAGCAACATACACGTCGGAATCTGGCGGAGACGGCGATGGAGTAGAAGGTGGTTGGGTCGCGGCAGCTGCGTTTGGGATGGGACTCCCGGCCTTCGTCTCGCGGCTCTCGCACGCCAAGGAAGCAATCAGCGCGAGGAGCATCAACGGAAAGAAAAGCAGCCGCAATTCCACTCTCATCATTCGCCTCTCCACCCTACCACCCCAGCCAGGACCACAGCTTTGAATAGATCCACATGCCGGGTCTGCGGAACAGGACATAGCCCACAGGATGCCACCCTACTGATACTTTGCCGCGCCCCTGCATTCCGGGCCGGATGCCGCCGTCAGGATTGGGCAAGCTAACGCGGGCGTAGAAAACACGTTGTTCGCCCTCCACTTCACTTTTTGGGCTAACCACAGCTATCCTGCCCTTCAAAGTGCGCAGGGGGAAGCTATCGAGCTTAACAGCGGCTTCCGCTCCTGCGTGCAGCAAAGCGACGTCACGCTCGTCCACAGCGACCTCGACTATAGCCTGGGAACTATCGACGATTTGGGCGAAAGTATCGCCGGGAGCGAGGTGACGCCCCGTGAAGTCTTCCACATGCGGAGTCGTCACCCAGCCATCAAAGGGTGCTCGGAAGTGGGTCTTATCCAACCGCTCCTGGCAGCGCTCCACTTCGGATGCCCAGTAAGCAGCCTGCACGCGCTGAATGCCGGCTTCGGCGCCGTCGTTGCCTGCCAGGGCACGATTCATTTCCGAATTCGCGGTTTCCAACTTGGCCCTGGCGCCAGCCAACGCGGTGCGGTATTCCCAATCTTCCAAGTCGGCCAAAACCTGGCCTTGCTGTATATGCTGTCCCTCGTGCACATAAACCTGGCGTACCACCCCTTCGACTTCGGGCTGTACTTGCGCCGAGTGAGCCGGTGCAACGGTCGCATTGCCGTCCACACGCATGGGTAACGGAAAAACCGCGAGGAACAGAACCATTCCCGCAGTCAGCGCCAACAGCAGAGCCCTCCGGCGTTTCTCCAGAGCCAGGAATTTCTGCTTCTTATGCAGGATCGGCTCCAGCAAGCTGATAAATGGCACTTCCTTGTACATGGTGGCGTTGCGGAGCGCGACCGTCGCCTGACCGGCGAGCACTTTGATCATCTCGATGTGAGCTTGAGTCAGGAAATCCGGATCTGCGCTCTCAAATGCCAGCATGCCTACTGCGCCTTCGTCGTCAGCCAGGGGCAGCGCGTAGAAGCCGCGCATCCCAGTTTCCGCAAAGTAGTTCTGGAACTTCAGGCGCGTTTCTTCGCGCTCCTCGTCAATTTTTTCTCCGTGCTGTCGGATATAGATCTCATTCCTCGAAACTGCCGCCCATTGCAGAATTCCCTTCAGGGCCTCTACGACTGGATCGCCGGGGTTAATCTGCGCCATGCCCGAGACTGCTTTTAGCTGGAGTTTTCCCCGCTGTTCCAGTGCAATGGCGGCGCGCTCATAGGGAATAACGGCTCCCGGAGTGTCCACGATGGCCCGCGCAACCCGCTCCAGGTTCAGAGTGGAAGTAATTTCACCGCTGACCTTGACCAGCGTTTCCAGGATCTCCACCTTACGCTCGGCGATCAGAAGGCTGGCATTATGGAGCGCGAGGGTCGCCGTCTCATTCAGGCTCGTAAGCACGAACAGATCGTCTTCATCAAAACGCTTACCGTCGCTCCGATTCACCGCTTCGACCACTCCCACCAGGGAACCCTTGTCGATCAAGGGCGCAACCATGAGGGATTCGATCTCCCCTTCCTGTCGGCCCTGGTTCCGGCGCACCAACCGCTCGTCCTCTGGTTCCGCAATCAATACCGCTTCGCCGTTTTCCGAAACGTCGCCCGCAATCCCTTCGCCTTCTTTCTGAACCATGCCCTGCGTAGTCGTCGGGTCAACACCGGCTTGATACATCAGCGAAAGGCTGCCATCGCCTTGCACCAGCCAGAGGTTCACCCCTTGGCAGTCCAGACTTTCCCGGATCTTGCTGCCGATAATCGGAAGCAACTCATCCATCTCGAGAGTGGAACTGAAGGCTTTCTCGATGTCGTAGAACTGGGTGAGCCGCGTGATCGACGTCAGGGAGTCGTCGCGTTCTTTTTCATATTCCCGAGACGAAACCAGCGCCTGGGCGGCGATCTCGGCCAGAGGTTCCAGACCCGCCAGCGATGCCCGATCCAATAGGGCGTCGAAGCTCAGGATCTCGATGGAACCAATCAGCGTTTCTTTGTGGAGCAGGGGGACACAGGCAAGGTATTTGAGCGTGCGGCGAACACTGAGATGGGCGTAATCTTCACGGACCAACGCTCGGCCTTCGAAGACAATCAATTGCCGGTCGCGGAACAGCGATCCTAAGGTTCCGGCTTCCGCTGGGATGACCCGGTCCGGTTCGGCGCCATCTCCCGCCGTGGCGCGGGCGGACCAGAACCGCCCCTCTTCGTCGTCCGAGAGGAGATAGACGGTAACGGTGGCGCCTGGAAACCGATCCACGATGGTTTGGGCGGTAATCCGGGCACGGTCGGCCGTCTCACGCCATTCCAGCAGTCGTGAGGCAAAGCCAGCGATAGTGATGTCGAGATTAAATCCCTGTGGCGTCATACACGTGGCGCGGCATAACACCGGGCGGGGGAAACTTCCGGCTTGCAAAAACGCCGTGCTTCCTCTAATTTGAGCTGGCACTGTAGCAGACGCTTCGGTGAGAGTCAACACGATCTCGCGGATATGTTGATTTGCCAAGAACCCACGGTCTCGCGGATCGGGATCGCGGTTGCCTCAGGTGGGGCCTAACGTGGAAATCGAGATTCGGAGTCTGGGAGAAGTTCGGAGTCTGGGAGACGTAAAGCTGATCAAGTTGACTGGCAAGATCACGCTGGGCGCTGCCGTAGACCGGCTTCGCGAAAACCTGGACGAACTGATGGACAACGGAACCATCCGGCTTATTCTGGAACTCTCCGAGGTTCCGATGATCGATTCCAGTGGAATCGGCCTCCTGGTCCGCTGTATGACAGCCGCAAAACAGCGTGGCGGTGCGGTTAAGCTGTTGAACCCCAGCAAGTTTACCGTGCAGACTTTGAAGATGATCGGACTGCTGAACTTGTTCGAGGTTTTCCAGGCCCAGGACGAGGCGGTCGCCTCATTCAATTAGAACTGGTCGCATTGGCACTGATTTCGGGTGGCGCAGCGCCGGGGCCCCCAACACGCCGGGTTTTGGCGTGCTGGGGTGGAGCGGTTCACCGCTGCGGTAAGTGCACTGTTTGGAATCCGACTTTAGCTGCTGACGGCACGGCTCTATCCATCTCTCGTGATTCTGGACGATCCTGCGCTACATCGTACGGCAAAGGAAGTATGCTCCTACGGAAGGTTGGAAACCCTTGGCGTCAGGGGGACCGGCGGTGTTGCCGTGGATGGTGGGCGTGATTTCGAAAACTACGGGGACTTGCGTACCGGTCTTGCTGTGCCATTGGCAGCGACGGTGATTCTGCTACTGATCCACCTTAAAGACTGGTGAGCCGGCCTCCCTTACGAGCCGGTGTGGTATCCGCCGCTAGTGCCGTGAGGCGCGTTCGCTGTTGGGCTTGGAGCCGATCAGCGCGTAATAAAAAATGTACAGGTAGCAGATCACGGGCAGGAAAAACGCGTGGTGGATGCCGATGCGATCGGCAATCAGGCCTTGCAGCACGGGGATAATGGCTCCGCCGACAATGGCCATGTTCAGAAGCCCGGAGCCGTCGCCGGTCAGCGGGCCCAGTTCGGCCACGCCCAGGGTGAAAATGCTGGGGAACATGATGGAGTTGAAGAACCCGACCGCGATCATCGTCCACATAGCGACGGGGCCGCTGGTCACCATGGAAATCGTCACCAGACTGGCGGTGCCGATCGCGCAGACGCCCAGCAGATGGCCGGTGCGGATCTTCTGCAAAAGCGCCGAGCCGATGAACCGGCCCACCATTGCGCCTCCCCAGTAGAAGGAGACGTATCCGGCGGCGACTTTCGGCGCCAGGCCGGCGATCTCGGGCTGACTGAAGTAGTTCACGAGAAAGCTGCCGATGGAGACTTCCGCCCCGACATAGGTGAAGATGCCGACGGCGCCCAGATAGAGATTGCGGTGTTTCCAAATCGAGTCGCCGACTTGTTCTCCGAGGTGGTGCTGGGCAGACTCGATTTTCGGCAGCTTCGAGACGCCGATCACGATGGCCAGAAGCACGAGGGCCATGCCGATGATGATGTACGGGACCTTGACCGAAGCCGCTTCCTGAATGCGGTAGGCCTGAAGGGCGTCGGGCGCGAGCTTGCGGACTTCCTCCATGGCAAGCGGGGCTGCGCTCAGAATGAGCAGACCGCCGATTTTGGGAGCGATGGCTGTGCCCAGCGAATTGAATGCCTGCGTCAGGTTCAGGCGGCTGGATGCGGTTTCGGGTTTGCCAAATACGATGACGTAGGGATTGGCCGCCACCTGCAGAGCGGTGATTCCAGCTGCCAGGATGATGAGTGCCGTCAGAAAAAGCGGGTACGAAGGAACCAGGGCGGCCGGCACAAACAGGAATGCGCCTGCGCCCATGACGAGCAGGCCCACGACCATAGTCCGCTGGTAGCCGATCCAGTCCACGATCTTCGCCGACGGGATGGAGAAGAAGAAGTAGGCCGAAAAGAACGCGAACTGAATCAGCATGACTTTCGCGTAGTTCAGTTCGAAGATCGACTTAAGGTGCGGAACCAAAATGTCATTCAAGCAGGTCAGAAAACCCCACATGAAAAACAGGGTGGTCACGACGGCCAGCGGGCGGCGGTAATCCCCGGGTGCGGAGGATGTCGAGATGCCTTGCGATTGCGGGCTTGGTGTCATTGTTTTACCGTTCTTGTTCAGCGGCCTGCGGCGCGCTGGAGGGATATTTCCCCAGCCAGTTTACATTGTTGGCGTTATCGTTAGGTTCCGAAGAGCGACGTGTCCGGCCTCGCTGCCCTGCGGATATATAGATCCGGGGAGTCCTTCGTGACTGTCCAAGGCTCCGCCTGTGATGCCTGGAATCTCCTGTTTGTCAATAATGGTCTGCCCATTCTGTATAACCTGACGGTTCGTCCAATGAGCGTGATGTCGTAGCTCTGCCATTCTCCCGGTCCGCGCGGCCGATGCGGAAGTCCGTGGTCTGAGATCGCTCCATACAGTAAACACCCTAGGGGGTAGACCACAGTTTCCATGTCAGAATGTTGTTCGCATCTAGCCCCTGGCCTCAGAACACCTGGACCGGGCTCCTGGGCAAAATCGCCGTGTCACTGGACTTGTTTCTACGCGACGTTCTGTGCGGGGCGGTGTTGAACCCGCTGAAGCGACGTCCCTCTACACGGCACACACGGGTACCAAGGTGGATCCTCGGCGAAGACCGGCAGGATGGGCTGGCAAGCGCAGCCATCGCATGCATAACCAAGCCCACCACGCCGGCAAGAATCCAAGCAGCATTGACGCGAATCAAAGAATACGCTGATGGACTTCTTCATGGCGGAACTGGATGGCCGCGAACGTTGCAGGCGACTTGTCAGAGGCCCGCGCTTCTGACGCTCGCCCATCGTCGCCATCACCGCAAAAGCGATGGAGGGTGATCGGGAGAAATGTCTCGAAGCTAGTGGCTCAAGTACCAGCCGAGGCGGTCAACACGGAACAACTGCTTTCTGCATTGCGCGGATGTCTCATCGATAGCCTTCGAGTAGAACGAGGATATGGAGAAACTGGTCTTGGTCGCTGCGTGTGTATAGAGAAGGAGAAAAACCGATGCCCCCAAAGGAAAAGGTCAATATCCTCATGGTGGTCGATCAACCGGCCAAGCTGTTGAGTTACGAGGCCATGCTTGGTGAACTGGACGAGAATTTGATTAAGGCCACTTCCGGCAAGGAAGCGCTTGAACATTTGCTCAAGAAGGACGTCGCCGTCGTTCTCATGGACGTGAGCATGCCGGAACTCGACGGCTTCGAATTGGCGAATCCGATCCGCCGGCACCCGCGCTTTCAGAGAACCGCGATCATCTTCATCTCCGCCGAGCAACTGACGGATTTGGACCGGCTTAGAGGCTATGAGCACGGGGCGGTGGACTATATTTCCGTCCCGGTCATTCCAGAACTGTTGCGGGCGAAGGTCAGAGTGTTTGCCGAATTACACCGCAAGACCCTGGAACTGGAAACGCTCAATCGCGAACTGGAACACCGGGTTCTAGAGCGCACCGAGGAACTCACGAACAAGGCAGAGATGCTGCTGAGCCTCAACCTCGAACTGGCGCGAAGGAACCAGGAACTCGACGCCATTGTGCGAACTGCTCCCGATATCATCTTCAGCAGACAACCGGACGGCTCCAGAGACTACATCAGCGATCGGTTTTATGAATACACCGGTGTTCCGGGAGGCTTAGCCACTGGCTTCGGCTGGTGGGACTGCCTGCATCCCGACGACCGGGATCAAGGCCAGCGGCGTTGGCTGGACTGTGTCCAATCGGGAGAGAATTACGAAGCCGAATATCGCCTGCGCGGAAAGGACGGGAAGTATCGCTGGTTCCGCGCCCGCGCCGTGCCCATTCGAGATCACAATGGAAAAGTCGTCAAATGGTATGGGACTTGTTCCGATATTCATGCCAGCAAGGTACTCGAGCAATCGATGCGCGACAGTGCGATCGAATTGGAAAGGATGGTCGATGAACGAACCACCGCGTTGCGGCGCCTCTCGAACCGGCTGATGACGATGCAGGATGAGGAGCGCCGGCGCATCGCGCGGGACTTGCACGACGGGCTGGGACAGGAACTTGCGGTGGCCAAGATGGTTTTGGATAAGGCTCTTGAGCAGAATTCGCAGGAATCAGAAAAGCAGGCCTGCATGGAAGGAAGCGACATAATCGATCGCGCGATCCAGCAGGTGCGCAGCTTGTCCCATCTCTTGCATCCACCTTTGTTGGACGAAGTCGGGTTGCTCTCGGCGCTTCGCTGGTACCTGGAAGGCCTGACGCAGCGCAGCGGCATCGAAACCTTTCTCGAGGTGCAGCCCGGCGAGTTTCCTCGGCTCTCGGCCGGCCTGGAGACTGCAATCTTTCGCATTGTTCAGGAGGCACTCACCAACGTGTTCCGCCACTCCGAGGCGCACAAGGTCTGGATCGTGTTGGCTCAAAGAGAAGATGCGACCGTGATCACGGTCCGCGACGACGGCAAGGGAATCGAGCAGAAGATTGCAGAACTTCGCCCCGACAGCGTTGGCATTGGCATCAGCGGGATGAAACAGCGAGCCCAGGAGTTTGGAGGAGAGTTACGCCTGACCAACGCCTCTCCCGGTACGCTGGTTGAACTCATGATTCCCTCTGCGCGCGCGGTCTCGCAGGAACTGTGCAAGGCGTCGTGATAAACCGTGAGGCAGCAGGCGCCGGTTCCTACCACCGGATCGGCACCTGCTATTGCGGTGTGTATCGAGGAAGCCCAGCATACTCGGACGCATCCGAGGCCACAATACGGTCGAAACCGTATTTGAAGACCTGCTAACCCGGAATCATCGGCCGATTTCGGCCTCAACCCCTTCCTGACGAAAAAGTTTCCGTCTCATTCCCCGGAAAACAAATGTACTCACCATACAGCAAGGCTCGCAACCAATTACAGAGCCAACCCGATAGGCTGGTGGCGCCACTTTCTCTAAGCTTCCTTCGAAAGCTGAATCCTCCCGGAATCCAGAGGAACGAAACGATCAGCGATCGAAGGAGAGACTACCGTGGCAACTAGCGTAATTTCCGCGACAGCACCCGATACGATTCCCGCCGAGAAGCAAGCGAGGTGGGGCGATTCTCAACGCAGCCTTGTCGAGCGCGCGCAGTCGGGCGACGAGCGAGCGTTCGGCGCGCTCTTTCAAATGCATCAACGACGTGTGTATTCGCTGTGTCTCCTTATGACCAAAAACGTTGCCGAGGCGGAGGATCTGACTCAGGAAGCATTCCTGCAGGTCTTTCGCAAAATCGGCAGCTTTCGAGGCGATGCCGCATTCTCCACCTGGCTGTACCGAGTCGCCATGAACACGGTGTTGATGAAACTTCGCCGCCGAAAATCTGAACCAGCGTTTTCGCTGGATGAACCGATAGGGCCGGAATCGGCTGCGCGGCGCGACCTTGGAAGGAGGGATCCAGTCCTCGCGGGTGCGATTGATCGCATCGCCTTGGGTCGAGCCATCCAGGAACTTCCAGAAGGATGCAAAACGATTCTTTGCCTGCACGAGGTGGAGGGATATCAACACCACGAGATTGCCCAACTGCTGCGTTGCTCAGTGGGCAACTCCAAGTCGCAACTCCACAAAGCGAAGCTCAAGATGCGCGATCTTCTGCTTCCGAAGAAGAAGATCGTCAGGCGCGACGTCGAAAACGTCGATGGGGCGGATAAGAGCGCTGCCATGATGGCTTGTGCATGAAGACCGGCGAGATTTCGGAAGGGAAAGATAAAGCCAGCATCGTGTATTTACGGCGTTAACTGGACCAAACTCTCTTACCTCGTCGTGAAGCCCGAGCCATTATCACAGCAAAACTCAGCGCGATCCCCCCGAGCTTCGGGTCCGCATTTATCAAGATTTGAACCCGCCATGCAACGAATACCCGATACCACTGGAAGAACTTACACAAGCTCCCGCCGGAGTGGACATCCCAACCCCCTGCAAATGCAATGAATTGGAGGTTTGGCACGTCCTGTGCTTCTGCTTGCATCATCGGGGTTTTGGGGCACAAAAAGTGAAAAGCAAAAAGGCAGTCCTTCAGTAGGCGTGGGGAGATTTCTTTCTTTCTGGAGGTGTACTGTGAGCCTGCTCCGAATTCTAATTGCCGATGATCACGACGTTGCCAGGAAAGGCATCCGCTCGCTGCTCGAAGCTCACCCGGGGTGGGAAATTTGCGGCGAAGCCAAAGACGGACGTGAGGCCGTCGAATATGCCAACCGGGCGAAGCCGAACCTCGTCTTGCTGGACATCGGAATGCCGGGACTGAACGGGCTCGACGCCGCGCGTCAGATCCACGCCGCTTGTCCCGATATCCGCATTCTGATTCTGACCATGCACGACACCGAACAGCTGGTTCGGGAAGTGCTGGCCGTCGGAGCACGAGGCTATCTGCTGAAATCTGACTCCGGGCGCGACCTGGTGGCAGCCGTGGAGGCACTGCAGAACCACAGGACGTTCTTCACCACAAGGGTTGCTCAGTTAGTGCTGGATGGGTACTTGCACCCGAGCAACGGGGACAGCAACGGTAACGGCCATTCCGGCCGGCACCTCCTGACGCCAAGAGAACGAGAAGTGATTCAACTCCTGGCAGAAGGAAAAACCACGAAGGAAGTCGCGGTGACCCTTGACCTCAGCGTCAAGACGGCGGAAACTCACCGAACCAATCTGATGCGTAAACTTGATCTGCATTCCGTCGCCGATCTCACCCTCTACGCGGTTCGGAACAGTATCGTTCAGATCTATTAGGTTAGAGAGCGTTATCAAACGCACACCGCTCCCGGTTTCGCGCGAATGGCAGGGTCAGAATCGAGGAGCCATGTGAGGTGCGCGGGCCAGGGTGCGTAATCGTGGCGCACCGCGTAGCGGAGATGCCCGCTCCAAGACAAGGCTGGAAAGACGATGTACTTCAGAGCCCGGCGCAGCGGGCCCGTGGTTTGGCCTTACGCCAGCGCTGGAAAGATTCACTTACCTTTAAGTTTCGCGGCTTGTTCCAGTTCCTTCACGGCCGCCATGGTGCGTGCAGTGTAGTCCGCACGCTTCGCCGACTTCGGACGTCGGTGACGTTTGGTGACCGAATCATGCTTTGCCATTGACCCCTCCGGTTGCTGCTTACACCGTACCATGTTGTCCCGAGCTACGTTGTGCCGAGCGCCCGCTGGCCCCTCACTCACGAGGGCCGCTCGTTGGCAGCAGCGGCCCTCATGGTTGCAAGTCACTCTCGCTCTTTGCGGATCTTCTTTCGGGCGCGCTTCTGCGCCAAAGCTTGCTTAACCCGGCGTCTCTCGCCCGGCTTCAGGTAGTAGGAGTGACGTTTCACTTCCTTAATGATGTCCTCGGTCTGAACCTTGCGCTTGAAGCGGCGCAGGGCGTTCTCCAACGACTCACCCTCTTGCAGTCGAATTTCTGCCACGCTCATCACCCCCAGACCAGCCACGACATGGACAAACTAAAGCTTACTCCCTTCCGCACAGATCTGCCGCCGGCCGCCGGCCCGACACACCGGTTGAACGAACGGAGCCGCCTGTCAGATCCCCGTCTACTCTTCCACTGGCTGTGCGTTGAGTTCCTGAGCGGGTTCGCCTCCCGCCATGCCCTGGGCGACGATCAGGCGGCGGGCTTCGATGCGCAGTTCGGGCAATGCGCGTCCGAACCAGATCGCGCCGAGGACGCAAGCCACTCCTCCAGCGGCAACCGTGATGGGCGCGCCGACGCGGTGCGCCATGGCTCCGCCAAAAAAGGCTCCGAAGGGAGCCATCCCCATGAACATCATCGAGTAAACGGACATGACGCGGCCGCGCAGTTGGTCGGGGACCATGGTCTGGACCAGAGTGTTCGAGCAGGCCATCTGCAACATCATCGAATAGCCGGCGGGCATCAGCAGCGCGACTGACAACCAGAAGGAAGTCGAAAATGAAAAAAGAAACAAGCTGATCCCGAAGCTTCCGCAGGCGAATGCCACCCAACGCCCCAGCCCTTTCACACCGGTTTTAGCGGCCAGCGTCAAGGCACCGAACAGCGCGCCTACGCCGGTAGCGCCCATCAGGATGCCGAGGCCACGCGCTCCGCCGTGCAGAATTTTGTCGGCGAAGACCGGCATGAGTACGGTATAGGGCATACCGACCAGGCTGATCAGGCCGAGCAGTAAAAGCAGCGCGCGAATGACCTTCGTCTGGTTAACCCAGCGAAATCCCTCGACGATATCTTCGATCGGCGAGCCCCGGCCGGCACGCGGAGCGCTACGCACATTCATCAGCGTCAGGCCGACGATCACCGCGATGTAGCTCAATGAATTGGCGGCAAAGCACCAGCCTTCGCCGATTTTCGCCACCAGTATTCCGGCGATGGCCGGGCCGATCACGCGCGCGCCGTTGAACATCGAAGAATTCAGCGCGATGGCGTTCATCAGGTCCTCCTTGCCGACCATGTCGACCAGGAAGGACTGCCGGCCCGGAATGTCGAACGCGTTCACCACTCCGAGCAGGGCCGCCAGCACAAAAATGTGCCACACGTGCACGCGTCCGCTCAGCGTAAGCCAAGCCAGAATGCCCGCAAGAATCATGGACGCGGTCTGGGTGGCGATCACCAGCCGCTGCCGATTCATGCGGTCGGCGGTGATCCCTCCGAACGGCGCAACCAGGAAGACGGGAATCTGGCTGGCAAAGCCGACGCTGCCCAGCAGCAGCGCGGATTTCGTCATACGGTAGACGAGCCACGCCTGGGCCACAGTCTGCATCCAGGTGCCGATCAGAGAGATCAGTTGTCCGCTGAAAAAAAGCTGAAAATTTCGATGGCGCAAGGCGCGCAGGGTAGTGGCCCATTTCGGCAGGCGCGCCCTTTCCGCAGCCGCTTCTTCAGTCGTGGCGGAATTTCTCGCTTCAACCACTCTCTTAGAACTTTTTCACATCTTTGGGATGAGGGCAACCGGCGCGAGGGCGCAAAGCGGAAGAGAG
>JBAVVP010000542.1:0-1889 GCA_049697355.1 Terriglobales bacterium
TTAGCCGCGTATGCCAGCCGCATTATTTCAATAGCCCGAAAACAACATGAAACCTCATTCGACTTTGAAATCCAGAAGGGCGTAAGAGCCGACAATGCTACTTTAGCGAAGTGCTGATAATCCGCCGGGCTCAGGGTGATCAATCCGGGGTCCAGCCCGGGTATAAGATGACCCGGCAAATCCAACGGCAAGTCTCTCAGCAACGCTGGTTTTACAATGCGATTGACGAGGCAGTGGTTCTCTTCGTTTTCACGATCAATAATGTAGCGGTCGAGAAGACCGAGACCCGCGAGGCGGCGAATATGCATGCTGTAGTTGTCGATGCCCAAGGCCTTTGCCAGCTCCGCAAACACAATCTCCGGCACAGGAATGGCAAAGATGGTGCCTGCCCTGAGCAAGGCGTTGCCATCTTCATCCACCGCTTTCAGCAGCGTGTTCAACGCCAGATCTTCGAGGAAGGCCGACGTCTTTTGCTCTTGAGGTAGCGTGCCATCGGCGAGGTAGCATTCCATCGCGGCAAGGGCCAGTTCGGCGGCTGCTTTGTCTTCCAAGGCGACGCTTGTGAGCAATTCCTGAAGACCAGGATTGGCCGCCGCTGCCTCTATGCAGCGTGCCTGGATATCAGAGCCCAACGCTTTCGCCCCGATCAGGAGCCGCGCCTGCATCTGCTTAACCTGTTCGCGCTCATTCATTGGCAGAAGGGCAAGAGCATGCAGCCTTGTCGCAAGCTCATGGTTCTTCGCATCCGGCAGCGTAAACGTGTAGCGGCTGGTGAACAGGAGGCGGCTCTCCGTCTGCCCAAGCGCCGCGGCGAAAGCCTCGACGACCCCGCGCAAGCTTTCGAGATACTCCTTTTTGACCGTCGTCGGCTCCTGTCCTCTTTGCGGGTCGTCGAGCGCCTGCTCGAGATCGTCCACGATGAGGAGAATGGGCGAATCCTGGTTCAGCGGGCCTACCAGCATCGCCTCAAGCGCCAGGCCAAGATTGGCATCACGCTGCTCGATGAGAGAAAGCCACTGGCTCTCAAGGGTGGGCCGCAGTGCAGGCGGACAGGCCTTCAGAATTTCGCTGAAGATCGCCGTTGCACGATAGTCGCCGAAAATCACAACCGGCTTCAGGGCTGGCAGCCGGTTGGCAATGCGGGCGGCCAGACTTGTCTTGCCGCACCGGCCCTGGCCGTGAATGAGAACACCGGCCTCTTTTCCGGCCCGGAACACCCGCAGGATCTCCTGCGTCTCACGCCGCCTACCCACAAAACTCTGGCGGCTCGCGACGGGCAACTGCCGCACAGCCTTGCTTTCCGACGCCTGCTTGGTCTGCAAAATCTCCTGATGGCCGTGTTCGGCGAGAAGCTTTCTTGGCCGCGGCCTTGCCCCCGCGGTGCAGAGGGGGACGCCTCCGTCTGGGCCAAGATAAAGTCTTGCCAGATGCCAATCGCGACCTGGGCAATCGTCCTGCTTCAGGACGGCAAGGCGCGCATACGCCGCTGCGCTCTCGAGACGGCGGCCTCTGACGACCTGACTGTAGAACTCCCTGGCAAAACGCGTCGCGTCCTGATCTAGCACCGGCCCGCCCCAGCCCAGCACCGCCAGAAACCCCGCTTGAACCAGGCTCATCGACAGCGGCATGGCCGGCTCCGCTCCATCCTTAGCTTTGCGCGTCTCTTCTGCGCTGTGGCAGGCCGAAAGAAAGATAAGAGGCGGAAGGTGCTCGCCGAAGCCATCCTGCTTTAGTTTCACCGCCGTGATGGGATCGGCGTTGCCATATTCGTCCTCGAAGATGAGCGCCCTTCGCTCCTCATCCCCGTGGCAGGAGAGAGGCACAATATCAAGGTCGCCCTCCAGCTTTACGCGCGTCGCAAACGAAACGAGCGCGCCGCTGTCCTCGAC
>JBAVVP010000543.1:0-4202 GCA_049697355.1 Terriglobales bacterium
GAGCCATCCCGCGGCCGGGCGCGCCATTTCTTCACGCATACGCGCCCCGAGGCGGGTGTCGAAATACGGCGACGGTTCGGGCGCCTGCCATTCATCGAGCAGCGACATGGTCTTCTGAAATTCCCGCAGGTGGGCGGCACAGGCGGCACAGGATGCGATGTGGTTTTCGACCTCCGGCGTTCGAGCGTCCATGCCAGCGGCCAGGTCCGGCAACAGTTCGCGAATTTGATTGCAATTCATACTGCTTTCCTCTACTTCCCAGAAACAAACTCTTTCAACTGCTCACGCAGGGTTTCATACGCGCGGTACAGCAACGATTTCGTGGCGGACTCGCTCAGCTTCAGCACGCCCGCAATCTGGCGGTAATCCATCTGCTGATACTTGTGCATGATGACCGCCACGCGCTGGCGCTCGGGCAGCGCGTTCACGACGCCGCGGATGGCCGCCAGCCGTTCCCGCTTTAAAATTTGCTCTTCCGCGCTGAGCGAATCGTCGGCCAGGTCGGGCGTTTTGCCCGTCTCCTGGTCCGGCTCATCGAGCCGCAAGGTATTTTCCGGTCGCTCGTGGCGGGTATCGCGCGCGTAGTTGACGGCCAGGTTGGTCGCAATGCGATACAGCCAGGTCGTAAACTTCGCGCTCGGCTCGTAGCTGGTGCGCGAGCGATAGACGCGCAGAAAAACTTCCTGTGCCAACTCCTCGGCGGTCGACGGATTGTGGCACATGCGGTACATAAAGCCCACCATCGGCCGGCGATACTTCTCGACCAGGTAAGCGAAGGCGGATTCGTCTCCCGTCTTCACCCGCAGCATGGCGTCGACGTCGGAAACGGCGGCGTCCGCGGCGGCGGCGCCGGAATTTGCCATGCTCACGGGCGCAGACGAACGCGTTCCCGCAAGATTAACGTTCAGCAGCCCCCGATCGATGGCCACGCTGCTCACCTTGGTAGAAACCCCATCTGGGGGAGAAAGTTGCGCCTCCCCGGACGCGGGCGGCGGCGCGGAAGTGTTTTCCCGTGAATCAGTTACGGATCGAGCGTCGGGGATATCAGGGGAGGCCATGACAGGGCGACAGAAAGAGGCTACCGGGAGCGGCTCAGGCGGTCAAGAGGCAGGGCAGATGCCGGAAGGGTGAGCCTGATTTGTTACAATAACAAAACCGCAAGCATTTCCAGTGGGCGCTTAACTCAGCGGTAGAGTGCCATCCTCACACGGTGGAAGTCGTAGGTTCAAATCCTACAGCGCCCACCATTCGCCCGTGTGCAGCCGGCATTCCTGCCCACCCTCAACTCCCGTTTGTATGCGTCGCCCCCTTTGCCGGCCGAGACCGGAAGTAATCTGGTGTTTCCTACCCGAAGGCGAAAGAATCTTCCTGGTGGAGGAATTCGACGCGGATTGCAAAGAGCCCTTAGAGCGAGGACTTAGAAGGTTTGGCAATCGCGCTGCTTTATTCCTTATACTTACCGCATACTTACCGCCAGGGGCAGCCCCACCGGGCTCCTGATCATCAAAGTTGAAAATGCCTGCTTTCGCAAATCCGTTGCCCGCGCTCACTAGGGGCCCCGCGAGACTTGGGAGGCTGTGCGCCATTCTGGTCTTCTGCCTCTGCGTCCTTTCGCGCGCCCATGCTGGAGCGACGTTATTTCTGGAAGAGCCGTACAGTTACGACGGCACTTTCGCCGGCACCGGTCACGTGGCCGTGTATCTGAGCAATGTTTGTGCTGTGTCCCCGGTAATTCTGCGGCGCTGCGCCGCGGGCGAATCCGGCGTGGTCTTGAGCCGCTACGACGGCATCAAGGGATACGATTGGGTTGCCATCCCTCTCATTCCTTACCTCTACGCCGTGGACCGGCCGGAAGCCATCCCGCTGTTCGCCGACCCCAAGCTGGTGGCTTTCCTTCGAGATCAATATCGCCGCGACTACCTGGAAGCGCTTGCCCCCGATCGCCCCGACGGCGGATCCCCCGAGGGAAACTGGTATGAACTGATCGGGTCATCGTATGACCGCACCATTTATGGATTCGAGATTGAGACCAGTCCGGAACAAGATGATCTGCTGATCGACAAGCTCAACGGCCGGCCCAACCGCCAGCGCTATAACTTTGTCGAGAGAAACTGCGCGGACTTTGTGCGCGAGGTCATCGATTTCTATTATCCGCATGCGCTGCATCGCAGTCTGATTGGCGACCTCGGCGTGACGACTCCAAAACAAAGCGCGAAAATGATGGCGAGATACAGCCACCACCACTCTGACTTACAGAGCTCGAATTACCTGATACCGCAGGTGCCGGGAACGATCCGGCGCAGCAAGCCCATCCGCGGAGTGTTGGAATCGGTGATGGCGGCCAAGAAATACATGGTGCCTCTGGTCGTCCTGAATCCCTACCTCGGCGGCGGATTGCTGGTCGAGTATTTTGGCCATCGGCGCTTCGACCCGGCGCGAAACGCGCTGATCTCCAATCTTGATTCCGGCCATGAGTTGGATGCGCCCATGACCCGCGATGAGCGTCTTCGCTACCAGAGTCGAATGGACGAACTGAGCCAAAGCCGCCCCGTGATAAACGGCTTGAAAGAAGGAGAAAACAAGGAAGCAAAAACCTGGGAGCGCATGCAAGCCAGCGCACAGCCTGGGCTCGACGTACTCCGCCAACCCGTCCTGCAGCTGCGCGTGGGCGGGCAATCGGCTCAAGTGGGCCTTTCGCGAGCCAACATCTTGAGTGGTTCGGAGCCGTCGGAATTAGCCGCGAAACTTGTGGAGGCGCGGCTCCGCCAGGAATTACGGCCCGCCATGGCCCGCAAGGCTTCGCGCAGCGACGTGGAAAAAGATCTGGCGTTGTTCCAGCAACTGCTCTCGCTTCAACCGCGAGAGGTCGCGGTCACACCCGCCTCCCTCAACGCCAGCCGCCCCCACGCCGTGGCCACCCTGCAGTAGGCTTCCGCTCTCGTTCTGCGACCACATGGAATTGTCCTTACCGTAGGTTATCGGTCCTGTCATGCTGAGCGGAGCGAAACGGTCCGCTCCGCGGACCGTTTCGTGGAGTCGAAGCACCCCTATCGCATCGACGCACTCCTGTGGCCCGCAGCGCATCGCTGGGAGCCGCTGCAGACGCGGGTGGAATAGGGGCCCTTCGACTTCGGTGGCCCCTTCCTTCGGAAGTGGCCACCTTCGCTCAGGGTGACAGAAAAGAAGATTTCACGCGGTCAGTCGACCAGACTAGCTAGTCAACATTCATCCGAGAATCCCCATCTTCTTCCCCACGCGCTCCAGCACTTCGAGCGCCCGCTGCAGTTCTTCCTTGGTGTGCGTGGCGGTCATGATGGTGCGCACCCGCGCTTTGCCTTCGGGGACGGTGGGGAAAGCGATGCCGGTTCCGAGCACTCCTTCTTTGAACAGCTCGCGGGAAAAATCCATGGTCTGCCGGCCGTCGCCGATGATGATGGGTGTGATCGGGGTTTCGCTGGCGGGAGTGGTCTGGCCTCCAATGTTGAAGCCGAGCAGGCCGAGTTCTTTCTTCCAGAAACGCGTGTTGGCCCAGAGCTGCTCCATCCACTGTGGCTCGGACTGGAGAACATCGAAAGCCGCAATGCAGGAGGCCGCAACCGACGGCGGATGCGACGTCGAAAACAGAAACGGGCGCGCGCGGTGATAGAGGAAATCGATCAAATCGCGGGTGCCGCAGACGTAGCCGCCGAGCGCGCCCACCGCCTTCGACAACGTCCCAACCTGAATGTCGACCCGCCCGTGCATCGAAAAATGATCGACCGTGCCGCGTCCCTGGCGGCCGAGAACGCCGGAAGAGTGCGCGTCGTCGATCATCATGATCGCGCCGTATTTCTCGGCGGCCTCGCACAGGCCGGGCAGCGGCCCGATGTCGCCATCCATCGAGAAGACGCCGTCGGTGATCAGCAGCTTCTTGCCGGGTTGGTCCTTCACGCTGGCTAATTGCTCTTCGGCGTGGGCCACGTCTTTGTGGCGAAAGACGAGAATCTTCGCGCGCGAAAGACGGCAGCCGTCGATGATCGAGGCGTGATTGAGTTCGTCGGAAATAATGAAGTCGTCTTTGCCGAGAAATGCCGAAACCGTTCCCGCGTTCGCCGTGAATCCCGACTGGAACACCACGCAGGCCTCGACGTTCTTGAAGCGCGCGATCTTCTCTTCCAGTTCCATGTGAATCTTCATCGTGCCCGCGATGGTGCGCACGGCGC
>JBAVVP010000544.1:0-8184 GCA_049697355.1 Terriglobales bacterium
GTACAGAGCCGGATCGTAGATCACCTTCCCCAGCGAACCCTGTCCGCTTTCGACAAACGCCAGAATGCGATCCACTCGCTTCAACAGCGCATCCATGTTCTGCAGCGTGCCCTGGCTGGCGCGCACCACGTCCTCGAGTTCGGGCTGGCTGCGGGTCGCCAGCGTGTCTCCGTCGGCGGCCTCCGGGCCCTTGGCCGACGAACTATCAACGTCCATGTAGGTTTCGCCGAGCACCCCGGCCGTGGCCAGCAAGGTCACGGAGTCTTTGCGCAGATTGAACGAGTACTTGGTATTGACTTTCATCGTGATTTCGACCGGCGTCAATGGCTTGCCGCCGACGATCCGGATGCGCGTCACGTTGCCGATGTCCACGCCCGCCAAACGCACGGGCGCACCTTGGCGCAGACCTCCCGCGTTATCGAGATAGGACCGCAGTGTGATTTTGCGAGTGAACCATCCGCCGCTGCCGCTCATCAGGAAGATCAGAACCATGAGCGTGAAGCTCGCAATCAGGACGGTGAGTCCTACGCGGAGCTGCGACCACTTCAGCTGCTTCTGGCTAGGCAAGTTGGTCAGTAAACGACAGGAGCATCATAGCAAACACGGCGGAATTTCAGGGGTCTCAGATTCTCCAGCTCCTGGGATGCACCAAAACAAAAGGCTCCCACCCTCTCGTGTTTGGTGCGGAGGATGAGAGCCTACGGTTCGTTTACGTCGCCCGCTTAGCGATGCTCGCGGCCGTTGCCTTTCGCTTCTCCTCTGGCCGGTGCCCGATTCGGTCTCTCCGTTCGGGCAGGAGTGGCCCTGTCGCGGGAACTGCCGTGCGACATCTGTTCCCGGTTGCCGGGACGCGCTCCCCCGCGATCGTTGAAGCTGCCGCCATTTCTGGCGGGCTGGTTTCTGGCTGACTGGTTGAATCCGCGATTGCCGCCAGAATTATTCTGCGACTGCACGCGCGCTTCGCGGGGAGAAATGTTCGGCGCGTGATATCCCTCTCCCGCCGTGCTGGCTCTTTGCACATGCGCTCCATTGAACTCGCCCGCCCGGCCCGTCGCCGCAATTGCCGGACGTCCATGATTCTCAGATGCGAACAGCTGCCGGTTCTGGCTGGCGGCATGTTCGTGCTGCGATTGCGTTGCCATGGCCCGGCATGTGCCGCTCGCGCCCGAACGCTTCCTCTTGACGAGTCGGCCGCGCTTCGATTCCGCCGGGGCCGTTAAAGCTCGTATGCACGTTATTGACGACGACGGTCCGGTTATAGACGTTCGTCACATGGGTCACGTTCACGTTGGTCACCGAGCGGTTATAGAAGAAGCTGCGGCCTCGCCATTCTCCACCTGCGAAGCCCACTCCGCCGTATCCAAAACCGTAATTGATCCCCCCCGTAGAAGCCAACGTGCGGTCCCCAGTAGCCGGCGTGCCAGAGGTAAAAACCGCCACCCCAGCCCCAGTAGCCAGGAGTCCACAGCATGCCCACTGGCGCAACTACCCATGTGCCGGGGACCCAGTAGTAGCCGTCGTCATCACTCCACGCCCAATAACCCGGCGTCCACAGATAGCCCGGACCGGGACAGATCGGCTGCGCGTAAACCGGCAGCGCGGGCGGGCCGATCCGCACCGAGATTCCAACCCCGATTTGCGCCGCCGACGTCGTCGAGAGCGACAACACCGAAACCGACAACATCAAAAGTCCGATTACTGCCCAATGGATAGAGCGCTTCATTTTCATCGCCTTTCTTTCAACTTTGCCATTTTGACCCAAGAGCAGAAACCCAGCCTCATTACGTACCGCCCATATAAACCCTGAACCTTTGCGCATGTTGCGGGGGGGCGGAAGTTATATTGAATCAGCAGGTTGGGGGTGCTCCAAAATCACGTAGGGGCGGACGCATTTGTCCGCCCCAGTTGGAGAGATGGTCGTACCCATCATGGGCGGCGACAAGTGCCGAGCTTCGCTCGGCTGGCGGACGCATGCGTCCGCCCCTACGTGATTATTAATTTTCCAGGATGACGTGGGCCAGAGCCTGCTCGGACGTGTGGGTGAGCGAGAGCGCGACGTTTTTCGTGCCAAGTTTCGCCGCGATGGCTGCGGCCTCCCCGTGAAATTGAATGGTAGGACGCTGCCCTTTCGGGCGCACCACTTCAATATCGCGCCACCGCACGCCGCGACTCCATCCCGTACCCAGCGCTTTCATTCCGGCTTCCTTGGCGGCGAAGCGCGCGGCATAGCTTTCAAAGCGGGTGGCTTTTTGCTCGCAATAACGGATTTCGCCGTCAGTAAAGATGCGGCGAAGAAAGCGGTCGCCAAACCGCTCGATGCTTTCGCGGATGCGAGGAACTTCGGCGATGTCAACGCCAGTGCCGAGAATCATGGAGAATATATTAATTGTTGACGCTCGTTCCATGCCCGTGTGGGGACGGGCGACCTCGCCCGTCCAAGCTAGCGTAGGGACAGCCCCCCGGCTGTCCAAGCCGAGCACAGCTCGGCAGCCGCCGGTGGCCACAACAACTCTCGATCCCCTATAGGGAACTCAGCATCTCTACGAGAACTCCATCCTGCTCGGGAAATACGGTGCGCAAATCCAGCAGAACGCGGCCTTCTTCGACGCGGGCGATGATGGGTGGAATATTGGCGCGCAAACGGGAGCTAAGTTCGTCGGCGCTGAGGCCGGCATGGGTCAGCGCGATCAGGCCGGTGGGCAAGACCGCCGATGGCGCGGCGCCCCCGCCAACCACGGATTCCCCGTCGATGAGTTCCAGTTTGAGGCGCGCGGATTTCGCCTCGGCAGACTCAACCGTGGAAACGATTTTTTCCGCGCGCCGCGTAATCTCGTCTTTCGAAAGGCGCATCATCCGCAGCACGGGCACGGCGTCGTGGTCGCGTTTGACGTAGGCGAGCAGCGTGGCCTCGAGCGCGGCGTAGGTAAGCTTATCGACGCGCAGGGCGCGGAACAGCGAGTTCGAGCGCATGCGCGCCACCAGATCGGCGCGTCCGCTGATCAATCCCGCTTGTGGGCCGCCGAGCAGTTTGTCGCCGCTGTAGGTGACGATGTCGACGCCGGCGCGCAGGCTGTCGACGACGCCTGGCTCGCCGTTGATTCCAACCGAGCGCAGATCGAACAGCGCACCGCTGCCCAGGTCCTCCATGAGCGGGAGATTGCGGCGGCGGGCCAGAGCGGCCAGTTCGTCGAGCCCCGGCTGCTCGGTGAAACCGGTGATTTCGAAGTTGGAACGATGCACGCGGAGCAGCAGGCGCGTGCGCTCGTTGATGGCGCGTTCGTAATCGGCGACGCGCGTGCGATTGGTGGTGCCCACTTCGCGCAGCGTCGCGTTCGACTTCGACATCACATCGGGAATGCGGAACGAACCGCCGATTTCAACCAGCTCTCCGCGCGAGACGATGACTTCGCCGCCCTCAGCCAGCGAATTCAACGCAAGCAAAACCGCAGCGGCGTTGTTGTTCACGACGATGGTCGAGACGGCCTGCTCTGGTCCACGTAGGGACGGACGCATTCGGGAGCCTGCCCTGAGCGGAGCCGAAGGGTCCAGCCGAGCGACGCGAAGCGGCGCATCGTCCGAGAGAAGATCGCCAATCAGCTTGCCGAACAGTCGATTCACATGGACGTCGCGTTTTCCGCGCTCGCCTTTTGGCAGGTCGAATTCGAGATTGGAATATGCGCTCGCGGTGGCGCGAATGTGATCGAACGCCGCGGCAGCCAGCGGAGCGCGTCCGAGATTGGTGTGCAGGATCACGCCGGTGGCGTTGACGACCGGCTGCAACGAGTAACTCAACGACTGGCGCAGTTGACGTTCAACCGCTGCGGACAAGCCCCCGAGTGCAAGGTCTAAGGATTTTTCGTCGAGCTGGCCGGCGGCGTTTTCCTGGCCGATTTGCTGGCGAAGACGCGCCAGCACGGCACGGATACTCTCGGCAACGGCGGAATGCCCCTCACGTTCGATCAGCCCCTGCATGTCGGGCTGGCGGAGAAGTTCGTCCGTCGAAGGCAGCTTCTGAAACAGCGCGGATTTGTTGGCGGTGGACACTGGGGTGGATTATGCCACAGGACCCGTGGTCAGTTCTCAGTTGTCAGTTCTCAGTTAAAACTCGCAACTGCCGGTTCTTCTGAGAACCGGGGATTCTCTCCAGCGTGTGCAGAAACGCCAGCAAGTCTTGGGCTCTTACTGAGAACTGACAACTGAAAACTGGGAACTCTCTACAGCGTGTGCATATAAGCGATCAGGTCTTGGATCTGCTGGTCGGTCATAACCTGGCGAAAGCCTTCCATCTTCGCTCGACCATTTTTGATGATGTCGGTCATGCGCTCGTCGTTGGCGGGCAGTCCGCTTATGGATAGATACTGCTTTTTGAAGACGCCTTTCATGCTCGGACCCTTCTTGCCGCGCGACGAATACGGCTCATGGCAGCGGTCGCAATAGTCGTCGTAGAGCTTCCGGCCTTGGGCCTGTTGCGGGTTAAGGCCGAGTTCGGCGTCAGACTTGCGGCGTTCGACGTCGCATCCGGCGAGTGCGAGAAGCGTGAGCACCACCACGGAGGCACGGAGACAACGAGAAATCCAGTTCCAAAAGTTCATAATAGTAATCGTAATAGTAACGACTGCGGCAGCGCCTGCAAGACCCGGCGCAGAGGTAGGATAATACGGAAAGCATGGACCTGGTCGTCAAACGCGTTTACGAGGCGGCTTCTCCGTCCGACGGAGTGCGCGTGCTGGTGGACCGTCTGTGGCCGCGCGGGCTGACGAAACAAGACGCGGCAGTTAAGTTCTGGCTGCGCGACCTGGCGCCTTCAAACGTGTTACGGCAGTGGTTCCATGCGAATCCCGAGGCGTGGGGGATGTTCCGTAAGCGCTATCTCAAAGAGTTAGTGAGCGAAGAAGCTTCCGCGGCTGTGGAAAAGTTGCATCACCTCGCAGAAGGCAAGCGGCGGGTCACGTTGCTGTATGCGTCGCGAATGGTGGAGCGGAATAACGCGACTGTCCTGAAGGAATTGTTGGAAGGGATGCCCAAGCCTCCGTCGAGCGTGGGCCGCGCGGCGATCGGTCGCGGACGGATTCGGAAAGCGAAGAGACAATAAAGGCTGTATTCGGACGACCCTCTTCAGACCATCCATGCTACGCAGGTTCATGGTACGCACCAAGGACGCAATCTTCGTCGAGCCTTCCCGCGCGCCAGCGCATCTAATTCCTCAGCTTCTTATATTGGAGTATTCGCCCTGATACTCAGCCGAATTATTTTCTTAGCCCTGTTCCTTTTGGCGATCTACGCCGTCCAGCGATTCTGGTTTATGCGGGCGTGGACGTGGATCGGTTCGTTCTCGAATGCCAACTGGCGCTTAGGGCTCCATGCCGTACTGATCGCGCTGGCGGCCGCTCTGCTGGCTACCCTTCTTGATCCGCTGCTCGGGCACGGCATCTCGCGCCTTACCGTTGGCAGCTTCAACATCGGCAAGACGCTCTCGACAGTTGTCCGCTTGTGGCTGGGTGCATCATTCTTTGGATTCCTGGCCGTCGAATCCGTGGGAGCGATTGAGTGGGTAACGAATGTCGCGGCTCGGGTCCGTCCCGGAGCAGTTGCGGGCGGGTTCAGTCCCTCGCGCCGGACATTCTTTCAATACGCCGCCGTTCTCGCCGGAGGCTTTCCATTTCTCGCCGCTACCTATGGATTTGCCGCTGGGCGCTTGCGCTACACCGTTGAGCGCGTCGATGTGCCCGTCGCCAATCTTCCGCCGGAACTAAATGGGCTGCGCATCGCTCAGCTTAGCGACATTCACATTGGCGACTACATGCCGCCCCGCGAAATTGCCCGCGCCGTCGCCATGACCAACGATCTACAGCCTGATATCTCTTTTGTTACAGGAGACTTCGTCAACGGCGAAGGCGATCCGCTGGACGCCTGCATCACCGAATTGAGCCGGCTGCGCGCTCCCCTGGGTGTCTGGGGATGCAATGGCAATCACGAGATTTATGCAGGAGTGGAAGACGAGGCGGAACGGCTCTTCCGCGAAAAGGGAATGCGCCTGCTGCGCGCCGCGTCCACGGTCGTCGAGCACAACGGAGTCCGCTTTAATCTGATGGGCGTCGATTATCAGCGCGACCACATGGTGAGCGGCGAGCGCACGGGACCCATGCTGCAGGAAATCGAACACCTCATTCGCCGCGACATGCCCAATTTCCTGCTCTCCCACAATCCGAATTCGTTTCACCGCGCCGCCGAGCTAGGCATCGAACTTAGCCTCGCGGGGCATACACATGGCGGGCAGGTGAAGTTTGAGATCGTGGATCACAGCGTCAGCCCGGCGCGCTTGATCACACCGTTCGTCGCCGGACTTTATCACCTGCCAATGAGGATGAACGGGAATGCGGGCCTCGCGTCCGGCAACGGTTTGCAGACGCCTGGCATGCAGAAGGCCGCACTGTATGTGAACCGGGGCCTCGGAACCCTCGGCTTCCCGGTGCGGATTGGCGTGCCGCCAGAGATTACGCTTCTGACGCTGCGCAGGGCGTAGATATCGAAACCCTCCCGCCCGGTTCAGAAAATCGTGGCTGGTGAAATCGGTTTACGACAGTTGAGCTCAATCAGGGGCACTTCGGCGGAATAAAGCTCTCAGCCGCGTCAGGGTGTTGCCCCAGATATTCGAGTGTACGGGGAACGAAATCGCAGAACCCGTCGCAGCCCCTGAGGCTAGTGAGACACGCGGTGTTGAATTTGCGCGATACTTGTACTTCTTCGTCCGATGCTCGTGGCGTGAAGATGTTCCGGGTCAAGCTTCCGCCGTTGTTCGCCATTTCAAGGAAGCCCGAATCAACAATGAACGCTTTTTCACGCAGTCGGCGCTCAGGCATCGCATTTACAAGCTTCCACTCATGTCCGAGCCATCTGGGCCGGCCTTCCACCAACACCATTGCCGAAACTGACTGTACCCGTGAACCTCTGATCGTCAAACCAACTCCTGTACCCCAATCTCGCACGCCAAGTACTGCCCGCAAGCCCACTGGAGTGTGGTTTATCGCAGCCCTGATTGTCTGGGTGATTCGGTGCTGATCCCAACGCAGATCGCTGGGTATCAGGCCAAAGGGGCTTACTTCAAGGTCGTAACGGTAGTCGCTTACGAGCTCTTTCTGGTAATCGTATTCCTCTAGGTCAGTCCAGTCTTCTCTCGGCCCCAAAGAATCTGGCGCCCATTTGAATCCATTGTACCGTTTGACCAATGGAAGGACTGTAGCTTCCGCGTCACCAACCCGCACTCTTGACGCTTCCGCCAGCAGGGAGGTTGCGCGATGGATTTCGTACCCAACGTACGCTCGCAAGGACACTGCGGCGACAACTATGGCTGCCAGCATCGCTGCAACCAGTCGCGACCACAAATGAAGCACGCGCTGCCAGAACATTACAAGGTGCCCCTGCATATCTTAGTCCCCGGTTCGAGCAATAAAGTTCCCGCAGAAAATTAGGTGTTGCAAAATCACCGTTTTCAATCACTGACCACTTCCTTGAGAATCCCCCAACGGTGTGCCGAGTTGGTCATCGCATAGGCACAGTTCCGGACGCAGGGGAAGGGCCGCTCGTGGTATAATCGATGCGTACGACCAGCGAGATAAGCATCTTTAAATACAATGACTTAGCTGACTTTCGAAGGCCCGGCAGAGCTCTGTTCGGACGGACGAGACGCCCGTCCCCACACTGGTTATGCGGACTAGGCCTTTACTGAGAACTGACAACTGAGAACCGAGAACTGACTTTCATGGCTGACGATCAGAATCCTGAGCTTCCCTTAACTCCTCCTCCTGGCGGCGACGGCCCGACTGGTCCGGGCGCCCTCAACATGCAGCCCGTCAACATTGAAGAGGAGATGAAGCGGTCGTATCTCGACTATTCCTTGTCGGTGATTATCGGCCGCGCGCTGCCCGACGTCCGCGACGGACTGAAGCCCGTGCATCGCCGCATTTTGTACACCATGCAGCAGATGGGCCTGGCTCCCGGACGCGCCACGCGCAAGTGCGCTCGCATCGTCGGCGAAGTCATGGGCAAGTACCATCCGCACGGCAACCTCGCCGTGTACGACGCGTTGGTGCGGTTAGCGCAGCCCTTTGCCATGCGCGCACCCCTCGTCGACGGCCAAGGCAACTTCGGCTCGGTCGATGGCGACCCTCCCGCGGCCGATCGTTA
>JBAVVP010000545.1:0-3090 GCA_049697355.1 Terriglobales bacterium
GCCTCCTGCTGTGCTTCCGGCAGCACCGCGCGGACCGTCTCCCCAATTACGCGGCACTCGGCTCCCAGAGCGCTCAACCCAGCGGGAACCGCGCTTCCATTCCAGATCAACTCCACCTTGGCCGCGATCGACGAGGTCAGTTCGGCCACATGGCCCACGCCCCGCAGTTCCCCCTGATGGATCACCGCGACCCGGTCGCATAACGCCTCGGCGTCGGAAAGGATATGGGTGGAGAAGAAAACGGTTTTGCCTTGCTGTTTGAGCTCTTCCATCAGGTCGCGCACCTCGCGCCGTCCCATGGGATCGAGTCCCGACATAGGCTCATCGAGAAAAACCACTTTCGGGTCGTGCAGGACGGCTTGCGCCAGTCCCACCCGCTGCAACATGCCCTTAGAAAACTTCCGCAGTTGCACGCGCGCGGCGTCTTTCAGGCCCACGCGCTCCAGCATGGCCTCGACCTTGCGGCCGCGCTCCTTCGATTCCATGCCGGAAAGCCGCGCGTAGTATTCGAGAAGTTCCCTGGCCGTCAGGTAATCGTAGAAATAGGGCTGCTCGGGAAGGAACCCGATCTGCGCCTTGATGGCCGGATCGTTGATGTCCTTTCCCAGGATGCGCGCCGTGCCCCCGGTCGGGAACACCAGGCCCATCAGCAGCTTCAGCGTGGTCGTCTTGCCGGCGCCGTTCGGTCCGAGAAAGCCGAAGACTTCGCCTTCCGCGACCGTCAGGTTCAGTGGACGCAGCGCCACGCGCGGCGTCTTCCGCCAGAAGCCCACGGCATAGGTTTTTTCTAGATTGGTTGTTTCAAGTGCAATCATGGCCGTTCAGGGAACCGGTAGAGGATCCAGAAGAATTATAAGCAACCGAGAGGGCGCAGTGGCGAGTACAAAGGTAACCCTTCATGCCCGTGTAGGGCGGACACTCCTGTCCGCCAAAGGCCGGGGTCGGCAGGTAAATCGGAGGGTGAATTCCAACCGGCTGAAGCCGAGTCAACTGCGCTGGGCAAGAGCGTCCGCCCCACACCAGACGAAGTATCGGCTGCCGGAGGGCAAGCCCATACAGCGCGGATCTACTCCTTTCTCTTGAAAATCGAAACCTGGTATTGCGCCTGTGGCCGCGTGCTTCTAGCCGGATCGCCCCAAACATACCGCGACTCGGGCTCCGCGAGTTCCACCAGTCCCACTTTTTCGTAGTGACTCTTGACGTAGGGATTGGCCCAATCGAGAAAGGGCGCGAGCCGGCTGGAGCCCATGGTCGTGAGCCACGATGCCGGGTCGTTGACGTACACGAGATAAGCAGGCCGATGAGCCTCGATCTCTCCGATCATCTGCTTCTGCATCTCTTCCCAGTAAGGCTGGTTCTCCATGAGGCCGTAGACGTAGATGTAACCGCTGGCGGATAGACGGTGCGCATAGAAATAGATCTCCGGTTCGGATCCGAGCACAATAATTCGGTCGGTAGGAGTCGTATGCTGCAGCAGATAATCCGCGATGGGAAGCGCCTCCGGAAATGGAGAGTTAAGACCGTAGGTTTTCCTGCAGGCTTGTAACGGGCTTAAATAGAAGTAGTAATTTGCATTTTTTCCGATCGCCCAGCCGCAGGCCAGCGCAAATACGATTACCGGAAGCATGCGAATGAGAGGATGCGTTTTTTGTTCAGCCAGCAAACTTACCGCAGAAGCAACCCCTATACCGGTCAACAACGCAATTGCAGGCAGCGCCAGCACAAAATAATGAGACCGAAAATAAAGTCCCGGACAAACTGCCAAACACGAAAATACGAACAGTCCGGCGATCAGAACCGCGTGCCGGCGGGCAGGCGGATGCCACAGAAGCGCCGCCAACCCGATCAAAGCTATGATCCAGACCCCAGCGGCCGCCCCCAGAATCGGCCAAACGTGGTAAGTAAACAACTCCCATCCATCCTTGGGGGACACTAACGAAGCGTACTGGCGAGCATAGGAGAAGGTCCAAAACCAGAAGTTCTTAAACACGCCCGCTCGCCAGAGCAGTATGCACGTCAGCACAAAGGGAGATGCGCATCCGAACAGGAAGACACCCGCTTGTTGGCCAAGCCGGGCCCACTCGATGCCTGGTCTGCGCCAATGGCAAAAGATCAAATAAAGGAAAGCGAACGCACCCAGGAAGATTCCCGGCTGCTTCATCAAAAAGGCGAGGCCAAAAAGCAAACCACTGCAGAAAAACGTCGACAATTTGCCGCGCTCATCGGCCCGCAAAAGGAGAATGAGCCCGGCAATTGCAGCCAGAACGACAAAGTGGGTCGCATGGGCAGAGAAACCAAGAGTAGACTGATGAGTAGAAAGCAACGCATAGGTGGCAGCTGCCACCGTTCCAGCCAGCGTACCGAACAGCCGGGCTGCCAGAAAGTAAATCAGAACGACCGTAGCTGCGTTTACCAGGAGAAGTCCCAGATGGATGCCCTGCGGCGTCTGCCCCAAGACTGCCATGATCACCGCATAAGCCGCATACGTTCCCGGCAACTTCATGTTGTAGGCGAATTGATACGGAGGGATTCCCTGCAAAAGGAGTTGCCCCGCATAGGCATATTCGCCTTCATCCCGCTCCAGCGGCATCCCGGCCAAGCGCCAGCGAACCACACCGAAAAAAACAAGAACCAACAGAAGTGCGGCAATATGCCAGCGAAAACCGCGGTGGGCAGGCGATTCTGGGTGGTTCGAGACGGTCTCGTCGGCAGACATTGCTTCGTGCAATCCCATACGCTCCGTAAACAGCGCTCGCGCTCGAGTGAGGAAATTATAAACAGGCTTGCGATCCACGAGCCGGGCCGCCACCGCCCGCCCCTTACCGAAGTCATGTTCCCTTTGCGTTGGACCCGCACGAGCCGAACGCCCGTCCCAGAACCGCAGTTCCGCTTGACGGCTGACGACTTCATTGAAGTATCAGTTGATGGATGGCAAAGCCATACAGGCGCTGGCATCCGAGATGGCCGTCCCAGCAACATTGACGCGCGGGACATTATCCGCAACCTCGCAGAAGCTGCGGGCACCGCCGGCACTCGAGACCGGCACCGCGGTGACGACGAACGTCCCCAAACTGCCGGTTGCCGTATAGA
>JBAVVP010000546.1:0-2804 GCA_049697355.1 Terriglobales bacterium
GCACAGCGCTGGCGGCGGCGATGCTGCATTCCGCGATCACGATTGCGATGTATACGCCGTTGGAATGCAAGCGCAGGGGAATCGCGAGCCAATAAGCCAGAGGGATCTCCAGCAACCAGAAGCCGAAGAAATTTACGATGGTGGGGGTGACGGTATCGCCGGCGCCGTTGAAGGCCTGGAGCATAACCATGCCGTAGGCGTATCCAATGTTGCCGTAGCTGATGATGCGCAAACAGGTGGCCGCGAACGCAACGACCGCCGGGTCCTGGGTAAATAAGCGCACGATCGGCTCGGCGGTGAGCACGAAGAGCACTCCCACCGATCCGAGGAAGAGCATGTTGTAAAAGCCAGTGCGCCAAACGGCTTGCTCGGCGCGCTCGGGCTTCTTCGCCCCGAGATTCTGGCCGACGAGCGTGGCGGCCGCGTTGCTGAGGCCCCACGACGGCAGAATGAGAAATACGACAATGCGAATGGCGATGGTGTAACCGGCGAGCGCCGCCGCGCCGAAGACGCTTACGATGCGCACGAGTCCTATCCAGCTGGTGTGGGCGATGGCGAACTGCAGGATTCCCGTCAAAGATACGCGCACCAGCCGCCATAACACGCTGAAGTTCACGCGAATCTGCCGTGTCAGGATGCGGATGCGCTCGGTTCCGCGCAATAGGCGGTAGAACTGGTAGGCCACGCCGATGCTGCGTCCGGTGAAAGTGGCGAGAGCGGCACCGGTGACGCCCAGGCGCGGAAACGGTCCCCAGCCGAATATCAGACAGGGATCGAGAATCAGATTGATGATGTTCGAAACCCAGAGTAGGCGCATGGCGATGGCGGCGTCCCCCGCTCCGCGGAAGATCGCGTTGTTGAGGAACAGCAGGAGAATCGCGCCGCTGCCGCCGAGCGCAATTCGAGCGTAGCCGGTGCCGAGCGAGACAATGTCGCCTGAGGCGCCCATCAGAAGCAGCAACCGGGGTGCGTAGATAAAACACGGAATTCCGATGGCGACCGACGTGGCTAAGCCCAGCACGATTGCCTGCACCCCGGCAACCGCTGCGCCCTCCGGATCTTTCTCGCCGATACGCCTTGCGACCATGGCGGTGGTGGACAGGCTCAATCCGAGACCGACCGCAAAAACCAGGCTCAACAGGGACTCGGTGAGTCCAACCGTGGCGACGGCGTTGGGGCCGAGGCGGCTAACCCAGAAAACATCGACCACCGCAAATAACGATTCGAGCGCCATCTCTAGAACCATGGGGACGGCAAGCAGCAGAATCGCGCGGTTCAGGCTTCCCGTGGTGTAGTCCTGATGCGAACCACGGATTGCTTCCCACAGAGAACTCCATAGGCTGCGCTCGGGTGAGGGCGGCAGCGCATTCGTTGCTGTAGTGGCGTCCATAAGAACCTGACAAACTTTCTACGACGCGTCGTTCCGCTAAAGAGGACGACGGTGCGGCTAGGGCAAAGGGAGAAAACGGGATATCCGCAACAGCGGATCAACGGAAGCGAATTAGACTCGGTCGAAACATCGTAGAATCCTTAGCGGGTCGGCAGGCCTTGTTAGCGAAGCTGAGGCCGGGCAGCTGAGGTGAAAAGATTCTACCCGGAATGCGGAGCCGGAGGCAATGGCTTGGATGTTATGAGGTTTTCCCGGCCTCGGGTTCGAGCTCCTGGCGGAGTTGCTGACCTAGAGTATTCGCCGCCGCATTCAAATCCTTGGCGAGTGCGATCCACCACTTTTCCACGGATCGTTGCGCGAGTTCCTCGAATTGTTGTGCGATTGATTGCACAGCTTCCTCACCTTGGGCTTGTAGAGAACCAGAAAAGGAGTCTTCAATCCGATTCTGAATGGTTCTCAGATGTCCGCACATCTCGTTGACGCTGGCCTCGACTTGATTGGAGCTGCGTGTTTGCAGGTGCTTGAGGGTCTGGGAGACAGCGTTCTCGAGTTGGGTTCGCGCTTCATTGATAATTTCGCCGGCGACGCGCTCCAGGTGGGCGTCGAGATCCGACTCCAGGCGGCGCACGGACTCGTTCAGCGCCGCAATCCTCCGCCCTAGGCCCGTTACTTCCGACTGAAGTTGGGACGCTTTCGCGGCGCTTTCGGTCTGAATCTGTTCTACCTCCCGGCGGTGAACAGCATGCGAATCCGCCAGTTGTCCCTGCAAAGAGGACACGAGCTTTTCGCCTTGGGCGTTGAGATGGGCTCCCGTCTCCAAAGCGTGCCGCTGCAGTTTCTCGATTCCGGCGCGGACATGCTGTTGCGCCGTCGTGGTGAGCTCCTTGGACAACACCTGCGCCCGTTGTTCGACACCATGCAGTTCACCGGCAAGACGGTGCCGGAACTCGGTCAGGGCCGCACGGGTCTCTTGCTCGATCACCGTTTTCGCGGCTCCGAGCATCTCTGCCGACTGTTCCCGCGTCTGCTCCACGACGCGCGTTCCAACGTCGGACCGGAGGCGCTCCCATAGCTTCTCCTCCAACTCCGGCGGTATATGCCCAAGCGACACCTCAAAGCGGTTGCGGCGGGCATTCCCGGCCAGCTTCTCGCGGATTTCGGTGACCTCCGCCTGCATGGGCTGAACGAGCCTGGCAAGTATGCCGCGCAAGCGGTCTTCCGAGAGTTGCTCCTCGATCTTGTCGAGCACGGCTCGCGGAGCGGGGGAAGGAACTTGCGGTTTGTGCACAACCACGAGTTTTTCCGGCGGTGGTTGGAGAGGATGCTGAAGAGCGGGTGCGGGCATCTCCAGGACTCGCCAATCGTCGGGATAGGATTCCAGTCCCCAGAAGTTTTCCGGTCGGTCGAGCCGCGC
>JBAVVP010000547.1:0-1855 GCA_049697355.1 Terriglobales bacterium
GTGCCGCTCGGCATAGCGGATCAGCGCCACGTTCTTTTCCCCCGCTTGAGTTTTGCTTAGGAACAAGGCCGATCCAGGCGGCTAAGTCGCGCCGGTCTTGAACGCTGCCGGATCGGCGACTGTCGCCACGAGCGCGCTGGCCAGCAAGGGCCCCACGCCTGGCACTTCCATCAACCGGCGGCCAAGTTCGGTTTCACGCGCGCTTGCCCGCACGCGACGGTCATTCTCAAGGATTTGGTCCTTCACCACGGCAAGCTGGGCCGCCAGCATTTGCAAGCAAAGGCGCGCATCGGCGGGCACACGCGTGTCTTTCTCATCTGCGACGACGGCAAGAAGCTGATCGATGCCACGCCGCCCGATGGGAGCGACGATGCCGAACTCGGACAGATGCGCCCGGATCGAATTGGAAAGCTGAGTGCGCTGGCGGTTGAGCAGCAGCCTCACCCGATGCAGCATCATCACGCTTTGCTGCCCCGCCGTCTTGACCGGCACAAAGCGCATCGTGGACCGCGTGACTGCCTCGCAGATCGCTTCGGCATCCGCCGCGTCGTTCTTGCCGCGCTTGACATAGGGCTTAACGTTTTGCGCCGGCATCAAGCGAACCTCGTGCCCGCGCGCCATGAGTTCTCGCGCCCAGTAATGCGACGTGCTGCAAGCCTCAATCCCGACCAGACAAGGCGCCAGCTTCTCAAAAAACGCCAAGACACCCCGACGCGCCAAACGCTGACGGACAACAACCTGCCCTGCAGCATCAACTCCGTGCACTTGAAAGACTGACTTCGCGATATCGAGACCTATTGTTGCGACTGATGTCATGGTGCCCTCCCTCCAGGCTTACCACCGAACCTACAGCAGTTCGGGGTGGAGAGCCGTCCACGACATCAATTACAGACATTCCTGGCTAAAATGGCCTCGTCCGCAGTCGAGAGGGGAGCGGAATGGAAGCTCGTACCTGCACCCGTAGCGGCATTTCCTTCATGGCTTGCGATCTATGCATATTGGGCAATGCCGTTGCCGAACGACCAATTTTCCTTCTTCACTTCGACAAGGCTGATAAAGACATCCTCACGGCGAAGGCCGAGGCTCTCGTGCAGTTCGTCCGCAACTGCTTTGAAAAACTCCTTCTTAGCCTCCAGGGTGCGTCCCTCGTTGAGGGTAAGCTGGATGATGAGCGCATCCGTGCTGCGTTCGATGCCGAGATAGGACGGGTCAATCAACAGCGTGTCCCGGCTGTGCTCGGAAATCACCTGGAAGCGATCGTCCTTGGGGGCCTTGAGGGCCGCGATCATAGCGTTATAGACCACGTCCGCGACAGCCCGGCCATAGCCTGAAGGCTTTCCGGCTGGTAGATCAATACGTGCGAGAGGCATGAGGGGCTCCTTTTGCACTTTCAGTTGTATGGGTTCTCAGCGAGCATCAATAGAGGGCTCGGGTTTCACCGCGGTCATCACACTTGCGAAAGACTCATTTCGCTCCTCGAAGGGTCATATCTGAAAATTCTCTTTTGTTGTTCCGAGCTCCGCCAAGTAGCTCCTGAGAGATGCGGGAAGACCGTCAAACCAAGCCTTCTCCTGTCCTGGCGGGGGCAAAACGTGGCCGTATTCGACCATATCTGTCGGCTCCAGGTTGCAAACATAGACCCAGACGTTTTCCTGGGCAACGCCGGTGATCCTGCTGATGTCGTGCATCATCTTGATCATCAGGGAAGTCCGCTGTTGTTCGGTACGGCCTGCACGGATATCGCCGCGAATCCAGACGTGGTCAGATGTGTGTTCGCCTCCCAGATAGCGGTCCGCTCTGGTCTCCTCAATCACTACTTGCACAAAGTAGGAAGGAGCGCCGGTCGCTTCGCTAT
>JBAVVP010000548.1:0-8503 GCA_049697355.1 Terriglobales bacterium
CCCCCAGCAAAGCCTCCGACATATGCGCCGAACTCTTTGGCGAGGTTCTTGGCGTCGCTTTCGGAACGAGTGAGGAAAACGATGGATTCCTGCGGCACACCGCGCTCGCGCAGTTCCTTGACCGCCCCCTCGGCGTGATCGCGCGAAGTAAATACGCCGATCGCAGTTTCCATACATCCTCCTTGTTTCCAAATCAGCGGTTGCCGCTTTCCCCGCACCGGTCGTTGCCTCTCGTCTTACTTTCCTAGGGATGCGCTTAAGTTATTAGCCTCCGCCGGCTGATCGCCCTGAGGTCGCTCGACGGCTTCGATTTCTTACTTTGCCTTGTAGGTAAAGTCGGCCGTTGCGGGCTTGCCGGCCACGACCGTTACCTTCTGGTTCTGGCTGCCATAGACCTCCTGCCAAGCTGTCACCGTGTAGTTGCCGGGCGGCAAGCCCTTGATGGTGTATGAGCCGTTCTCGTCGGTCACTGCATTCGGACCTTTCACGACCGCCATGTAGCCATGCATCCAGGGATGAATGTTGCACTTGACCGGAATCGCGACTTCTTCGCCCGCCCAGACTTGGTCGAACGGCGGGGTTCCCGGTGGCTGCGATCGGTTCCACTCATGATTCACCCCATTGGGCGCCGGCAAGGGATGGATGTTGTGCGAGTGTGGATCGCTGTTGACCACCTCGAAGTGCTGGTTCACATCCAGCGCCATGACGTGCGGAATGTACTGACAGCCCTTTTGATCCCACTTCGGCTTCACGGGAGGAACTTGGCTTGCAGTCCCCGCATCCAGACCCTGGGAGATGTACACCACAACCCACTTCAGGCCGCCCTTCGGACCGACAACGACCGTCTCCGTCATAACCGGATTGCTGGCGTGCTCCTTGGCGCAATTCGGCTCTTTCGACATGTCAATCGGTTTTTGATGGGCCGGCGTGCCGTCAAGTTTGATCGTTCCCGTGACCGTGCCGGTTGCTGCGCCGTTTACACTAGGCGTCGAATACATGAGACTAAGCCCAAGCATGACCAGCGTACAGGCTGCCACCGCTAACGCTTTGTGGTGAACTTTCATCGAATCTCTCCCCTTGTCTATGACTAGTTTCCGCCACCGGGCGACTTACCATCGCTCGGGGCGGCTGGCGCCATGTTACTGCTTTGTTTCTCTACGTATGGCGGGATAACTCCATGCGCAGCCGACAAGACTTCGTTTTCCTTGCCGTGCCGCTTGACCTGTAACGTACGCAGGAAGTGGACGAGATCCCAGGCGTCGTTCGGCTGAATCACATCAGCGAAGGAAGGCATGGGCGTGCCGTCCAGGCCGGTCATGAAGATCTTGTAGATATCCTCGTTGGTGTTGCCGCACTTGAAGCGCGAGTCGCCTTTGCCAGCGGCGAAGTCGTAGGGTCGAATAGGATTATCCTTACTGTCGGTGAGCGTCGAGGCGGACGGACCGTCTCCTTCTCCGTGCAGGCCGTGGCACTTCCAGCATTCGAGCTTGGTGAAGAGCGCTTTGCCGTGGGAAATGCTTTCGATGGTGACCGGGGGCTCGGGAGGAATCTTGATCGGCTCGCCGGCTTTCTCCTTCTCCCAACGGGGCGAGAAGATCTTGATATAGGCCACCAGGTCGGCGCGTTGTTGCTTGGTAAAGGTATTCCAGATCGGCATGTTGGAATTGGTGAGGCCGCGCGCCACGGTTTTAAAGAGATCTTCGTCGGTGGGTAGCGTGCCGGTGAGAGTAGAGCGGCACTTGAAAGTCGCGATCGTAAAGTCGCGTGGCTTCGGATCCAGCCAAACGGCGTTCTCACCGTTGGAATCACCATAGTTGCCGTGACAGCCAGCGCAATAGCGTTTGTAGTCGGACTTCGCGGCTGCGGCATGCCCGGTGATGTTGCCGATGTGGCTCTCCATGGGCTTGACCACGACGGGCGGCTTCGGACCCACGTTGGGTGGCTCCTGAGCGGAGGCCGGCGTAACGAACGCGGTAGCAAGGATCAGTCCCAGGATCGAGGTGAAGAGAGACACGGCCACAAAACGCATTGGCTTCACTCTGTTCATAGTCAGCACCCTTACTCGAAGTAGCGCCGGCGAACACAGGTTCGCCGGCGGTTGTCCTGTTAGTTAGAAGTCGAAGTCAAATCCCATCAACAACTCGCTGGTATTGATATTTGTACTGGTCACGGGCGATGTCCCGACCTGATGGAAAATGTTGAACTCGTTGTGCCACGCAAAACCTGCCCGGCTCGTCATGAACGGGTTGTAGCGGTAGCCGATCGTGTAGGTGTCGATGTTGCCGAGATCCGAGCGCGTTCCGGGAGTCGACTGCTGCGACATCCTGATCGTTTCGTATCTCGCGAGAAACAGGAGTTGCGGACTGTAGACGAAGTGAGGTTCGACGAGAACGCCGTTCCAAGTGGGATCGCGCGAACCGGCAGCAAGCGCCGTCGTGCCCGGGATGTTGTTGCACGGTACGGATCCGGCGGCACTGTTGCACGTGCCGGTCGGGTTGTCGACAAAATCGCCGTAGCCCTGCCCAAACCACGCGCTGTCCGATCCGTGCTGTGTGACCACCTGGACGTCAAAGTGCTGTCCAAAATAGAACTGCCCAACGAAGCCTTCACGACTGAAACCCTTGTTGCCCCTTCCAGACCCGCCGATCGGCATAGTCGCGCCACCGCTGGTGAGGTACGTCGTCGGCGCCTCGCCAACCATGGCGTAAAAGCCGAGGCGTTGCACGCCCAGCTTGCCAGCATCGAATGCCTGGCTGGCGGTGAAGAACCCCGTGTAAGTTTGCGACCCATAAGTGAATCCGACGCTGCCGTTGTTCGAACTAAGCAGCGAAGCAGAGTATCGCGTACGGTCGTTGTACGAGTGTCCCATCACCTCTATGCCGAGTTGGTTCGACCCAATTTGCCCAAAGATGTTAGCATCGCCCGCCGGAATGAAGTGATAGAGCTGGTAAATGCCCCCATTCCCAGTGAGCGTAAGGATGCGCTTCTCAGACAGCAGGTTGTCGAGTTCAAACTTGCCCAGCTTCACGTTGAGCCAAGTGCTGCCGAACAGGTTATCCAAGCGCGCCATGACGGTTTCAAAGTGAAAGGCGCCGGTGTTGTCTGACGATGGCAGAGCGTAGAACGAAAAGTTCTTTTCGAGCGTCCCGCCGGTGTGAAAATCGAGACCGCTGATATCGAAACCCGACGAAGTGATCCGCTGCTCGACTTGGCCGGTACTGCTATCGACGGCTTGTTTGCCCTGGCTCAAGCGGTGCCAGAGCGGAATGATGCGGAAGGTGACCGGCCAGTAGCCCGGATTCTGCCAGATCGGAGAGTCACGTTCATTCATGAGCTGGTAGCCGTTGTCTTTGAATTTTTGGCCGAAGTAATTCAGCATGGGCCAACTTTCGTGACAGGCCGAGCAACGCAGGCCATACTTCCTGGCGAAGGCGGGTAACGCGCTTGCCCGCGGGCTGGCGCCCAAGATCAGAAAAATTAACGTGAAAGCAGCGGCGAGAACAGAAGGTGCACACTGCGGCTTCTGACAGAGATGAGACTGCGCCCACATACGCATGCTGCACTCCTCAGACAGATTCACAGATTTTGAAAAACCGAAGTTCCGCACAACGCGCAAGCGACAACCGCCGGGCAGCGGTCAAAGGTCACGACCAGTGCCTGGGTCTGTGTTGGTGCAGAAACCTCTTTTCCCCACGAAGAGGCGATTACCCCACTAGGGCGGGCATAATACTACCGTGTTTGGCAAAGTGCAATAGGGTTGTCAATGTTTTTTTACAATTTGTTTACCTGCATCTTCGAATGTAACCAGCGGAATGGCGCTCGGGGTGCTGCGGCGCGGGGTTGACAGCTTTCAATTTAGCGTATAAGACTCTTCCCCAGAAACACCGGAGCGGGTCGTGATCTGGGATAAGGGTTTTCGCAGTGCTAAGGGGCTACGGCGTTGGGTTCTGTTTCGTCGAGCAGATCCGTATCGCCGGGTGGGCACAGCACTTCTTCTGTTGACAGCGGCGGCGATTCCCTCGCTCGCCGGCAAGAAGGACGTCTTGCAGTACGGCGCGGGGCTGATCGTCAATGTCCCGCTTGCGGAGCCCGAAGTGGCGCAGGTCGTGGAAGACGTGGCGCAGAACACGATTATCCGGGGAACCAAGGAATACAACAAAGACGAGTACATCACGGGAGCGGCCGCGGCCACCTTTACACCTGTGTTTCCGGCATGGACGGAGGGCGGCAAGGTTTTCTACAAGGTGCGGAAGCAGGCGCTGGATCCGCGAAACTTCAAAGACAGCGGCGATGTTGGAACCCTGGCCGTGCGCTACGTGGTGCAGCCGCAAGGCGATAAGAATACCGTCCTGCGCATTGACGCATTGTTTGTGGAGGATTTTACGCGCCGCGTCCACCTCTCGAGCGGCTCGGTGGAAAGCAGCGAGTACAAGGACATCCAGGATCGCCTGCAAGCGGTTGAGCTGATGAAAAAGGAAACTGCCGAGGCCCTGCAAGCGAAACAGGAACGGCTGGCGAAGGAGAATTTCGGCCTGGGCAGCGACAAAGAAGTGCTGAGTACTCCGCCCGCGACGGCAGAATCAGAGACTCCGATTGGCGACGGCACGACCGGGCAGGCGAAGTCGCCCCTTGCGGCACCCTCCTCCGCTGCGTTACCAACCTCCGCGATGCCTCAACCGTCGGCGGACGAACTGCCGGCTGAATCGCTGGAACAGCACGTTGCCGAGCTACGGCGGCAGGTGGAGCGGCTGATCAAGAAGCCTGGGGCTCCGCTGAAGTCAGCTCCATTCCACACTGCGAGCACACTGAAATCACTGGAGCCTGGCGTCGAAGTCCTGATTCTGATTTCAACGCCTTATTGGTACGGGGTCGAGACCCACGACGGACAGCACGGATGGATTCGGCGGGATCAGTTGGAGCAGGTACCATGACCAGAGAGAGTCTGCGCGACCCTGGCAGGTTCGTTCGAAGCGCGCTGTCGTCCACGTTTCTACTTGCCGCGTTTCTGATGGCCGCCGCGCGGAGTGGTGGTGCGCAAACAGGCCCGTACGAACGCAACTACCGTCAGCCGAAAAGCGCGGTGGAGCGAGCGCTGCAGGAGTTGCAGCCGTCGATGAGCGGGCGCCTGCCGGTGCTGGAAGGGTTCGCTTCGCCGGGCGATCATCCCCTGAACCGCTACCAGAGGGCGTTTTATCAAACTGCGGTGCAGGTCAACGCGACTGCGTCGGGCGGAACGGCGGTGCGGGTGACCACGAAGGTTACGGCCTGGTACACGGATTCAATTCCATCGCGCTCGGGATACCAACTGCTGACTTCGAATGGACGGCTCGAATCCGATCTTCTTGACCAGTTGACCGATTTACTAGCGACCGGCCCCAGTGCAACCCGTCCGCGTGGGGGTTCGAGCGAAGAGTTTCCGGTGATTGCTCCGTCGGCGTCGGCCAAGCGTCCAGCAACTGCGGAAAAAGGAATTGCGGAAAAAGAGACGACGGAGCCGGCCATCTCGGCGCCGATGCCTCGGTTACCGGAAACCGGGCGCACGTTCTCGTCTTCGTTGGAGCGGGGGTTATCGAGTCGGCAACTGTCGGAGTCGAAAGAATCGTCGGAGCCCTCAGCTCAACCTGAAGCCAGTTTGCGGGCGGAGGCTGCGAGTTTGGAGGAAGTGCTCCAAAATCAGGCGCATCCGAAGAATCTGGTTGCGATAAAAAAATCCGGGACTCCGGTGGTTGCGACCCCCAGCTTAAATGCCAAGACTTTGTTTCTGGCGAGCGCGCACGATGAGTTTGAGATGCTAGATTTCAATGCGGACTGGGTTCACGTGCGGATCTCCGGCTTGTCGCGGGGATGGATCTGGCGCACGAGCCTGGAGATGCCGGAGAGTATTTCCGACGTTCCGCTGGCGAGCGAGAGTGCAGCGCCGGTTGCCGCCGATCTGTTCCAGGTGACGCGCGAAGAAACTGCGCCCTTCCCGGGGGATTGGGAGCCGCTGCGGGGTAGGAACGTGAAAATCATCTCGGTGCAAAAGATCCAGGAAAACGAGAAGAATGGCGGTGCGCAAGCGAAGCTGGAATTCGCCAAGTCTTTGCTCGACAAGAATTACGCAGAACTGGCGGGAAAATCGCACGAACTGTCTGGAGTGGTAGTGATCTTCGATTCGGTCGACGGGGGAATGATCGCCGCCACGTCGGCGACCGTTCAGGCATGGCGGGCGGGCACCTTGTCAGACGCGGCTCTTTGGCACCGGTGTTTCTTTGATCCGCCCGAAACATTCAGTGTTTCCAGCCTTGCAGGCGGTCGCTAATTGTGGCAGCGGGTTGCCGTCCATTCGCGTTCTGATGCAAGGTGTCGCGATAGCGATGTGGACCGTCGCTTTAAGTTTCTCTTGACTTTGGACAAATAGCGCGGTAGGAATGCTGTCTCTTGGGGTGGGTCTCTTCCGTGGGGTCATTCGCTGGCTGCTGGTTTGAACTGAACCGCTAGGTGAGGACAAGGCTCAAGCGGGCGAGTGTGGGGTTCATGGCACAACAATTTGTAGAGTGGTTGCGCGACTATGCCGAACTGACCAAGGCGCGCATTACAACTCTGATCGTGCTCACGGCGTGGTGCGGCTACTTCTTTGGCGCACACCGGTTGGACGTGTCGTGGTGGTCGCTGGGCCTGCTCCACGCCCTGTTGGGTGTGGCATTGGTTTCGAGCGGAACGGCAGCGTTGAACGAAGTGCTCGAGTCGGACGTGGATGCACGCATGCGGCGAACTGCGTCGCGCCCCGTGCCTTCTGGACGAATGACCCGGGCACACGCGGCCGCGGCGGGATTGGCGCTCACGTTGGGCGGTTCCGCATATCTCGCGATTTATGCCAACTTACTAACTGGGCTCCTGGCGTTTTTGACCGCGCTCGTATATCTGGCAGCATATACTCCGCTGAAGAAAGTCTCTCCTGTGTGCACATTCGTGGGTGCGTTTCCGGGAGCCATGCCGGTGGTGCTGGGCTGGACGGCGGTGCGCGGAAGACTGGAAGTCGAGACTCTGATCCTGTTTGCCATCATGTTCGTGTGGCAGTTTCCGCATTTTCTCTCGATCGCATGGCTCTATCGCGAGGACTATGCGCAAGGCGACATTCGCATGTTGCCCGTCGTGGACTCTGACGGAAAGTCAACGGTGTGGCGGATTTTGGCCTATTCGGGAGCGTTGATTCCGGTTAGCGTTTTGCCGGTTGCGTTGGGAATGGCAGGACGCGTGTATTTGGTCGGAGCGATCTTGATGGGCGCGGCCCTGTTCCGTGTGTCGATGGGAATGGCGTATCCGCAACTTCCGGCGACGGCAGCGGCATCGAAACCGTCGGCGCGGCGATTACTGCAGGCAACAATTATCTATCTGCCGGCGCTGTTCGCGCTGATGATGGCTAACTCAAGGAGTTAGCTGCAGATAACAAGCGAGTTTCGATTGAGGCCGTCACAAATTCTGACTATTGATTTCTGGCGTTCCCGTCACAAATCCCACCACCCTCTAGAAGAGGGTGGTTTGGTGACGCGGTAGGTGACACAGGGGAAGGTAAGCTCACCCAATCCCCATCCAGATGGATCGCACGTTTAGCCTCGGCGCGCATTAGAGCAGTTCGGAGGGTACTGCCTTTAGGTCAAGACCGAGCCCAATCGCCTCTCTAGGGAGCCGTCCCCGATTGGCGGAAAGAAGTGCGCGAATCTCCTCGGCTTGCTTCGTCCAGCCTGGGCCGTCTCCTTCCCAGAGCGTGCCATCCTTGAACGTGAGTTTGAAATCATCGGGTGGGCTTGCCCACCGGGTTTCGACTCCCACGGTTAGCGTGGTTGCCGTCCGGTTCAACTTGAACAGCGTGTCGCGCCAGCATGCAAGAATCGAATGCCCTCTCGCGCCGCGAGAGTGATCCTTTCCCAAGTGGACGGCCAGAAAGATCGTGATTTTGAATTCCGCAATCAGCCAGTCCATGAATGCAATTGCGGGTGAAACCTCCTTAAAGCTGTTTTCATCCGCACCAGGTATAAAGCTCTGCCATGGGTCAATCACGATGATTTCCGGTTTGTACTCATCTATTAGCCGCCGGATGGTTTCTCGTCCACTTGTCTTGGCTCAGCCTGAAATGGAGAAGCGACGTTCTCCGTTAGAGTAGATTCCGCCCCTGCGGGGCGGGGATTTTTCCCAGGCATGAGGGTGTTTCGATACGATGATGGAGAAGCGGCGCGAGAAGCTCGTTCCCTGCGCATCGTCTCGATAAGCCCACCGGGCTATCCCTCGGCATGGTTGCTTCCCCGCAGTGCCCGCTTCCGTTTCGCCCGGCCAGACTCATTGTAGCTCCACGCAGTCCGGCGGTTTCAACTTCCGGTGTGCCAGTAAATCGCCAAGCGACCGGTCCTGCTCCCAGTTCTTGTCATGAGGGTGGTTAGCCGTTGGGGCAAGTCTTGGAGACAAGAGTTACATGCCTGTTCGTTCTATATGCAGTAGGATTTCAAACGTGACGAAGCGACACCAG
>JBAVVP010000549.1:0-2133 GCA_049697355.1 Terriglobales bacterium
CCCGCGTATTACATCGTGGCGACAGCGGAAGCGTCGTCGAATCTGGCGCGCTTTGACGGTGTGCGCTACGGATTCCGGGCCAAGGCGGGAAATCTTTCGGAGATGTACCGGCTGAGCCGCGACGGCGGATTTGGTATCGAGGTCAAGCGCCGCATCATGCTTGGCACCTACGCGCTGAGCGCCGGCTACTACGACGCGTACTATCTGAAGGCGCAGAAAGTGCGCACGCTGCTGACGCGCGACTTCGACGAGGCGTTCAAGAAAGTGGATGTCATCGCCGCGCCGACCTGTCCGACACCTGCGTTCCGGCTGGGCGAGAAGGTGAATGATCCGCTGGCTATGTATCTCGCCGATATCTACACCGTAACTGCGAATCTGGCGGGCATCCCGGGCATTTCAGTTCCGTGCGGCGAGAATCACGAGAAGCTGCCGATTGGGTTGCAGTTGTTTGCGCGGCACTTCGACGAGGCCACGCTGCTGCGAGTGGCGCACGCTTATGAAAAGGCAAGAGGATAGAAGTACGCCCTGTCTCAAATGCCCGGCGCGAGCGGCGGTTCCATAATGTAAAGATGGGCACACTGGCCCGGCCACAGCGGAATGACATCGGCGCAGTAGGTGACAGATGCCGCGCGTTGTATCTTGCCGAGGTGCCGCGGCCAAGTGGCCGGGATTTTCTCCGGGATGGCGTAAGCAATCCAGACTGCGAGACAACTTACGTTCGCGGAACGTAGCCGCGAGAGTTTCTCCAGGTCGCGCACCACTCCGTCGATGAAGTTTGTAATTGGTTTTCCGGAGCGACCGTAGTTGCACGGAAAGGTTTTCAACTCGAGAAGTAACTTCCCTTGCGGGTGTGAGACGACGAGATCGACGTGTTGTTGTTCCGGCACGATGTCCACTCCGTCCGCGTCGCCAAATTTCGAAGCGAAGGCATGAAGAAGTTCCACCTTCAGCCATCCCTCGCAACTGACCCCTGACGCCGCACACGTGCTGATACGGGACGACGAGCCTCGCACCGTTTCGCGAACTGTCTCGACAATCTCCGCTAACTCCATGGGCTGCGCCGACGACCGCCAAGACGTATAGGACTCATGTTCATCTTCTTCTCGTAGAAATATTCCTTACAGAGGACGCAATGGCGACGGACGCCTTCGTTCCAGTCTTCTGGCGGTGAGAGCGCAACCAACTTTCCTTTACCGTCGTAGCATGGTTGGCAATAAGGACCCTGGGTGCCGACAAAGTAGTAATTGACCGCGCCCACCTGCCGTACCTCTGGCTTTAACGGCACTTCGGTTTGCTTGGCTACGTGCTCTTCAAGCGCCCGCCTCAGTTCAGTATTCTCGTCGGTAACGCGAACGACTGCTTCCTTGAGAGCCAGCAGTTCATCGTACAAAGTGTTAATGTCCGCTTTGAGATCGGCATCCTTCGAAACCTTCGAGCGCTCCCGCGCAGCGTTCAGCGCCTTCATAGCGCTCGCGAGAATTTGCACAGCGGCATTGGCAGAAGTCAGTGTCATAAACAAATGAATACGCTTCTGCCGATGCAGGCGTCAAGAAAAGGGAATAAATCAGATTCGCCAGATTAGAGTAGCTTGTAGTACTGTTCGCCAGCGCATGCGCGACACAAAACTCGCTCATCCCGCACAACTTCCCGGCGAAAGCTGATGCCTTCGCCGCACTCGGCGCAGACTATGCGCTCGGCTTTGTAGCCGGGGAATTCTTCTGGGGGGAGCTCTACCTTCACCCACTGCATCGTGAATAGGTCGTCTTCGGCCATCTCGCGGTAGGCCAGCATCTGCTGCTGGTTCTTGCTCTCGAGTTCGGGATGCATCGCGCGCGCCAGCGCCTTGGACGATTCTTTGGCGGCGATGCGGATGGCTCTGCCCGTGCTCACGTCCACGAAGGTCGCTGCCATCTTTCCCCAGTCGCGAAATTTCAGAGCGCGTTTTCCTAAACGGCATCCGGTAACCACGGCTATGGCGTCGGTGGCGCAGCGGTCGATTTCGACGAAGGTGACCAGACGTTTGCGATCTTCTCTATTGCCTCGCGGGTCTTCAATGCCAAGCTTCTCGAGGCCCAGCATGGCCATGCGTACGCCGAGGACTTGCCCGGCGCAGAGATGGCCGTGGGCCTGTTC
>JBAVVP010000550.1:0-1592 GCA_049697355.1 Terriglobales bacterium
CTAGCAGCCCGTGGTAGAAGTGATTAGTTCACATCGCCGCAAGCGAGATAAGAATCTGGATGTGCATGGCGCGGGAGCAGATGAGTGCAGGCACCGTGCGCTTCTTGTTCTGTGCGAGCCAAAACCGCGATCCAGAGCCGCAATAAAAGCACGAGAGAGTCCACCGAGAGCCCCTGCAGGCCGCGGGGCGTGCCCTTGCCCCGCAGTTGCCGCATCACCAGCGCCAGATTGAATCCGCCCAGGTGAATCAGCACCCGCTTGAGAATATTTTCTCGCCCCCGCAAGTGCACACGCCGCATGCCGCCCGTTCCGTAAGCGTGCGCGAAGCTACGTTCCAGCAACTCTCCGCGCCGCCGCAACAGTTCTTTTCCATGCTCACCACGAATCCGCCGCCGGTTGCCGTACACCGCGTGCCGCGCTTCCGGTTTTTCTTTCCAATGGCGCTGCCCGCGATCGGGCTCCGAAATGTACGTCCGAACTTCCGCGTCCGCCAGCGCCGTCAGCGTGTCGTTGCTGTGATACCCCTTGTCGCCAACCGCCTCCGCTGGGCCTTCCGGATGCACGCGTTCGCCCACCTCTTCATTATTAGTGGCGCACGCTACCTCGGCGATGTGCTCGCCCGCCTGCGGCAGCGTCTCCAAGATCGTCGCCGTGTCGCCCGCATCTCCGGCCGCCACCGTTACCGCCACCACCGCGCCCGTCTCCAGATCCACCGCGTGCTCGGCCTTGTATGCCAAGTGCGTTCGTCCGTCTTTCATCTTCGTGACGCTCGCCTCCGGATCGTGCGGATTCACCCAGTCTTCATTCGATCCCTTCCGTGCACGCTTGCGGTCCAGCTTGGCCAACTGCTCCCGCGTGGGCGTCGCGATCCCCGATTCCTGCGCCAGTCGCGTCAGAAACTCCTGATAGCCCTCGCCTGTGTCGCGCCGCACAAGCGAGCGCAGCGCCGCGTTCGCCTCCAAGGTCGTGCCATCCACGCCCACCGTCTTCCCCTGCAGCAGACCTTTCTCCGCCAGCAACTTCAGCACCCAGCCGAACACCGCTTGATGAGTTTCCACATCGATCAGCCGCCGCGTGCGCGAAATCGTCGAATGGTCCGGCGGCATCTGGTTCAGTCCCACTCCCAGAAACCCGCGTAGCCCCAGGGAATCCGCCGCCCGCCATGCGATCCCGCGCTCGCTATCGATGCCTTCGAAATACCCGATCAGCAGCAAGCGGAAGTATCGCCCCGGCGCCAGGCTCGGCCGCCCCATCTTCTCCGCATAGAAATGAGAGCATTGCTGCTCGACAAACTCGTCAAAGCCACGCGCCTCCAACACTCGGTTGAGCTGTTCATAGAAAGGATGCGCGACCGTCCGGGGTAACTCTGTGTGCGCAATCCAAAGCTGTTCTTGGCGTCGCTGCTTCTCTCTTCGGCCCATTCCCATGCCCGCATTCTACGAACCCGCGCTGTGGCTCACACAATAATTTTTTCTCAGGAATCCAGACTTGCACCACGGCCTGCTAGGTTCCCTTATCGGATTAGGTAAGGTTAGCCCGTTATCCAGGAGGAATCTACGCTAAGCGACAACATGGCTATCGACTGGCCAACA
>JBAVVP010000551.1:0-7267 GCA_049697355.1 Terriglobales bacterium
GGTTGAATTGATATAATAGAGGTATAGAAGAAAGAAAAGGGCGCGGATTACTCCCGCGCCCTTTCTTCTTTGATGCGCCCGGCTGGTGGAGGAGCGCAAAGGAATCCGGCTAACTCCTTATTCCGGAATATTTTGCGTATAACTCCTTTAAACTCAAAGATATTGACCGTTTTAGCTTGTAACTCGATGATTCCAATAGCCAGGGGGGAGGGGGGGGTACCTCCTACACTGGGTTAGTACCTTATGAGTAGAACTCGCGAAGACCTTTTATGAGACCACTTATGAGACCACTTCGAGATAGACAGGATAACTCGGGTAAGTCACACAGAGAAACTCCGCTCTGACTGACAAACCCGGAGCTGGCTGCTACCGCGTAACCGCCCCCGTCCGGTACGCGCTGTCGGGCAACCCCGTAATCCGTATTCCACCGTGACCTTTGTGCCGGATATTAAGCCCGATCAGTAGCGCGGTGATCTGCTCGACGATGCGCGCGTTCTCAAGCTTGCCGCCGTCGATCGCTCGCGCTCCGGCGATCTTCGCCGCCAGTTCCATCGCAACCTGCGTGGCATTCGGATCGTCGCTGCACACGATCACGTCGCAGTCCACGTCTTCGTTGCCGTTGAGCACGTCTGCCGAAATATTCTGGAATGCCGCCACGACGGAAACTCCCTTCGGAACCAGTTCCGCCGCCTGTTGTGCCGCCGAGCCTTGCCACACGCCCAGAGTGCGGCTGGCGCGTCCGCCCACACTCGCCGCCAACGGGACCGTGGCATCAATCAGAATGCTGCCGGACCGGATCGCGGGCTTCAGCTGCTTCAGCAGTTCCGCCTGCCCTGCGAACGGAACGGTAAGCACCAGTAGAGCGCTGGCGGCGCAGGCTGCAGCGTTTTCCATCCCCGAAACTTGAGCATTCGCGCCGGCCCGCTTACGGATTGTTTCTGCCGTTTGTTGCGCTCGAGCTGCGTCGCGCGACCCGATGATGACCGTCTCTCCCGCGCGCGCCCAACGAAACGCGAGGCCAGTACCCGCCGGGCCCGTGCCACCGATGACGGCGATTGCGCGTTTCAGCCGATCGTTCATGCAAATTCCGGAGCCAGCGGACGTTCGAAAGAAGTCTCGGAAGAAACCGGTGCGACCGGCAGCTTAATCTGCATGCGCGAATATCTGGTGTTGCGTTCCGCCGGAATGCGCCCGATCTCCCGAATCAACGACTGGAAATCTTCCGGACTCGTGTACTGGCCAGCCGTCGCTCCCGCCTCGCGCGAGATATTTTCTTCCATTAACGTCCCGCCGTAGTCGTTGGCGCCGGCGCGCAGGCAAAGCTGCGAAAGTTTTCGGTTCAGCTTCACCCACGACACTTGGACGTTATGAATCGAGCCCGCGAGCAGGATTCTGGCCAAAGCATGAATCTTGAGGTGTTCGGCGAGCGTCGGCCCCGTGCGCGCCAGCCCTTGCTCGAAAAGAATCGTGTTCTGGTGCACAAAGCCCAGCGGCACGAACTCGGTGAAGCCGCCTGTCTCCGCCTGTATCTGCCGGAACAAAGACAACTGCCGAACCCAATGGTCCGGCGTTTCCCGGTGCCCATACATCAGCGTCGAAGTGCTCGGGATGCCGCAGGCGTGCGCCGTGCGGATCACCTCTTGCCATTGTGCCGACGAAAGTTTGTTGCGAGACAGTACCTGACGGATTTCGTCGTCAAGAATCTCGGCCGCCGTGCCCGGCAGCGTGTCCAATCCGTTATCGCGCAGCATCGTGAGATAGTCGCGCAGGTTCATCCCGGTCAGTTCCACGCCGTACACAATTTCCATCGGAGAAAACGCGTGAATGTGCATCTCCGGTACCGCGCTCTTCACGGCGCGCATAATGTCGCGGTAATAAAACGGCGGCAGATCGCGCGGCAACCCGCCTTGAATGCAGACTTCGGTCGCTCCCACGTCCCACGCTTCCTTCGCCCTGCGACCCATTTCTTCCAGCGAATGAAAATAGGTGTCGGCCTCTCGCGGCCCACGGCTGAACGCGCAAAACTTGCACCCCACGAAACAGATGTTCGTGAAATTGATATTGCGGTTTACCACGTAGCTGACGATGTTGCCGACCAGGTCGCGACGAAGCGTATCCGCGGCCACCAGCAGTGCGAGCAAATCCGCGTCGTTACAATTCGCCAGGGCGTAGCGCTCTTCGTCCGTCAGGCACGCGCCGTCTTGCGTTTCCAATGTGCGCTCCAAGGCGCTGCGAATCGCGACGGAAGCCTGTGGCGCGACTTGGTCCCAGGTCAGCGCGGGGAATTGTTCGAGTTCTGAAGTTTGCAGCGCCATACGTTCTCCTATCGAAAAAGATCTTTCTGTGCGGACCGGATCAACTCGCGCGCTCCACCGCTGCCTCGGCGGTAACCATAGCCGCGAATGAGACACGCGGGCGTTTCCGTCAGCTTGCCGCAAACCAAGCCCGCCGCGCAAGCCAGTTCGTCCGCCACCGCGTCGACGGTCGAGTGCAGCGAATAGCCATGCGGATCGCACCGCCCGCGGTAGTCGACAAGAGGCCGAATCCCAGCGACGCCAATCGCCACTTCCGTCAAGCCTTCCCGCCATGGACGCCCAAAACTATCGCTGACGATGACCGCGATGTCGATCCCAAGCTCCTTCTTCAACTCCCGCCGCAACCGCGACGCGGAACGATCCGGATTCACCGGCAGCAACACCGCATGCCGCCCACCATCCACGTTCGACACATCCACGCCACTGTTGGCGCAGACGAAACCGTGCTTGGTCTCGGTGATCAGCACGTTGCGCTTGCGCCGCACGATTCGCCGACTCTCGCGCATCGCCAGTTCACGGACGCGTGGGTCGAGCCCGAAGCGCCGCGCCCAAGTCCGAGAAGCCGCCGAGGGCCGGATCTCATCCAGCGCGACCAGCGCGCCTTCCGCCTTCGAAACAACTTTGTGCTTTACCACCAGGATGTCGCCATCCTGAAAGCGCAACCCCAAACTTCTCGCTGCCGCCAGCAACCTCGCTCCCAGCGATTCTCCGGCGCGAATTTCTCCGCTGACAGCGATGGGAAGAATGCGAACCTCCCCAGCCGCGCGCTTGCCCGTGTGCCTGGGAACTCTCGAACCCATGTTAAGCCCGATTCCGGTTGCCGAGGTTCCAGCTTCGCACCAGCTTCTGCGCGCGCCGTTCTCCGCTGGCGGAGGCAAGTTCGCGGAGATCTTCAGGACGATCGACGTCCCGTGCAATCCCCGGCAGTTCGAGCACAACCCAAGGCAGGCCCGTTGCCTTGGCCGCCGCCAGGTGTGGCAAGAAGCTGTCGTTACCGAAGCGCAGCGGAAATAAATCGCCCGGAGATCGCCAGGCTGCATTCGTGCCGCGCCCAGCCGCATCCGGCACCAGCACCGCGCCACCCGGAGGAGCGCACTCCACGATCTTCTGCAGCTCTGCACTCTCGATCAACGGAATATCCGCGGGAACTACCAAGGTACTCTCGGCTCCGCGCCCACGGCACACCGCCGTGGCCATTTCGATGGCGCTGGTTTCTCCGGAGTTGTCGTCGGCAACGACTTCAAAATTGAGGCGCGCCGCCAAATCGCTCGCAAACGAATCGCTCGTCACCACCACAACGCGAGGCCGGCTTTGCCAGTGCGCCAGCGCCTCCAACACGTCTTCGCACATCGCCCGCGCCAGCGCCAGACGCTCTTCCGGACTCAGGATGGAAGACAGCCGCTGCTTGGCTTCGGCGAGGTTCTTGACTGGAACCAGAATCATGCGTGCTCCGCTGCGTCTGGAGCCGACCGAGGTTGCATCGCGGCGTCCAGTACGCTCCTGGCCAGGGCGATTCTATCTTCATTCTTGCGCATGATGGTTGCGGTGCAATGCACACGCATGCCGGTCTTGCGCAACTCCTGGGCTGCCGGAGCGTCCTGGGAATCGACGACCAACAGGTCGAGGAAGTCTCGATAATAATCGGCAACGCCGCCAATGGAAACCGCGAAGCCCTGCGCAGCCATGAGTGTTCCCGCGGGCCCGCTGACCGCCGCTCCTCCGACAATCGGGCTTACGGCCGCAATGCGGGCGCGGCTTTCGCGCAAGGCTTCGCGGATTCCCGGCACCGCGAGAATGGGCGCGATGCTGGTCACCGGATTACTCGGCGCGAGCAGCACCAGATCGGCCGCGCGGATCGCCTCGATCACTCCCGGCGCCGGTTCCGCATCCGACGCGCCGGCGAATCGCACCGATTCCACGGGATCCTGATACCACCGTTGAACGAAATATTCTTCAAAGCTCAAGTCTCCCGCCGGCGTCAAAACCCGCGTCTCCACGCGAGAATTGCTCATCGGCAGAACGCGCGCTTTGACCCCGAGCCTGGCCGCAATCTCGGAAGTGGCTTCCGCCAGCGTCTTGCCGTCGGCAAGCAGCTTCGAACGGAAAATATGGGTGGCCAGATCGCGATCGCCGGCATGAAACCAAATCGGCTGCCCTAACTGCCCCATGGCATTCAGGCAAAAGAAAGTGTCGCCCTTTACGCCCCAGCCGCGCTCCTGGCTGAGTTTTCCAGCCAGCATGTACGTGATGGAGTCCAGATCGGGCGAAGCGTACAACCCCCACCACAACATGTCGTCGCCGGTGTTCACAATGATGGTCAGCTCTTCCGGACGAACGACTTGCCGCAGTCCATCCACGAACTTGGCGCCGCCCGTGCCGCCAGTCAAAACGGTGATCATGCCGCCCTCTTTCTCTGAGCGTAGCCCTCAGCGTCAGCGGCGGCGCCGAGACGCTCGGCCAGCAAATCGCTGTGGGTCGCTGCTTGTTCCGCGAACTCAGGATAAACCGGTAACCGCTGGCGCAACTCAAATTCTTTTCCTTCAGTCCGCAAGCGCAAGTCATCCAGATGCGGCCAAGGCTTTTCGGGGTTGATGAAATCCGGCGTCAGCGGCGAAACTCCGCCCCAGTCGTTGATGCCGCCGTCGAGCAAGTCGGCATAATGCGGATCGGAGAGATTCGGCGGAGCTTGAATATTCATCTGCGGCATCAGCAACCGCGCCACGGCCAGCGTGCGCAGCATTTCCTCGCGGCCGGGTTCGGACCAGCGTGCCATCGGCGTCGCAGGCTTGGCGCGGAAGTTTTGCACGATCACTTCCTGAATGTGCCCATACTTCTCATGCAAGTCGCGAATCGCGAGCAGCGCATCCACGCGCTCTTCCAGCGTCTCGCCAATTCCGATCAGAATTCCCGTGGTAAAAGGAATCTTCCGCCGCCCCGCATCCTCAATCACGCGCAGGCGCTTCGCCGGTTCTTTGTCGGGAGCGTTGTCGTGCGCGGCGCCTTTCGCGAGCAGCCGCGCGCTGGTCGTTTCCAGCATGAGCCCGAGGCTCGGAGCCACACGGGACAGCCGTTCCAGCCATTCCGCGCTCATCAGCCCGGGATTCGGATGCGGCAGCAGACTCGATTCGCGCATCACTTTCTCGCACATCGCTTCCAGATAATGAAGCGTGGATTTATATCCCAACCGCCGCAGCGTATCGCGCATCTCGGGAAAAAGCAGCTCGGGCTTGTCTCCCAGGCTGAACAGCGCCTCGGTGCATCCCATGCGCTCGCCCGCGCGTACTACTTCCATCACCTCGTCCGGTGTCATGGTGTGCGCGCCGGGATCGCCGGGATCGCGCCGGAAGGTGCAGTATCCGCAATAGTCGCGGCACAGATTCGTCAGGGGAAGAAACACCTTGCGGGAATAGGTGATGACTCCGGGCTTGAATCTCGCCCGGGCAAGTTGTGCCGCCAAGAGCAGGGAGGGCAGCATGCCGTCGTCCGCCCGCAGCAGTCGGCAGGCCGCTTCGCGAGAGATCGTCTTCTTGCCGGCAGCGGTTAACTCAGCAGCCGTCGCGGACAGGGCATCGGGGTAAAAGCTAGCCATACGTCTTTATTCCGAAATTCGTTGCCTTGAAAGCCGCCGCATACTGCGGCCGATCATACTGGCAACGATCATAGCGGACCGAGCGAATCCCTGTCCCTTCTTGGCTCTCAAGGAGTACTTGACATCCTTAGCCCGCCGACGCAAAATATCGCCAATTCAGGACCAAACGCACACTTCCTCGCGAGAGATGAACAATCGGCAAGTTTATGACGCCTAGTCAGCCGTCGCAATCTCCCCAAAAGAAAGTCACTCCTGAACAGTGCAAGCATCCTCGCGTGCAGATCGTGTCCCGCGACGAAGAATCCGAATATGTGGAATGTCAGGAATGCGGGGACGTGTTCGAGTCCAGCGAATTGAAGGACATGGCGATCGAGGAAAAGAAGGAACCGGACGAAGAGTGATCCGCGCACTCAGCTGATCCTTATCAGTAAGTTTGCCGAGCCATCCACCCAAAACCTCTTTCCCGGCGGAATCACCGTGGTCGCGCTGTATTCCGTGATTACAGCCGGTCCCCTCATGAACCGGCCGGGAACAAGGTCCCCGCGTTCAAACACGGGCGTGACCACGGCTTGGTCGTTAAAAAACACAGGTGCGCGTTCGGCGGGCGCTGGGCTCGGCGGCTTCCCTCCCCTTCGCGGCCGCGCAACTTTTGATTCGGGTTGGGATTGCTGAGGCGTTCGCAAACGGGCGCGCAGACGCAACGTCACCAACTCAATCTCTCGTCCCGCGTGGTGATATCCATAACGGCGCTGATGTTCGTCATGGAAGCGGACGATGACGTTGTCCTTATCCTTATCCTTATCGGTGGCGGGCACGTTGAGTTCGTAGCCCTGGCCGCGATACCGCAGGTCAAGACTTCGTTCATACTGAAGAGCGCCGCGCCACCGTTCCGCGCGGAATTCCTGTTGTGCCGCCGCTTCCAACTTGCGAAATTCTTTCCGCAGTCTCGCCTGCGGCAAACCCTCGCCTAACCGCCAAAGCAGCGTCCGCGAGTAATCTTTCACCACATCGCTGACCAGAATCCCGAACGCCGAAAGCGCGCCCGGTTGTGCCGGAATCATCACGGTTGGGATGGCCAGCGCTTCCGCCAGTTCGCAGGCATGAAGGCCTCCCGCACCGCCGAACGCCACCAGGGCAAAGTCGCGCGGATCGTACCCGCGTTCGATGGAGACGACGCGCAAGGCTCGCTCCATGTTGGCATTTACCACGCGCACGACGCCGACGGAAAATTGTTGCAGGCTCAAGCGCGAGCCTTGTTTCTTCAGCCATTCCGACGTGATCCGGCGCGCTCTTTCAAAGTCGAGCGTGAACTCGCCGCCCAGAAAGCGGTTAGGGCGCAGACGCCCCATCAGCAAGTTGGCAT
>JBAVVP010000552.1:0-2444 GCA_049697355.1 Terriglobales bacterium
TGCTTACTCGATGCCGCCTGAAGCGATCAGCATGCCGGCCACGTTGTACTTGTACGCGGAGCGAGTGCGCATCGTGGCCGGACGGCATGAAGCAGTTCATCCCCGGAAATTCACAGCTGGGGAAGGCTCCTCGCTGGCCGAGCATCGCGCCGCCCTGGTAGCGGCAGTCTCGGGCAAGCGCGGCAAGCGCTATCTGAAGCGTCAGCAGTTACTGGAACTGGGCGATCCTGCGATCCGCTATCTGACCGAGATCGTGCATCGGCGCCCGCGGCATTGGTACGAAGATGTCGACCGGCTGCACGTGATCCTGCAGAATCACGGTCCGGAAGTGCTGCGGCGGGCTATGGAGGCCGGACTCCAGGACCACATCTACGGTGCCTCCCATGTGGAGCGATCTCTGCAACCGGAGTTGAGCTTTGGGGAGACGATCCAATGAAACCGGGATATGAGAGACCTTTTTTCTTCCTTTTCCTCCATGGCGGAGCGTTTTCGCGGCGGCCCGCAGCGGTCAAGGGCGCGCCGTTTTCCAGGCGCGGCGTGAGCGAACCCTTGACGGCGAGGACCGCTGTGAAGGCATCGTCTGGGGAGGAAAAGGGGCGCGCGCTTCATGGAATCGAATTTCTAGGTGTGTGTCGGGCATAGCGTTTTGCCGAGTCCGATTAAGGGGTTTGCAGGGCTGATGTTCGATCTGGGGCGCGCAGGCAGTAATCCCGTTGGTAGCTTATAGCAAGCTTTCTGTGCCGTCTTGGGTTCAACGGGGCCCTTTTCCCGCCGTTTTATGCCATTTTCAGAACCCCGCCGGCCCGGAACAGCTTCAGCAGGTTGCTGACCGCGCACACCAGCTTCCACTCGCGGCTGACATTCTCTTTGCCACGCAAGCTGAAGCGGCGAAAACCGCGCTGTTCCTTGATCTGTCCGAAAACCGGCTCGACGATCGCCTTGCGCATCTTGTACACGGTGCGGCCAGCCTCGGTTCGCAGCTTTTCTCGCATCGCCTCTTTCGGCGACGCGCCGGGAGGCGGCGGATCGCTGCTCGTCTCTACCGCGACGCCGTGCTTGTCCCGGCCCGTTGCTACGTACAGATCAACGTCTTTCACTTGCTCATCGGTCACATTCGCCTCGCTGAAGTAGCCCGTGTCGGCGCTGACCTTCTCCGGTTTCTGTTCCAGATTCGCTCCGATCAGCGCGATCATCGGCAGCAATTGTTCTTTGTCGTTCGTCTCCTGCGTAACCTCGGCGGCCACGATCACCTGCGACGCGGAATCGACCGCGATCTGCGCATTGTAGCCCTGTAAGAAGCTGCCCTTGTTGGCGCCGTCCGGCATGATGCGGCTCTCCGGATCGGTGAAGTTGCGTTGCGCCGTGTCGTCTGGCTTGGCCTGCTCGGGATCTGGCAACTCGGGCTTACGGCCACTCTTCTTCTTGCCCGTGCGCCGCTCTTCTTCTTCCCGTTCGGCCAGTTTCTGCTCCGCCTCGGCGCGTTGCTGCGAGGCCTTTTCTTTGGCTTCCTGTTCTAAAGCCGCTTTGGCCTCGCCGATCTTCTGCAACCGGCTCTCCCGCCGCTGCAACTCGGCAGGCAGTTCGTCGCCATGCCGATCCTTGCCGTACTGCGCATCCTCTTCGCCATCGGTCTTTTCCGCGATGGCCAGCAGCCCATCGATCTCCTGTTTCAGCCGCGCCTCGGTCTCGTTCATGTGCTTGTAGCTCATCGCCTTGTGCTTGCTGGCGTTGGCCTTGATCTTGGTTCCATCGATGGACACATGGCCCAGCTTCACCAGTCCAGCCTCGGAACACAACAGCAGAGCCTGCGTGAACAGGCCCGAGAGCGCCTCCAGATGACGCTTGCGGAACTCGGCGATGGTGGCGTGGTCGGGGTGCTGGTCACCGGAAAGATATCGGAACGCCACGTCCTCGAATGTGCGCGTCTGAATCTTGCGCGAACTGTAGACGCCTCTCGCGTAGCCGTACAGCAGAAGACGGACCATCATCTCCGGCGCATAGGCTGCCTGCCCGCGGCCATCCTTCTCCTGATACGACGTGTAGATCGCGCTCAAATCCAGCGCCGAGACCACATCCAAAAGAAAGCGCGCCAGGTGGCCCTCGGGAAGCCAATCGTGAAGCGATGGGGGAAACAGAAGCGTCTGGTTGACCGTATCAGCAATGAAGTTCTGGCCCATGGCTCGAACTTAAAACAGAACCTGATGCCCACACTAGTAACTAGTCAGGGTCCATCACAAATCTATGACCGACACGCTCCTAGCTGCATTCGAACACGTTCCAATTAATCTCAAGTGCCTCGGGAAGGGCTTCTTCGTCGGAATCACAAAACTCGGGGTCCAGATATTCGCCTCCATCATCGAGCGAGTCGAACGCGTCGTCATCCCAAAACGCATCGGCGACGTCGCGGCCTCCGTTCCGCTCGATCAATCTGCCGACGATGGTTG
>JBAVVP010000553.1:0-4392 GCA_049697355.1 Terriglobales bacterium
TGGCGAGTTCGGGATCCTCGGCGGCGAGAGCGGAGTCGGCAGTTTCAGAAGTACTTTCCGCTTCGGAAGGTGTTTCGGAAGAACCATGCTCCATAGCCGACGAATCATCCGCAGCAGTCAACGGCAAACTTAGAGACTCGGGCGCGCCTTCACCGGGAATCATGTCGCTTTGAAACGACTCGGCCAGCAGTTTCTCGAATTCCTCCATGCTGGGCAGTTCGTTGACGTCTTTCAAGCCGAAGCGCAGCAGAAATTCTTTGCTGGTTCTGTAGAGGATAGGGCGGCCGATTACGGCTTTTCTGCCCGCGGTCGTGATCAGCTTGCGATCGAGCAGCGTGGCGATGACTCCGCCGGAATCGACGCCACGGATTTCGCTGATCTCGGGCACCGTGACAGGCTGCTTGTAGGCGACGACGGCTAGAGTTTCAAGCGCCGGAAGCGACAGCCGGAAAGGCGGCTTCAGGCTCTTGGCAAAAGCGCGCACCACGTCGTGTTGCTCGGGCTTGGTGGACATACGGTATCCGCCGGCGACTTGCCGGATCTCGATGCCGTGGTTCGCGCCGGAGTAATCCGCGATGAGTTCTTCGAGCGCGGCGCGAATGCGCGACTTGATTTCCGCCGCATCGATTCCTGGGGTTTCCGCGAGCAGAGAGTCCTTCACGAGCGCGGAAATCTGGTCAAGCGAAATGGGCGTTTCCGCCGCGTAGATGATGGCTTCGAGTTGGGGTCTAAGACTCATAAAGTAGCTATCAGCTATCAGCTATCAGCTATCAGTAAAACCAGCGGAAGGTTGTAACTCCACTGACGGCTGATAGCTGACGGCTGATAGCTGCCTTTCTCATCTCCAATCGTCGCGCACCGCGGCTTGCTCGGTCATCACTTCTTCGAAGTGGGAGTGCTTGCGCACGAGCACTTCGCCGAAGACATGGTCCTGCCGTACCTGGATCGCCTGCAACCTTACCAGTTCAAGCAAGGCCAGAAACATGCAGACCAGCGCCGGCCTTGAGGGCACGTTGCGGAGCATTTGTTTCAGGCGAATCGGGCGGTCTTCGAGCGCGAGCCGTCGGTGCAGGTATTGGATCATCTGGCCGACGGTTACCGTCTCTTCATCCACTTCAAGAATTGGCCGCGTGCGCGCGCGATCCAGAATCTGCTGGAAGGTTTTTACCAGGTCGATGACATCGGCGGCGAGTTCGGGCTCAGTGCCCTCGGCGTCCATGAACTCGCGGATCGCAGGATTGCTCAGGACCGCGTCTTCGATCTGCTGCTTTTGCAATAGCATTTGTGCCGCGGATTTGAACTTTTCGTGCTCCAGCAAGCGGTTGACGAGTTCGTTACGGGGGTCTTCCTGGGCGTCGGCGGGAGCGAGCGGATCGCGCGGCAACAGCATCTTCGACTTGATGTGAATCAGCACCGCCGCCATATAGATGAACTCGCTGGCAATGTTCACGTCGAGTTCGCGTATGCGCTCTACATACGTGAGATACTGCGCCGTGATCTTCGCGATGGGAATGTCGTAGATATTAATGTCTTGCTTGCGAATCAGGTCGAGCAGTAGGTCGAGCGGGCCTTCGTAGATTTCTCCCAGCGCGATGGCGAATGGGAAATCGCTGGCGTCGCCCTTACCTGTCTTGACCGCGTCAGATTTGTTCAATGCGGGCTTGCCCTCGGCGGACGAGGGAGACGCGGCAAGCCGCGTCTCTACAGGAGATATGGGTTGGGACAAATCCGTCACTACTTGGAATCCTTTTCCGGTGCATAGTTCGGACCCGCGTTCGAACTATAGTCCAGCCCCATGGACTCGCGGACTTCTTGCATGGTGGCGCCTGCGATATCGCGGGCGCGGGCCGAGCCGGCTTCCAGAATATCCCAGGCGAGGCGTGGATTGTCCTCGTATTTTTTTCGGCGCTCCTGCATGGGGTTGAGGATCTTTACGACCGTGTCGGCGACCCAGCTTTTGCACTCAATGCAGCCGATTCCGGCTGAACGGCAACCCTCGTAAACCTTTGCCATCGTTTCTTTGGTGCTGAATATTTTGTGCAGGTCGCCTACGGGGCAAGCATCCGGGTCGCCGGGATCGGTACGCTTAATACGCCTGGGATCCGTGACCATCGTCTTCAGCTTCTGGCGCACCACGGGCTCGGGATCGGTAAGCATCACCGCATTGCCGTAAGACTTCGACATCTTGCGGCCGTCAGTGCCGGGCAGGCGAGGGGCGGGCGTGAGCAAGGCCGCCGGTTCGGGGAACACATATTCGCGTTTCCCGGCGTAGAAGCCGTTGAACCGCCGCGCGATTTCGCGGGTCAGCTCGACGTGTGCCACCTGGTCCTCACCGACCGGAACTACATCCGCCTTGTAGATCAAAATATCCGCCGACTGCAGAACGGGATAGCCGAGAAACCCGTAGGTGCCCAGGTCTTTTTCCTTAATATTTTCCTTCTGCTCTTTGTAGGTCGGGACGCGCTCCAGCCAGCCGAGCGGAGTGATCATCGAAAGCAGCAGGTGCAATTCGGCGTGCGCCGGAATATGGGACTGGATGAACATCACGCACTTCGCGGGATCGAGGCCGGCGGCCAGCCAATCCAGCAGCACGTCGACCGAGTTCTCTTTCAGACGCGAGGTGTCGGCGTAGTCGGTGGTCAGGGCGTGCCAGTCGGCGATGAAGAAAAAGCAATCGTACTCGTCCTGCATGCGGACCCAGTTCTCGAGCGCGCCGACGTAGTTTCCCAGGTGCAGTTTGCCGGTCGAGCGCATTCCGCTGAGCACGCGTTTCTTGGTGGAAGGATTTGCCATTCAGAATTTCACCCGCATCCGGAGCTGAATTCCTGATTCTAACAAAGGCGGGAGAATGCAGAGGGCAGAAGTCAGACTGCAGAACTAAAACGTGGACTTGCTGGGATTAGAAGTGGGATCTACTGTCCGGCACGCATGGGCGAGACCATGAGGTTGCCGGCGGCGCGTTTCTTGCCGTCGCCTTTGTCGTGCTGATAGAGGAGCGAGAGGGCGCCTTCGGCGGATGCGGTGGCGCCGGCGAGTTCCGCGGCTAATCCTTGATAGGAGCGGCTGATTTCGTGACTGCCCTGCGCCGCGACCGGGCTGCCCTTGTCAATCGCGGGTCCGATGACCTGGAAGTTGTTGGGCACTTTCCAGAGCACCTTGCAGTTGGTGGCTTTCTCCACGTCGTCGTCGGTGAAGCCGGGAATCTTTTTGTAGCGGTTGATCACGATGCGCAGGCGATCGCGGCCCGCGCCTTCCTGCAGGAACGCTTGAATCCGGCCCGCGCTCCAGAGGGAAACCACATCGGTCTGGGCGACCAGGAGCACGGCGTTCGAGAGGTCGCAGATCATTTGCATGGTGGCATCCATCCGCCCGGAGCCATCGAGCACGACGAAGTGGTACTGGTTGACCAGGAGATCGAAGAGGCGAGCCAGTTCCGAGGCGGTCGGGACTCCAGCGTGCGGCTGCTGAGCGCCGGCCAGGAGATGAAGGCCATTGCGATAAGGCGTCATCAGGCCGTCGAGCAGGGAACCATCCATGCGATGAAGGTTCTGCAGCGCATCCATCAGGGTGAATTGCGGCCGCAGATTCAGCTGCAGGGCGGCATGGCCGATGGGAGCGAAATCCACCAGCACTACGCGACCGTGAGCCTCCTGCAAGGCGACGGCGGTATTCACCGCGGTCGTGGTGGCGCCGGCGCCGCCCTTGGCGTTCAGAAAAGTGAAGACGCGAGCCTTGCTGGAACTGCGTTGCGCGCGGCTCAACGAAGCCGAGAAGCGAGTGAAAGCTTCGATCAAGGCTTCGCGGCTGGCGGCGTGATCCAGAAACTCGCGCGCGCCGGCTCGCATGGCGGAAACGATGTTTGCGGGCTGGCTCATTTCGCCGACGGCGAAAATTGTGACTTCAGGAAGGTTGCCGTGGATCAGTTCGATGGCGCGAACGGCTCGTTGCGGATTCTGCGGATCGATGCTTACCAGGACGACTTCGGCGTGCTGATCCTGCAATTGGCGGAAAACCGCATCGCTCGGCCCGGCGGGAAAACCGACATGGCTCAACACGGTTCGGGCCAGGTTGGTGCTCTCGACCCGGCTGTGCAATGCGACGGATTGTTCGCGGTCCTCAGTCAGGAGGGCGACGGCGATCCCGGGCATGACTCGATTCTCGGTGTTCAATGCCATGCTACGAACTTCCAGCGTCGAGGCCAAATGACCTTCGTAACGAAGATGACCTCAGACGAAGCGGCAGGTTGACGGCGGGTTTTCAATACCTGGAAACTACCCGCCAGACTGCTGGTTTCTCCGATTGTAAGGCAAAGGGGGGCGCTTGAGAAGACAGAAGAAAGGCAGTGGGTCGGTCCTCGAACAGGTGACAGACTAGGAGAGCAGCTTCTATTTC
>JBAVVP010000554.1:0-5755 GCA_049697355.1 Terriglobales bacterium
GCAGGACAACATCGTCAGACCAAGCAGGCCGCTGACAATAGCCGGGCACCAACCACGATGCGAGAGTTTGAAAAGAATCAGATCCTCAAGAATGTCGGCTCGAGCTGGTCGGCGCTGGCCATTAACATTCTGGTCGGAATCTTTCTCACGCCGATCATCGTCCATCGGCTGGGAGATACGGCCTATGGAATCTGGGTATTGATCTTTTCCGTCACCGGCTATTACGGCATGTTCGATCTGGGAATTCGTTCCTCGATCGTGCGCTACGTCTCGAAGTTCACCGCAACCAAGGAAGACGAGGGTCTGGCCCGGCACATCAACACTAGCCTGTTTACCTACGCCGTCATTGGCTTGCTGGCGATGATGGTGACGGTCGCGTTGACGTTGTCGCTCCACCGCATCTTTCCTAAGATCGCTCCCGAGATGCTGACCCAGGCGCGCTGGCTGATGCTCATGGCCGGAACCTCGGTTGCGTTGGGATTTCCGCTGGGTGTGCTGGGAGGAATCCTCGACGGCCTGCAGCGTTTCTATATCACCAACTGGACCGGCATTCTGTCCACGTTCCTGCGGGCGGCGCTCATCGTTTACGTGCTGCACCACGGCTATGGGCTGCTGACCGTGGCGGGAATCACGGTCACGATGCCGATTCTGACGTCCATCCTGCGGGGCTTCATCGTGTTCCGCTTGCTGCCTCTGCCCTTCGGCCTGAAGTATGTGGACCGCGAAGCTTTCCGCCAGATGGCGCACTATAGCGCCACCACGTCGCTGGTGATCGTTGCGGCGCAACTGCGCTTCCGCACCAACGAAGTGATCGTGGGCAGCATGATCTCGAGCGCGGCCGTGACCTACTTCACTTTCGGAGGACGGCCGGTGGATTACGCCCAGCAATTGGTAATCAGCCTGGGCCAGATCTTTATCCCCATGTCGAGCCAGTCGGAAGCGGTCGGCAACATGGACCGGCTGCGGAAAATCTATCTCGCCGGGAATCGGGCCTGCGCCCTCGTCATCTATCCCATGTGCGCGGCCTTGTTGATTCTGGGTAAGTCGGTCATCGAAGTTTGGGTGGGACACAAGTACGTGGCAACCAGCTATCCCATCACGGTAATTCTGATCATTCCCATGACGCTGTTCCTGATGCAGGGAGCCTCGGGACGCGTCCTGCTGGGGATGGGGAAGCAGAGGGAGTTCGCCCTCGTGGTGTTGATGGAGGGCATCGCCAACCTGATTCTGAGCGTCCTGCTGGTACGGCCTCTCGGCATCGCCGGCGATGCCCTGGGAACCGCGATTCCGATGCTGTTGACCACGCTTTGGTTTCTGCCACGGCATATGCGGAAACAACTCGGGGTACCGGTGAAAACGCTGCTGCGCGAAGCCTACGTGCTGCCGCTGTTGCTCGTGGCGCCGCTGGCGGCGACGCTGCTTGTGCTCCAGCACTGGAGATTTGCCCATAATTTCCGGCAGCTCGCTTTCCAGAGCCTGGTCGGGGGCGCCGTATACGGAGCTGGTCTGTTGTGGGCTTACCGGAGCAACCGGCTCTTCCATGTGGGGGACCTGAAACTGATCGGCGAGAGTGTGACTACGGAAGGGTTGGAGTTGCCGCCGATTGCGGCGGGTTATGCCCCGGAAGAAGGGGAAGTGTAGGCTGGGATGGGCTAAAGTCGATCTTGTCCCGGGTGGAACAGTGTAAACTTCTGCACTCTCGGCAAGAGCGGCCGGCAAGCGCTAGGAATGTTTCGCTAGCATATTTCGTTTCAACAGGATAGAGCGAACCATGGAGCGAACGCTGGAACCGCTCACGGAAGCAGAATTGCTCATTCCCTACGTTACACATAAACTTGATAGGGTTTAAAAAACCCGCGTACCGAACTTAGGTGGCTCCGCTGATGTTCCGGCGGCTACTGCAGCCCCAGCAAGTAGCTCGACGAGCCACTCAAACAGGGCGAGATAGAGATCCCCCAAGTGATTTTGATTTCAGCATAATTTTTTGGTTAATAGAGACGGGAGGAATACTGTTGTGAACGCAACCACGAGTCATCTTACCGCCCCTCACGGGGGAGAACTGATTCAACTGCAAGTGCCAGCCGCGCGCGCCGCGGAATTAAAGGCGCATTCGAAAGATTGGCCCTCATGGGACCTGACGCCCCGGCAGCTTTGCGACCTGGAACTGCTGATGAACGGCGGGTTCTCGCCCCTCGGTGGATTCATGAACCGCGCCGATTACGAAGGCGTCTGCCACAACATGCGGTTAGCGTGCGGAACGCTGTGGCCCATGCCGATCACGCTCGACGTCAGCGAGGAGTTCGCCAAGAAATTGACGGCGGGATCGAGCAAGATCGCACTGCGCGATCCCGAAGGCGTGATGCTGGCCGTACTGAGCGTGGAAGACGTGTGGCAGCCGGACCGCAAAGCCGAAGCGCAAGCCGTTTTCAATTCCACCAGCGCCGCGCACCCGGGCGCCGACTATGCCATCAACAAATCGAATCCGTGGTACGTGGGCGGGAAGGTGGAAGAATTACAGCCGCACGCGCACTATGATTTTCGCGCGCTGCGCTTGAGTCCCGCCGATCTGCGCGCCCAATTCAGCCGCCTCGGGTGGACCCGGGTCGTCGCCTTCCAGACGCGGAATCCCATGCATCGCGCTCACGTCGAACTGACCATGCGCGCCGCCAAGCAAGTCGAGGCGAACTTACTGATCCACCCCTCGGTCGGGATGACCAAGCCGGGCGACGTGGATTATTTCATCCGCACCCGCTGCTACCAATTGCTGCTCTCGAAGTACCCGCACGGCACCGTCGAACTCGCCATGCTGCCGCTCGCCATGCGCCTGGGCGGACCACGGGAAGCAATCTGGCACGGCCTGATTCGCAAGAACCACGGTTGCACGCACTTCATCGTCGGCCGCGATCATGCCGGTCCGGGAAAGGATACCGACGGGAAACCTTTTTACGGTCCTTACGAAGCCCAGGAACTGTTCAAGAAACATGAGAAGGAAATGGGCGTAACCATGGTTCCCTTCCAGATGATGGTGTATCTGCAGAACGAGGACCGCTACGTCCCGTCCGATGAAGTGCCGCCGGGCGCCAAGACTCTTGAGATCTCGGGCACGGAATTGCGCCAGCGCCTGAACGAAGGCCGTGAAATCCCCACCTGGTTCACCTATCCCGAAGTTGTGCAGGAATTGCGCCGCAGCTATCCGCCGCGGCACAAGCAGGGCGTCACCATTTTCTTCACGGGGCTTTCGGGATCGGGCAAATCGACCATCGCCAATGCTCTGATCACCAAGTTTCTGGAGATGGGCGGGCGTCCGGTCACGCTGCTCGATGGCGACCTGGTGCGTAAGCATTTGTCCAGTGAGCTGGGGTTCTCGAAGGAGCATCGCGACATCAACATTCGCCGCATCGGTTACGTTGCCAGCGAAATCACCAAGAACGGCGGCATTGCCATCTGCGCTCCTATCGCACCTTATGACGCCACGCGCAAAGCAGTGCGGCACATGATTGAAGGGTTTGGCGGATTTGTCCTGGTGCACGCCGCGACTTCGATCGAAGTGTGCGAACAGCGCGACCGCAAGGGCCTCTACGCCAAGGCTCGAGCCGGCATTGTCAAGGAGTTCACGGGCATCTCGGATCCGTACGAGGCGCCCGCCGATGCCGAGGTGGTGATTGACACCGCCCAGCTGAGTCCGGAAGAAGCGGCGCAGACCATCCTTCTGCACCTGGAGCGGGAGGGCTTTGTGGGCGCCAACGGCAACGGGTAAAAGCAGCTATCAGCTTTCAGCTATCAGTTTTTGTTTTTACTGAGAGCTGGGAGCTGATAGCTAAGAAAGACGGCATGGAGTTATTGCTACTGAAAATACTGATCGGCTTCACGGTGGGAACGCTGATCGGGATGACGGGTCTGGGCGGCGGCGTACTGCTGCTGCCCATGCTCATCTTCGGCCTGCGTGTGCCCGCCATCATTGCGGTAGGCAGCGACGCCCTGTTCAATTTTTTCACCAAGATTCCGGCCAGCATCATGCACTTGAATAAGGGGACGGTGCGACGGAAAGTGGTGCTGGCGATGGCGCTCGGCAGCATTCCCGGCTCTTACCTCGGCGTGACTTTTCTGGTGCACCTGCGCCACGTTTATGGCGCCGGCGTCAACGACTTCATCAAATCGGCCGTGGGATTGCTGTTGGTGTTGATTCCCATGCTGCTTTTGTTCCAGGGACGGATTGAAGAACGCCTCGCCCATCGCCAACCTACGCTGAAGTCGTTCGCCGGCATGAGCGTCATCGGATTAGCCGGCGGCTTCCTGGTTGGCATCACTTCGGTGGGTTCGGGCAGCATCATTATGATGATGCTGCTATTGTTCTATTCGTTCGCGCCCAGAATCATGGTCGGCACCGACATTACCCACGCCGTGATTCTGACCGGGGTCACCAGCCTGTTGCACTGGAGGGCGGGCAACGTCGATCCCCACCTGGTCGCTTCGCTGCTGATCGGGTCGATCCCCGGCGGAATCCTCGGCTCGCATTTGAGCACGCGCGTTCCGGTAGTTTGGCTGCGGCGGATTTTGTGCACGGTTCTACTAATGACGGGTGCGAGAATGTTGTGGGCGTGAAGGAGCAGGTCTTAGGTCTTAGGTCTTAGGCGACATCCGATAACCGATGGCGAGAGGCTGATTTCGGGACCAGAACCTAAGACCTAAGACCTTGTTTACGGAGTAATAATGACGTCATCCTCATCCGCAGAAACTCTCGAACGCATTCACTCCGCGCTGGAAGCGGCTCGGACCGTATTGAACGGATTCACGCCCGGGGCTATTGAGGCCAAGTTTAAAGTCGGAGACGATCCGGTCACGGCGGCCGACCGCGCGGTCGATGAAGTCTTGCGCAAGCACCTGTTGCGCGCCGGCGAAGGCTGGCTCTCGGAAGAGACGGTCGACGACTTCACACGGCTCGACAAGCAGCGCGTCTGGGTGGTCGATCCGCTCGACGGCACACGCGAATTCGTGCAGGGCATTCCCGAGTTCTGCGTCTCCATCGCCATGGTGGAGAATGGAATCCCGGTCGCCGGCGGAATCTGCAATCCGGCAACCGACGAACTCATTCTCGGATCGCGCGATAGCGGCGTGACCTACAACGGCAAGCCCGCGCAACCCAGCCAGCGCAAGGACCTGCACGGCGCGCTCGCGCTCGCCAGCCGCAGCGAAGTGAAGCGCGGGGAGTGGAAGCAGTTCGAGCAAGCCGAATTCAATATTCGTCCCATGGGATCGGTCGCCTACAAACTCGGACTGGTGGCCGCCGGCCGCGCCGATCTTACCTTCACCCTGGTTCCGAAAAATGAGTGGGACGTTGCCGCCGGGGCGGCGCTGGTGGAAAGCGCTGGAGGCTGGACGCTGAAGCTTGACCATTCTCCGCTGCGCTGCAACCAGAAGAATCCTCTGATCTCGGGCCTGCTGGCAGGGGCCCCATTTCTTCGCGATCCGCTGCTCGCGATGCTCGAGCGGCACTCGCAGACCATCGGCGGCGAGAAAACATCATCCTGAGCGAAGCGAAGGACCTGCTGTCCTGTGGGATGAAAAGAAAGCAGGTCCTTCCCCTTCGACAAGCTCAGGTCAGGATGACAAAGTACGTGAGAAAACATCATGGCTGCGTCACGCATCGTGTTCCTGATGTACCACGAACTGGAGCTTGCTGGCCGTAAGCTCTGCCAGTCCGAGCCGGGATACGTGCGCTACATTCTGCCGCTTGAAACTTTTCGCCGCCAGATGG
>JBAVVP010000555.1:0-2813 GCA_049697355.1 Terriglobales bacterium
GAGAACGCCGCGCCGAAGCTCATGAAGTACATCCCCCATAGGCGCCGCCACAGGCAATCGCCACTGTTCTGCGGTTGACCGCTTATGCGCATTGGCGCATATTATATCCATGAAATCTGCGATTGCCATCCTCTCGGCGCTTGCCGAGCCGACAAGGCTGTCGGCGATGCATATCCTGTCCGACGGGCAGGAGCACTGCGTATGCGAGCTGATGCGCGAGCTTGGCGTCAGCCAATCGCGTATGTCGCGTCACATGGCGGTGCTCAGAAATGCGGGGGTGGTGGTCGATCGCCGCGATGCCCAATGGGTGAGATACCGCATCACCCCCGACCTCCCAGCGGACATCGCGGCGCTGCTCACAGCGGCTCTGGAATTGTCGGGCGGCCGCGAAAGGAAGGCAGCATGAATATGTATCCCCCAGCAGCCGTCGCCCCCGTGTCCCGGCGCAATACAAAGTGGTTGGCGAGCGTAGCTGCAGCCCTGGGGCTTTGGGCAGCGCTTTACAGCCAGCTTGTTCCCTTTTCGCAGTGGGCGGTGGGGGCACTCTCGATCGACCCCCATAGCCGCATTGGCGAAGCCATTGCCTTCTTCTTCTACGACGCGCCGAAGGTGTTGCTGCTCCTGACGCTTGTCGTGTTCGCCATGGGCATCGTGCGGAGCTTCTTCTCTGCGGAACGGACCCGCGCCCTACTTGCCGGTCGGCGCGAAGGTATCGGCAACGTGCTTGCTGCTTGTCTCGGCATTGTCACCCCCTTCTGCTCCTGCTCCGCTGTGCCGCTCTTTATCGGCTTTGTCAGCGCGGGCGTGCCGCTTGGCGTGACCTTCTCTTTCCTGATCGCAGCGCCGATGATCAACGAGGTGGCCCTTGGCCTCCTCCTCGGTCTCCTGGGCTGGAAAGTCGCGCTAACCTACCTGCTTTTTGGGCTTGCCGTTGCAATCGTCGCCGGTTGGGTGATCGGGCGGCTGCATCTGGAGCATTGGCTTGAAGAGTGGGTCCGCAATGTCCGATCCGGGTCTGCGGAAATCCCCTCTGCTCGCTTCGATATGGTAGATCGCATTAAGGCTGGCCTTGATGCCGTGCGTGACATCGTCGGCCGTGTGTGGCCCTGGATGCTGGCAGGCATTGCCGCAGGGGCGCTCATTCATGGGTATGCGCCCGCTGAGACACTCGCGGCCATCATGGGGCGGGATGCGTGGTGGTCCGTACCAGCTGCCGTTGTTGTCGGAATTCCGATGTATTCCAACGCCGCAGGCATCATCCCCGTTGTGGAGGCGTTAATCGGCAAGGGCGCTGCCCTTGGCACCGTGCTCGCCTTCATGATGTCGGTCACCGCGTTGTCGATGCCTGAGATCATTATCCTGCGCAAGGTGCTGACGCTGCGCTTGATCGCGGTGTTTGTTGGTGTCGTTGGCGCCGGAATCCTGGCCGTTGGCTTTCTGTTCAACGCCCTCTTTAACTAACCTGGAGCAATATCATGAAGAATGTGAAAGTCCTTGGCCCCGGCTGCGGCCGTTGCAATACGACTGCCGAAATGGTGAAGACGGAAGCCGAGAAGGCTGGCATCGCCGTCACCGTTGAAAAAGTCACCGATTATGCAGCGATCGCAGGATACGGCATCGCCTCGACCCCCGGCATCGTCATCGACGGGAAGGTCGTGCATGCTGGCGGCCTTCCCAAGGCTGAAGAGATCCGGAAGTGGCTGAAGGAATAACGAGGCGTGGCAACGTTGCAGAGGCATACGTCACACGACCTTGGTGGACGTGTTTGAAAGCACGAAGATTGAAGAGCAGCGGATAGGCACCTACCTGCCATTAGAACCGGCTGCCAGAAAGGGATTGGAAAAATGCATTTCGTGATTTCCGCGACTTATGGCCCAACCGACCCGACCCGCGCCATGCTGCCGTTCATCTTTGCAGCCTCGGCGGTGCAGAGCGGTGATCATGCGACCATTATGCTGTTCGCTGACTCGGTGTTGATGGCCGTTGAGGGCTGTGGCGCCAGGCTCGTGCCGGTAGGCCCCCCCAATCGGTACGAGGAAGTCGTGAGCCATCCCAATGTCACGCTCATGGTCTGCAAGCCTTGTGTGGAGGCGCGGGGACTGGATGCCGCTACGCTTGACAAGCGCATCAAGCTCGCTGGCATGAATGAATTCCACGCCGCAGCAAAGCAACCTGATGCTCGGGTTGTGAACTTCTAGACTACACGAAAATCGCAGTGGCATGTGGACAGCAATCGCGAGATTTCTGAGAAGCTACGTTGTTTGGCTGACGAGATTACGGCGTTGAAGCGAAATTCTGTTGGCTCAACCGGTGCGATCCGAACAATTCAGACTGAGACTACAGAGATGCAAAAATGCATAATAACGTCTTCCCTCCCAAAGGTTGCTAACTTTATTCTTCGCTCTAACGGAAAATTTTGTAGGGATGACGGTATAGTTTGGCTTCGAGTCACGTCAAACCTGCAGCAGCTAAGCAACAATGCAACTGCTGTCGTGTTCAACCTCATCGAGAACGGCACATCGCGTAATTGCTTCCCAACAGATGCATCTTGCCCTTTGGAAGATTCCAAGAGCGGTCAGAAGTTCAACGTATTCGTTGAAATGGAAAAGAGGGCCAGTGGAGACGCCGTTTGGGTCGGAACATTTCAGCGTGTCTCCAAACAGTAAGGGAGTGCCCCCTGCCGAATACCTTTCGCGAAGCAGCATCCTATAACGAATGGCGTGCAGAAATAATTCGCTCCTGCATACCGGGGAGCTTTTGAGCTCGCGCGCTGCCCATATCCCGTTTTCCCAAGTCCTGGCGCGGCATTAGAG
>JBAVVP010000556.1:0-2390 GCA_049697355.1 Terriglobales bacterium
GACCGCGCCGAAATTCGGTCCCGTCACGATGATCTGGGTTACGTTCGTCTGTATCGGAGTCGAGAAGGCGACCCGCTTTTCGCGGTCGGGCGTGACCACGATTCCGGTGGCGACAATGTCTCCTACCCCTTCCGTCAGCGCTGCCTCAATCTGGTCGACCCGCATCGGAATGAATGTGACTTTCACATTCAGCGTGCCGGTCTTCAGCTTCTGGTTGGCGAACTTCTGGAACTCTTCCAGCGCCTCGTACATCACCCCTCTGGGCTGCCCTTTGTCGTAGAAGAAACCGATGGGGTTGAGCAGGAGTAGGGCGCGGATGTTGCGCGCTTTCGCCATCTCATCGAGGTCGCCGGTGCGACGCGCGAAAGCCGGGCCAAACTTGATGTCGTTCGAGGGCGCAGGCGGTTCGTCGGGTGAAGAAACCGGCGAAGCAGGAGCAGGAGCCGCTGCCTGCTGCTTCGGCTGCTCCACGGTGGCCGGCGGCGCAGATTCTTTCTTGCCGCAGGCGATCAGTAGAAAAAGAACAAAAAAAGGTAATGCGAACGCGAGAGCTTGACGGGACGAAGTTGCGGTTGTGGACATACAGCTTCTCCTTTGCAGCGATCGGGCTACTTCTTCAATTGCTCCAGGTTGTTACCGGCGTGTCGAAATCGCGGACGAGGTTCCCCCGGTTTGGTTGCACCTTTCGGCGCGAATCCTGCATTGGCCATTTATCCGAAAAGCTTACATGCTCAGCGATTCGGGCGGAAGTGTTGAGTTGGGCAGCAGACTTGGCTGTCGCTGAGCAACCTTGCGGGCTTAGAGGGCGTTCCTGATTCGGGAACAAGGGAAAATAAGTCTAGCGAAGTCACTGCATTTTGGCTGTCCCTGTGGATAGGCTCAGAGATGAGAGGAGCCGAATGCAGCGCGAATTGTGGTTTAAGGCATAACTTTGCCGGACCTAAACCATAACCTTGCCGCATGATCTCCTTCAAGTTGCTGATTTCGCTTCGAAGGCCGGCGTCGCCGGCGGAGGCTCTCAAACCATAACCTTGCCGGAATTGCAGTGCGGCCGTAGGTTTCCCCAATCACCTGCGGTTGATTTAGCGTCAAGAAAGTTGTAGTATTGTGTTATGGCCCAGTCTCACCGTGAAGCCTCGCGGCAGCTCTTCGAGTTTGCTGAGCAGCAGCAAGGTTTCTTCACCGCCAAGCAGGCTAAGGCGGCCGGATTCGCCGAAAACACGCACCCCTATCATGTGCAGGTCGGGAACTGGATCCGCGAGCACCGGGGTATCTACCGGCTCGCTCTGTTTCCGGCGGCTGATCGGCCCGACCTAGTCCTTTGGGCACTGTGGTCCCGGAACCGGAACGAGGAAGTCGAGGGTGCGTACAGCCACCACACGGCGCTCAGCCTCTACGATCTGTCAGACCTGAATCCGGCGAAGCTCCACATGACCGTTCCGACAGATTTCCGGCGCAACAGCGATATTCCCGGCATCCTCGTACTTCATTATGCCGACCTGTCCGAGAGCGACGTACAGACGGCGCAGGGCTTCAAGTTTACTCGCCCTCTGCGGACGATTCTTGACCTGATCGAGGCTGGCACGGTCGAGCGGAGCTTCATCCGCCACGCGCTAAGGCAGGCTGTCGACCGTGGTCTGATCACTCGCCAACAGATTCGGAACACGCAAATGAGCGGACCTGCGCGCAAAATCGTAGAGGAAGTGCTGCGGCGAGCTGCATAATGCCGTCACCCAGGACATATGCGACGGCGGGAGCATTCCGAAGGGCTCTTGAAGAACGCCTGAAGAGGGCCTCTCTTACTGATCAGATCGATCTCAACCGCCTCCGGCGACAGGTATCATTCGACCGTCTGCTGGCAAGGCTGTTCCGGGAAGAACCAGCGCCCTGGGTTTTGAAGGGTGGTTATGCGCTGGAGCTGCGCTTCAAGGCTGCTCGATCAACGGTGGACATCGACCTGACATTGCAGCGAGTGGGGGCAGCAACATCTGCGGGTGGTGACACGAACCAGGTTGTACGCGGGATGCTGCAGAGCGTGGCTGACATCCCTCTTGGTGACTGGTTCGAGTACGCGATCGGACCGCCTGTCATCGATTTAACCGCCGCGCCGTACGGCGGGGCTCGCTATCCTGTCGAAGCTCGAATGGACGAACGGATCTTTGCCCGATTCCACCTGGATGCCGGCATTGGTGACGTCGTTATGCAGCCGCTGGAAACAATCATCTGCCGGGACTGGCTGGGATTCGCTGGCATCGAATCGGCGCGCGTCTGGATGATCGCTCGCGAGCAGCAGTTCGCTGAAAAGATTCATGCCTACACGCTCCCGCGGAACGCTGCGAACAGCAGAGTGAAGGACTTGGTGGACCTGGCTCTCCTGATCAGATCAGGAG
>JBAVVP010000557.1:0-2065 GCA_049697355.1 Terriglobales bacterium
ACCCCAATGTTTACCTCGACATCAGCAGCATTCCGCCGCGGCAGTTGCTCAGATACTTTCCGCGATTGCCGGAGATCGCGCACAAAACCATGTTCGGCAGTGACTGGCCGGGTCCGGGTCCGCGCGAGATCAAGGAAGCGCTGGATGCTTTCCGCGCGCTCCCGCTGCCCGAGGAAAGCAAGCGCCAGATTCTTGAGCGCACTGCGCTGGCCCTCTGGCCGTTGAAATAGCCCGGCTTCCCTGGCCGCGAGGGCTTCCTGTCTCACACGACGCGGTCACCTGTATCACGGCATCGAAACTGGAAACGGGCGTTGGAAACGAGTATAATTTTGTTTAAGCGAGCAGCGAGAAGATACTGTCCCGCCTGAACCCTGCAGCGGCGAAAAGATACTGCTGCACTCGCCGCAATGTTCTGCGGCCCCCCACCATCAGCCTATTCGTGAGTTCCACCTCGGAGAAAGAGGTATGGCGCTCAGGTACCGATCCATTTGCCCGTCATCCGTCATCCATCGGAAGCAGATGGGTCTGCTCCGACGGTGGTGAAGGGCGTCACATCCTGGAGGAGGTATTTTATGGCTGACCTGTATACCTGCAGCTGCGGTAATCAAACTTGGGAAATCTTCGACATGGGCGTGCGCTGCACAGCGTGCCAGGCGGAGTATGTCGCGCCTCACACGCCAGTGGCGGAATTCAATTCCGCAGTCACGGAAGCCATGGAAGAGGAACTGGCAGAGTGACCCTCGGCGACTAGAGTGTCAGGTGATGTTTCTCCCCGGCTTCAGGCGGAAGGAGTATCCACACTCCGGACGCCCGCAGGCAACATCGAAGCCGGAAGGCTGCGGCGCCTGGCAGAATCTTGCCCGGTATTCGTGCCTCCGGCTTCAGAAGGAGGTTTGTCATGCCAACCGTAACTGCTCCAAGCCGCGTTAAACTGCAAAAGATTCTGTTCGCCACGGACTTCACACCCTCCGCGCAATTAGCTCTTTCCTATTCCGTCAATCTGGCTCACGGCTACGACGCCGAGGTGTACTCGGTGAACGTGCTGCCGCACCTGCCGTTTGTCGAAGGGGTGCAGCCCGATCCGGAGCAAACCAGGTTATCGGCCGAACAACAGCTAACCGCATTGGTGAGCTCCGAGTCGTTCAAGGGTATTCGACACAAGGAACTGATCAAGGAGGGCGAAGTTGCGGAAGTACTTTCGAAGCTGGTCCAGAACTATGAGATTGACCTCATCGTGATTGGCACCAGCGGCCGCAGGGGCCTACAGAAGCTGTTGATGGGCTCGGTGGCAGAAGAGGTCTTTCGCAATGCCGAGTGCCCCGTGCTCACCGTGGGTCCACATGCAACCTGCTGGCCTGCCGATGGCAAGCTGCGGCATATCCTGTATGCCACCGACTTCGGGCCAGAGTCGGTGCACGGTCTGCCCTACGCCATATCCTTGGCCGAGGAAAATCGGGCTCGTCTGACCCTGCTGCATGTGGCGCCAGAACCTGCTGTGGCATTGCCCGAGCCGGAACCCGGAACATTGCCAGTGCTCGATCCGGACGAGGTCGCAGCTTCCACCGAGAAGCAGCTTCGCGCCCTGATTCCCGAAGGGGCGCAACTCTGGCATGACCCCGAGTACTTGGTGCAATTTGGTCCCCCGGCAGAGACAATCGTGAATGTTGCTGCCCAGAGGGCCGACATGATCGTGCTCGGCGTGAAGCGCCCAACGGCCTTGACCAAACACCTGGGCGCAGGCGTTGCGTACAGGGTGGCCTGCGACGCGATGTGCCCGGTCCTTTCGGTCGGTGCACGTTTCCGCGCCTAGCGAGACGGCTAGAGGACATCCGAAAGGCACAACGTGGTTCTGCGTTGGGAGCAATCGATCTATTCGGATGTCCTCTTCTTCTGTGCAGGCTGTGCCGGTCTAGCTGAAGCCCGCCGATGCTCCGGCCAGAGTCGCGGAGCGCTCCGCCAGTTTCTGTCTGCGCCGGGCAAGGCGCTTTTCCAGCCGCTCCAACCGCTTCCGGCCCTCGGGCGTGTTCATGACGACTTTCTCGACGGTGAGCAAAAAGTACGGGAG
>JBAVVP010000558.1:0-6178 GCA_049697355.1 Terriglobales bacterium
CGCCGGCTTGGTCACGCTGCCGCTGGAGGTGTCGCCACGGACGCCGGGTTCGGTGTAAGTGACATTCAGCTCCACTTGGGCGGCAGCTGCAACCCGATCGGGTTGCCGTTGTACTTAGGCAACTGGAACGACTTTGGCCCGCGCCAGTGTATGATCAAAATTACTCGGATTGATCAAGTTTGAGTCCTGCCCGGCCACTCTCAGGCGCCGGCTGCGGGTGTCGCAATAACGATTTTCTTTTAGGGGAGGGGCCTACAAAATGGCGGCGCCAACCGACGCGCGCGTGCACGATCTTAGCTCTTTGCGCATCCACGATGGACAGCGCAAGGGCGGCAAAGTGGGGAAAGGCCTTGCGGTTGTGTTGGGAGCCCTGATTATTCTCGGGGGCTTGTCGGCGGCAGTCTATGCATTCTTGCAATCCAAACCTGTTGTAGAAGTGGTCGTGGCGCGGAACGCTATCGGCCCCGGCGGACGAGAAGCGCTGCTGAATGCCAGCGGATACGTTACTCCGCGGCAGCGCGCTACGATCGCGGCCAAGATCACCGGCCGCGTCACTGGAGTCTTCTTCGACGAGGGGACCCACGTACGCGCAGGCCAATTGCTGGCAACCCTCGACGACTCCGATGCCAGGAAAGCTCTGACCACGGCCAAAGCCGACTACGATTCGTCGAAGGCCGCGATCGCGGACTACGAAGTACAGCTCAAGAATGCGCAAATTGTGCTGCAACGCACCGAGGGATTGAAGAACGCAGGCGTGGAGACGCAAGAACATCTGGACAATGCGCGCACGGCCGTAGACAGTCTTAAAGCCAAGATCTCCCTTAGCAACGCGCAAACGAAGGCAGCCGAAGCTCGCATCCTGGAGGCGCAGCAGGCGGTTGACAACTGCACGATTCGGGCGCCGTTCGAGGGCATCGTCGTCTCGAAAGACGCGCAAGTCGGCGAGATGGTTTCCCCCATTTCCGCGGGCGGCGGCTTCACTCGCACCGGAATCTCCACCATCGTCAACATGAACTCGAATGAAATCGAGGTCGACGTGAACGAGGCGTATATCACGCGCGTGAAACCGGGCCAGCAAGTTACCGCGATTCTTGACGCTTATCCGGATTGGGAAATTCCGAGCCGTGTACGCACGATTATTCCCAGCGCGGACCGCCAGAAGGCGACGGTGAAGGTACGGATCTCTTTCCTCAAGCTCGACCCGCGTATTCTGCCCGACATGGGAATAAAAGTGACGTTTCTGGGCGACGAGCCATCAAAAAAAGACACGCCCGCCACGCCGGCAATCGTGATCCCGCAGAGCGCGGTACGCGACGACCAGGGGAAGAAAGTTGTGTTCCTGTTCAAAGAAAATAAAGCGGAGCGCCGCGCGGTCACGCTCGGGGGAAATCGTGGCACCGACACGGAGGTGGTTGCAGGTCTTGCGGCGGGCGATTCCGTGATCGTGAATGGTCCCAGCGATCTTCACGATGGCCAGAGCGTCCAAGTCAAAAAATAGGCAAAAAAATAGGAAAGAGAGCAAGTGACATGGTTCGAGTCGATGGCACAGGCAAAAGCAACAGCCAGATCCAGGTGCGCGGGTTAGACAAGACCTACCGCCGCGGCGGCGAGGATATCGACGTCCTGCAGGGATTGAATCTCGATGTGGACAAGGGCGATTTCGTCGCTTTCATGGGCCCCAGTGGATCCGGCAAGACGACACTTTTGAATCTGCTGGGCGGGCTCGATGTCCCCACGCGTGGAACCATCACGGTGGCGGGCGACGAGATCACGCACATGTCGAGCAGCAAGCTTACGCGGTGGCGGGCGCGGCACGTCGGTTTCATCTTCCAGATGTACAACCTGATTCCCGTGCTCACCGCCTTTCAGAATGTTGAGCTGCCCCTACTGCTCACCAGCCTCTCCAAGGATGAGCGCCGCAAGCACGTGGAGGCTGCGCTGGGCATCGTTGGCCTGACCGAGCGCATGAATCATTTTCCCCGGCAACTTTCCGGCGGCCAGGAGCAGCGTGTCGCCATCGCGCGCGCGATTGTGGCCGATCCTACGTTTCTTCTCTGCGACGAACCCACTGGCGACCTCGATCGCAAGAGCGCCGACGAGATCATGGATTTGATTTCTCGCCTCGTCAAAGAACACGGCAAGACGGTGTTGATGGTGACCCACGACCCCGTAGTCGCCAAGAAGGCCGACCTAACCCTGCATTTGGAGAAAGGGGTTCTGGTTGAGTCGCGCGAGCATGTTCCGGCCGGAGGTGCGGCATGAAATTCCGCGGCTTGATTTTCGCCAATCTCTTTCGCAAAAAACTCCGTTTGACCCTCACGATCGGCTCATTTGCCGTCGCGCTGTTCCTCTTCGCATTTCTCGCGGTAGTGAGAGGGGCATTCAATCGCGGCGCGGATATTGCCGGCGCTGATCGTCTGGTCACGATCAATCGCACATCGATTATTAATCTCCTGCCGCTTTCCTACAGCGACAAGATTCAGCGCATCCCCGGCGTCAAATATGTCACCCATAACAACTGGTTCGGCGGCGTCTATCAGGACGAAAAGAATTTCTTCCCGCAGTTCGTGATCGACGTCGAAAATCAGCGGCGGGTCATGTCTGAACTGGCCGTCCCTGATGATCAATGGCAGACCTTTGTGAAGGATCGCCAGGGCGCCATCGTCGGAGCGAAAACGGCCGAGCGCTTTAAATGGAAGATCGGTGATCGCATTCCCATCAGGACCACCCTCTATGGTGGGGGTGTGTGGGAATTCAATCTTGACGGCATCTATCACAGTCAAAAGGTGGGCGGCGACGAAAGCCAGTTCTGGTTTCAATGGGACTATCTGCAAGAGAAGATCCCGGAGCGGCTCAAAGGTCAGGTCGGCTGGTATGTGGTGAAGCTCGATAGCCCCGACAACGCTGTAAGTGTGGCCAAGGCGATTGACGAAATGGCCGCCAATTCCGCGAACGAGACGAAGACTGAAACCGAGTCTGAGTTCGCCGCCAGCTGGGTTAAGCAGTTCGGGAACATTCAGTTCCTGATCATCACGATCGGCAGCGTCGTGTTCTTCACGCTGCTGCTGGTCACGGGAAATACCATGGCCATCTCCGTACGCGAGCGCATCGGCGAACTTGCCGTGCTGAAAGCAATCGGCTACAGCGATCGTTGGGTCCTTTTTTTCGTGCTCGCCGAGTCCCTTACGATCGCGCTCGTCGGAGGCGTCCTTGGCCTCGGTCTCGCGCTCTTGGCAATTCCGGCTCTGGGCGCGGCGTTGAACGGCTTGCTTCCGTCGCTCGTCTTGTCCCCTGCCGTTCTATCTTTCGGGCTCTTGATTGCCTTGTTGGTCGGGATTATCAGCGGCATTCTGCCGGGAATCGGCGCCATGCGTCTGCGCGTGGTCAATGCGCTTCGGAGGGTTTAATATGGCGATCCCTGTCACCTACAACTTCCGCAGCGTGAAGGCGCGCTGGACCTCCGCGATCGTCGCCGTCCTCGGCATCGCCGGAACGGTGGGCGTATTTGTGGCCATGCTCTCCCTGGCGCGCGGCTTCAAAGCAACGTTGGTCTCCTCTGGTGCGGAGGATAACGCTCTCCTGGTGCGCGCCGGCTCCACGTCCGAGATGATGAGCGGCATGCGTCTCGAAGACGTGAAAGTCGTCCAGGATGCTCCTGGCGTGGCGCGGGGCCCCAATGGCCCGTTGGTTACGTCCGAGGTGGTAGTGGTCGCTCCTTTTCCGCTAGCTTCCACCGGTACCGACGCGAACGCCCAGGTGCGTGGCGTTTCTGCCAATGTCCTGGAGGTTCGCAAGAACGTCAAAATCGTCGAGGGGCGTATGTTCACTCCGGGACTGGCAGAGCTGGTCGTGGGGAAGAACGTGATTGGCACCTATAGAGGGATGGCTCTCGGCAACACCATTGATTTTGGCGGCGGCCACTGGAAGATCGTGGGCGTTTTCGACGCCGGCGGCAGCGCCTTCGATTCCGAAGCCTGGTGCGATGCCCGCGTGCTCGACGATGTCTACAAGCGGCCCACCAATATCTTTCAGTCGGCCACCGTCCATCTGGCCTCGGCCGGTGATTTTCAGAAGTTCAAGGATGCGGTCACTTCCGACCCGCGCCTGAACTTCGATGTCACTCGCGAGATCGACTACTACGCCAAGCAATCGACCCGCATGACTCAGCTCATCACCATTCTTGGCGGCCTGGTCGCCTTCGTCATGGCCATCGGAGCCGTCTTCGGCGCGCTCAATACCATGTACTCTGCCGTCGCCGAACGCGGCCGTGAAATCGCCACCATGCGTGCTCTTGGATTTGGCGGAGGAGCGGTCGTACTTTCATTCCTGATCGAGGCGCTGCTGATTTCATTCGTCGGAGGCGTGATCGGCTGCATCGCCGTCCTGCCTTTGAATGGTCTAACCACGGGCGCGATGAACTGGCAGACATTCTCGCATCTGGCATTTGCCTTCCGCATCACCCCTGTACTGTTGGCGGCTGGCATCGTCTTCGCCCTCGCGATGGGCTTACTTGGCGGTCTGCCGCCCGCAATCCGCGCCGCGTGGCGCCCAGTAGCCGTCGCCTTGCGCGAGCTCTAAAACCTTCAACAAACCGATAGGACGGGCACCCTGCGTCCGGTCAGGCTCGCCCTGCGAACTCCCGCGTCTCCGTGGATACCTTGATGGTTTCCCCTGCTTTAATGAAGAGGGGAACCCGGATCTCGATGCCCGTCTCCAGCTTCGCCGGCTTGGTCACGCTGCCGCTGGAGGTGTCGCCACGGACACCGGGTTCGGTGTAAGTGACATTCAGCTCCACTTGGGCTGGGAGCTGCAACCCGATGGGCTTGCCGTTGTACTTATGCAACTGGATGATGGCTCCTTCCACGATAAAGTCCAGGGCGTCCCCGATCATCTCGCCGGAAAGGGTGAGGGTCTCGAAGCTCTCCTGGTCCATGAAGTGGAAACCACTTCCGTCGCTGTAGAGATAGGATGCCGGGACCGTCTGGAGGTCCGGCTCCTTGAACCTTTCACTGGCCTTGAATGTCTTGTCAAAGACCGCGCGGGTAAGAAGGTTGCGCATCTTCAGGCGGACCAAGGTCTGGCCGCCACGGGCGGTAGGAGTGGAAACCTCCGCTTCCAGGCACACGAACGGCGTGTTTTCCAACTCGAAAAACATTTTGCGCTTTACGTCTATGGCATCGATCAGTGCGGCCATGTTTTCCTCAGCGACCGCCCCAAAGGCGGGTTGGGCCACATTACGAGATTACGTGGGAAGTATAACGCGGGTTGGAGGCGCGCAAAATAACCGCATTCCACCGCTCTTGCAAACTCCGGCTAGAATGTCCCCATGGCTGTCCGCCGCATTGCCGAGCCGATTCTGGACGCCGAAGAGCGCTTTGAAGGCTTCGAAAATCTGATGCCGTTCAAAGTGCAGAACATTCTTCTGGTATCCAGCCTCTACGATTCCTTCATCCTCCGGGAAGATGGCCGGCTCAACGAGTTGCTCATTGACGAATCGCTCGAACTCAACCTCCGGCAGATTCCGGGGATTACGCACGTCTCCAGCTGCGCCGAAGCCCTGGAACTGGCCCGCTCGCAGCCGCAATTCAATCTGATCGTCACCAATCTCGCCGTCGGCGACATGGACGCGGCGCAGTTGGCGCGCGAGGTGAGGCGAGCCGGGCTGGATGTTCCCGTGCTGGTGCTGGCCTACGACTATCGCGAGATCAAGAATTTCGTGGCGCGCAACCCCGTCACCCTGATCGAACGCATTTTTCTGTGGCAGGGGAATGCTCGCATCCTGATCGCGATGGTCAAGTATATCGAGGACAAACGCAACGTCCAGCACGACACGCGGGCCATCGGCGTGCCCGTGCTGCTGGTAGTGGAAGACAACATCCGTTACTACTCGTCGTTCCTGCCTGTGATCTATACCGAGCTGATCAAGCAATCGAAGCGCGTGATCCAGGAAGGCATCAACGTGGCGCACAAACTGGTGCGCATGCAGGCGCGGCCGCGAATTCTGATGAGCTCAAACTTCGAAGACGCGGCCAGTCTGGTCGAGGAGTATCGCGATTATCTGTTCGGCTTGGTGTCGGACGTGGAGTTCCCGATGGAGGGCAGGCTCAGTCCGGAGGCGGGCTTCGAACTGGCGCGCCTGGTGAAGAGTCTGGTGCCCGACGCGCCCGTAGTGTTGCAA
>JBAVVP010000559.1:0-18540 GCA_049697355.1 Terriglobales bacterium
CAGAACGATCTTGACCAGCGGCACCGCGCCCGCAAGGGTCCCGTGAGAATCCGTAAGGTACACGGTGCTCATGTTCTCCATGCGGCCCTCGAAAGTGCGCATGGCCTCGATCGCGTGGTTGGCGGTAGCGGTCACGGGCAATGCAATGTACTCGGTGGTCATGCGGCCTGCGGCCGTATTCTCTTTGAACTCGAGCAGGTCAGTGACTTCCTGGCGCTCTTCGGGCTGCATCTGCACCAGAATTTCTTCTGTCTTGTCATCGGACAGGTCACCCAGAAGGTCGGCCGCCGCGTCCGGTTCCATCTCCTCGACAATGTCGGCGGCCCGGTCGGAATCGAGCGATTCCACAACCGATTTCTGCACCTTCGGCTCAAGCTCTTCCAGCGCGCCGGCGGCGACGCCCTCGTCCAGGGTTTCGAAGACCGCTTCGCGCTCATCGGGAGCCAGATCTTCCACGATGTCGGCAATGTCGGCGGGATGGAGTTTGGCCAGCCGTTCATGGGAAATTTTCAGCTTGACGCGACGGGCCGGGTCGGTCTCGATGAGATCCACGAAGTCCCACGGGATCTCGCGGGGAGGGACGCGCGCCAGCAAGGCCCGCAGGGCAACGGAGGGGACCATGCCTTTCAGCAGGCGGCGAATGGCGCCCCGCGCTCCCACGTCCACGCCACCGACTTTCAAAACGTGGCGATTCTGCGCAACCTCGTGATGAAAATCCACGTCATTCACGCGCACAACTTTGCGGCCGTGCACGTCAATCACCTGCTGATCCAGCAGATCGCGGCTGAGCAACAAGAGTCCTTCGGAGCCATCCGCCGCAGTCCATTCCGCAGCTGCGGTGGAGGCCCGCACGCCGCCATCGATCGCGGAAACATCGGTCAAAGGCAACGCACGGTTCCCCGCACGCGTTTTGACGATTAGCAGGGCAACACGGGAGCGGTCCTCCTGCGGGGCGAGGGCCACTTCGCGCACCCGTCCGCTGGCGGCGCCGGAGGCGTCGTAGACGGTCGTGCCCAGCAGTTCGGTCAACGAAACAGTGGCCATCACGAGAAGAATACTCAAGAGCGTCTGCGGATGCCAGATGAATGAGCGGGCCTTCTCGAAGTTGTAACCAGCGGACATTCTATTGTGGTATGACACAGCCCGGTGCACGGGTTGACACCCAACCATCGACTGACTACACTCTGCCTTCCTTACTTCAAAGGCGCGCCCGCGGTTGGAGCGTGCCGGCGGCAACGGGATTCTATGGCAAAGCGTCCTCGCATTGCGGTTGTGGGTAGTGCCAATGTTGATTTGACCACGTTCTCAGACCAGTTTCCCAAACCGGGGGAAACCATCTTCGGAAAGAGATTCGATCTGGGATTTGGCGGAAAAGGGGCGAATCAGGCCGTTGCCGCCCGCCTCTGCGGAGCTGAGGTCTTCATGGTGGCGCGAGTCGGAGACGATCTGTTTGGCCCGTCAACCATCAAGAATTTTGAAAAGCTTGGTATCGATGCCACGCACGTGCGGCAGGTAAGCGGCGTCTCCAGCGGCGTGGCGCCGATCTTCGTCGATCCTTCCGGACAGAATCGAATCATCGTCGTCAAAGGCGCGAACGACGAATTGAAACCGGCCGACGTGGATGCCGCGGCGGACACGCTGAAGAGCGCCGACTGCATCGTTCTCCAATTTGAGATCCCGCTGGAGACGGTGTACTACAGCATCAAGTTCGCGCGGAAAAACGGCATCCGCTGCATCTTGAACCCGGCTCCAGCGCAGCCCATCGACATCAAGGCAGTGGCGGATCTCGATTACTTTGTTCCCAACGAGAGCGAGGCGGAGACGATTTCCGGCATGGCGGTGCGCAATCTCGACGATGCCAAGCGCTGCGCGGAGAAGCTGCTTGCCAGTGGTATTCGGCGAGTGATTCTCACCCTGGGTGCAAATGGTTCGCTGCTGGCCGGAAGTGACGGCATGGAGCATGTGCCCGCGTTTAAAGTGAAGAGCGTGGATTCGACCGGCGCCGGCGACGCTTTTATTGGCAGCTTTGCTACCTTCCTTGGTGAGGGCCTGCCGGAGCGGGAGGCTGTCCGGCGCGCTAATCTCTACGCTGGGCTTTCGACTACGGGCGTGGGAACGCAGAAGTCTTTCTATGAGCGGGCGCGGTTTGACGCGGAGTGGAATCGAGAATCTTCATAAACGAATTGTCTTCATAAATGAATTGTAAAAGTTATCCACTTTCGTACTGCTGCGTTACTTCTCCATCAGCAGCACTTTCTCCGCATCGTCGATCTCGGTCAACTTGACTTCGATCACTTCCCTGTCAGTAGTCTGCACAATTCGGCCGATAAAGGTGGCCTCGACGGGCAATTCGCGATGGCCGCGATCGATCAGCACCAGTAACTGCACCAGGCTGGGGCGGCCATGCGAAAAAAGGGCGTCAAGGGCGGCGCGTGTGGTGCGGCCCGTATACAGCACGTCGTCCACGAGCACGATCTTCTTGCCTTCGATGGAAAAGCCAATTTCCGATTGCTGCACCACGGGCTTGGGCCCCAGGGTAGAAAGGTCGTCGCGATAGAAGGTGATATCGAGCGCGCCCACGGGAATCTTCTTCTTTTCCACCCGCTGAATCATTTTGCCCAGGCGCTCGGCGATGGGCACTCCGCGACGGCGGATTCCGACCAGTCCCAGGCCATCAACGCCATCGTTTGTTTCGAGGATTTCGTGAGCGAGACGCACCAGAGTCCGTTCAATCTCCGAACCCGACATTAACTGCGCTTTTTGCCTGAGTGTTGTTTTGGGGACTGCATTCTTCGTCGTCATCATGGCACGAGTACCTTATCAAACTCAGCTTGAGTTCGGGAACCCCAAGAGCTGGTTTCGTAAATGGTTTTGGGAAGGGCAAGACCGGGGTCCCCATCAACCCCACATTTGGCTTGATGGAGTGGAGGGCTTAGCAAATTAATCTTCAGACGAACAGCCGGAGCAATGAAAACTGCATCCAGGGTTTTCCTAAGACCTAAGACCTAAGACCTAAGACCTGAGACCTGACACCTGCTCTTAAACCGCGTCAGCTGCGAGCGCGGGCTAGAGCGGGGATTTCGGTCGGGTCAGGTGCCGGCGCAACGCCGGGAAAAGGGCTCACCGCGTCGCTCTTCTGCTTCTTCGATTGCTTCTTGGAGTCGGGCAACTCCAGGTTGGCGACATCGGCGAGGGTGGTGTTTTCCAGGATCCGAGACGCGGAGTTGCGCACGGCGAGGAACACTTTGTACAGGGCGCGGTGGCTGGCATCGCGGCTAATCAGATCGCGCAAATGTTCCGCATCGCCAAACGGCGCGAGCGGACCGTCAATCACGCGAATCACCTCGCTGAGATGGATATCGGACGGGGCCCGTCGCAGCCGGTAGCCGCCCCGGGCACCGCGCGTGCTCTCCACCAGGCGCGCGTTCTTGAGCTCAATCAAGATGATTTCAAGAAATTTCTCCGGCAGAACCTCTTCCACGGCGATTTCGCGGATCTTGATCGGGCCCTGATCGTGGTGCCGGGCAAGCATCATCATAGCTTGCAGTGCGTAAAGCCCTTTTTGTGAAATTTTCATGATTGCACCCGCGACCTTTCGTATTCCGTGTCAGACAGTTGTTCCGGCATGGCGACCGCCGGCTCATGGCTTGCAGTGCGCCAGCGCTGACGGAATTCTCTTTGTCTACTGTCTCTATAGGAATGGCGGGAAGCAGTGTCCGTGGTCACACATGCCTGTGATATGGGGCACCTGGCAGAGTGAATTCAGGGTCGCCGCGGCAAGCCAGCTGCCAAGCTGACTCGGCTAGGGGCCTGTGGTGAAAGCAAGATTCGTATTCGGGCATGCCTTCAGGCATGCCGCAAGCGCCGTGTTTATGAATGCGCCTTTAGGCGCTGGCTTTGGGCGCGCGAGTGTCTCACCACGGGCTGCTAGGACAGCCGGAGGCGGCTGTCGCCACGCGAGAGGGATACAGGGAGCCAAATCCGATCTAGATGGGGCGAGTTCCTTCCGTGGGCTGCTCAGGGTTGAAACCATAGTTGCCTCTGAGGAACTGCAGCACGTACCACTTCATCGCCGCTTCGCTGGTCATGTACATATCCAACTGGCTCGTGCAGACCATCAGCCGGCCGAGAATATCGAGATTAGCCTCGGTCCGATCCGCGGGAGCCTTCTTGAACCAGGCATTGACTAAATCGCCACGGCGGTCGGTCAGAAAACCGAAATGAGCCAGGCAAGTTTCTATGAAACATGCTCGCAGGTTGCGTCTTTCTCGCGCCGCTCCTCCTCCGGAGAATCGGAAGGCGATGTAGTTATTGCCCGGGACCTCCGAGACGCAGGCATCCACTAAAGTGAAATGGTAGGCCAGGCGCGAGTTGAGGTTCATGTATTCATCGGCCACCAGCAGGTAGCTTCGGTCGCCGAGGGCGCGCATGGCGCCGGTTTGCGCGGTGAGCGAGGTCGCCATCACCGATGCCAGATCGCTCAGGCTGGCAGGCATTTCGCGGGTCCAGGTAACATCGGGGTGAGACACCCCGCGCCAGAACGCCTGAAAAGGACGGGAAACAATCTCCTCCGGTTTCACTTCCGCGGCCAGCGGATTTTGCACCGCCAAACCGCCGCCCAAGTCCAGAACCTGCAGGTTGACCGGAGTCGAACTCAGCAGTTTGCGCGAGATGTGCGGGCCGCGCTCCAACTCGCTGTCGCCCACCTCGAACATCGCCTCGATCGCTTTCTCGTGACAGAAGCGGAGTACGTCGTGTGCGGACTTGCAGCCGGCAGGCCGAAAGTTCGCGCCCGACGGGTCGAGCAAGTGGAGCACCAGTAAGCGCTCGGCGATGGGGTCGCTGGAACCCTTCCGGTACCGGGTATTCTCGGCCGGTTCGACCATGCGCGGCTCCCAAAGCGTTCCCGCGTAAACCCTGGGCTGCACCGCGTCGAGGCTGACCGGATCGCCGTTGTGAATCTGTTCGAAGGCGCCCTCCAATTGGAACACGGAAGGAATTTTGGACTCGCGGAGAAGGGCGGCCGCATGTCCCGCCAAGTTGCCCCACTCCGCCACCAGGCCGGCGATGCGGGGAAAGACGGCAACGATTTCCGGCGACGCCTTGCGCAAGAACAGGATCGAGCCGTCCGGCGTTTTGCCGAGGTCGCGAGGATCGGAAACCATGTGTGCTGTCCCGGAAACGCGGCCGGGAAAAACACTGCGGCCACCGATGAGGAGCGGCTCTTGCTTCACCCGCGATTTGCTTTTGGCGGCCTCCGCATCGCCCATCACGAGCGCACGCGCCTGCACGATCCAAAGCTGGCCCGCTTCGTCGAGGGCCCACTCGACATCTTGCGGCGCCTTGAAGTGTTCTTCGATTTGGAGACCCCAGATGGCCAGGGTTTCGAGTTCGTGGGCGGCCAAGCTCGGCGCCGCAGCTTCGTCGGGCGACAACGGGCGGCGAGTGAGCCCGCCGCCTTCCTGGGGGATGATCTCAACTTCCTTGCGGACGATGTTCCGCTCCACCACATAACGAGGGCGCTTACGCGACATAACGAACAAGTCGGCCGCTCCGTGCCCGCTGGCGATGTCCAGGGCAAGACCGCGAGTCGCCGTGATCCACAAGGCATCGCTCTCGGGATTGCCCGGGTCCCGCGTGTACATGATGCCCGAGGCGCGGGCCGGAATCACGCGCAGGCAGAGCACAGGGATCGGTGTGTCGATTTCCGACAGTCCCGCCGAGAGGCGATAGAACAATGCGCGTTCACTGAAGCGCGCGGCCACGACCCGCCGGTAGGCATCGACCACCTGGTCCTGAGGAACATTGATGAGGCTGAGAAATTGTCCGGCGAAGGTGCGCTCGCCGCCTTCTCCGACGGCACTGGAGCGCACGGCCAAGCCTGCCGTCGGCCCGCGCGAAAACAGCGTATGCGCGCGCTCGGCAAGGGCAACTTCGATGGCCCGCGGAACGGGCAATGCCATCACCATCTCCGCCAGCCTTTTGGAGACATCCCGGAGCGCGCTGAGATCGTTTAAGTCGAGATTATGGGTGGCATCCCGGATCTTCTCCCAGAGTGGAATGCCACAGAACTGGCGGTAGGCCTCTGCCGTGATCACATATCCGTCGGGAACCGGCAGACCAATCCGGTTCTTGACTTCCGCCAGCGCCGCGGCCTTGCCGCCGGCTTCCGCTGTCGAAGCTCCATCGATCTCCTCCAGCCAAGCGGCAAAATTTCGAGCCACGAGTTCTTGCCGCGCCGCGATATAGCGCTCGACTTCATTCTGTTGCGCATGGATCGCTTCGTGAAGTTGTGGGAAGTTAATCCCGGTCAGGCGCTCCAGCGCCGCCACGGTGGCTTCGGCCTTGGAGTAGACGGCGGAGATCCTGGAACCGACGATGTCGCGCCGCGGCAGGACGAACTGCAGATCCTCCTGGATCGCGGCCATGAGCTCCAAACATTCGTTGTTCAGGGAAAGCAACTCGCGAAAGCTCTGGTAGCGGCGCCGGATCCGGTCCTCGACCGCCTTGGCTGGCTCCGCGGGCTTCTTTTTCGACCACCAGAACATCGGGTTGGGGCCACTATACCGTTTTCGTAGTTAGTATAAGCTGGGTGCCTTACCCTAACGTCGCGTTTTTTGCGACGTTAGGGTTGGATTTGAGCGCCCTCAACCGCATGAGATTCTCCCCTTCTCGAAAAGCGCGAGAAGGTGCGCACCCCCGGTTATTTCGATTCATGTCAACAAACAAGGAGACACTTCCCTGTTATCGGGGCCCACCCGCCGGTGATCCTCCCGGAGTTCAGCAATCTGTGAACGTGTCCCTCGAGAGAGCTTGACGAGCGCTTCGGCGATTGTGCATTCAATTGCGGCCAGCAATCCTCCGGCTCTGGAACTCTTTGAAATTCGAACCCATACCGTTCCCCATGCCGTTCTTAGCGCAAACTGGCCCTCATTCTAGACGTGTGTCAAGGGAGCCACTGCTGGTTCGCTCTCCATTGCGGGGTTTACCTCGTCACGGATGCCGAAAATCAGTATCCAAGTCCCCAGGAAGAATTCGAATGGAATATACGGCACGAACAATAGGAACGAAATCTCGATTCCAAGCACCTCGCACAGCGTTGCCACCGTAACCGGAATCATCGCCGCCAAACCCCAGAACGCCAGCCATCGCGGCACCAGGCGGGATTTGTATAGCAGCCCGTAAAACAGGAACGCGCCGGCGCAGAACGGAACCATCATCAGAAGCTGTCCGCGATCCATAGCTGCATAGGCTACCCTTCCCAGAGGCTCCATGCTTGCCACCCGCCCAGCGTCCGCGTACTCCCTGCTCACTGTGAGCAGCATAAAGCCTCCGATCCGGCTTGCCGCCAGCACTGCGCCCTCCAGAAGATAGAGCGCAAACCCCACCCTAGCCATCGTTTCGCCGTAGCGGCGCAGCTTGGAGAACAGAAGCGCTCCCAGCCAGATCACGCCGCCCGCGGTCACCATCTCGTCCAGGATGTCGGCTCGCATCCACGCGGGATGCTGCGCCACCCTTGTCATGGTTTCGCCAATCTTTCCGGGAACAAGCAGGAAGAAATCCAGCAAAATCCCGCCTGCGAGCGCAGTCATCGCCTGCAACAGGAACGCTGCGCCCAGCACCCGCCCGCGTCTCCCTTTAGTGCTCATCGGATAGTGCCTCCCGTCTTCCGATAGCCATTCTGCCGAAATGTCACTCAATTATTCAAAAAAGAGCCGTTAAGTCTATGATTTTAAAATACATTACCTGTAAAGTCCTTATTTCTCAAAAACTTGGAAAATTAATGCCGCTAAGTCTTTGATTCCAAAAGACCGCTGCCGGGGGCCAGACACGACCACCCCGAGGGAACCCACTTTCCATCCAGGCTTACTTACCAGTTTTGCTCAGGTCCGTCTTGCTCACATTCATCAAACGAAGCGCTTGGCCAGGCTGCTTGTAGTAGTAGCGGACCTCGTCGCCCGATTTCCAGGTATCGTCGGGCAGCGCTAGATACTCGTCGGGCACGGCGAAGGTCAGAAGGAGTTTTTTCCGCCGCGAATAGATGGTCACGGTCTTCTTCTGCCGGTCGACGGCGGGAAACTTCTTCTTGGCCACGCGGGGGTCATCTCGAGAGACGCCGTTCTGCTCGTCGACCGGCTGGTAGGAAACGGTCTTAACGGTTGCGGATGCTGGATCGAAAAACACGACAGTCCGCTTCTTCGTGTCGAACGACAGCAGCTTTCCCGCCTCCGGAACGGGGCCGATTTCGTTCGGGTCCACGGGCAGCTTCACCGCGACTGGCGGCAGAACGTCGTATTTGGGCTGGTCGGACTTTGGCGCGGAATCCAGAATCAAGGTGACCATGCCGTTTTGCTTGTCAAAAGCGATGGCTCGTCCCTGCTCCACCCTGCCAGGGTTGGCGCATCCCATGGCAAACACCAGAGCCGCCACCGTTGCGAACGTGACTAACGATCTTGCAGCGAACGTCATTGCGCATGCTCCTTGGTTACACATGAACGACTCCGGGCTTCCCGGCTCGTTGGGCCCGCTCGTCGTGGACCCCCTTCAGGAACGCGATCAGGATATAGAGCGAAATCGCCGACACCACGCCGAGGATGAGAACCGTCGCAGTTTCGTCAGTGATGGTCTTGATGGAGGGGTACATGGCCGAGAGAATCTTCATGATGACAGAGAGTTCGCAGCCAATGACGGCGATGCCAAAGAAAATCCGAATGCCGTAGCCTTTGACGTACTTGGTGGCGACGGTGCCGATCTGGGCTCCGACGGCTGCGCCCAGCAACATGATCAGCGCGGCTACGATTTCGACGCGGCCCTTGTAACTGTAGGTGGCGGCTCCATAGAGACCGGAGATGGCGACTTCAAAAAGATCGGTGCCAACGGCCACGTGGGTTGGGACGCCCATCAAATAGATGAGGGCAGGCATGCGGATCAGGCCGCCGCCAATCCCGAGCACACCCGCCAGCCAGCCTGTAAAGAAGCTGATCCCGACGGGCAGCCACAGCGAACAGCGAATGCCGGCGCGCTTGAAATCGACCATGGGCGGGATGTTGATTTTTTGCAGTCGCTTGTGCCACTCATGTCCGGTGGCCATGGGGTCCAGTTTCTTGCCGACGGCCAGGGCCTCGCGCTCCTTCTTTTTTCTCTTGGCGATGTCGCTGAATACCATCCAGGCGATCAGGGTTAGGAGCACAACATAGGCCCAGCGGACGTACAGGTCGATCTTTCCGATGCGCTCCAGCCACATGATCATCTGGGCGCCGATCTCGATTCCGCCGACCGTACCCAGCACCATCGAGAGCCCGAGCTTGTAATCCACGTTCCCGAACTTGGCGTGGCGCATCGTGGAAATCAGCGACTTGCCAGCCATGTGGGTGACATCGGTGCCAATGGCAAAGGCCATCGGAAAACCCAGGATGTTCAGCCCTGGGGTTACCATCCACGCGCCGCCCATGCCGAAAAAACCACCGATAATACCGACCCCAAAGCCCAGAATCACCAGTCCCGGCCAAAACAGCGGGACTCCGGCGATGGGCATAAGTATGTGCAGCCAATCCATGATTGCCTCCGTGATATAAACCGCGAACTACGTAGAAGTGCGTTTCATAAATGTCTTTCAGGGCAGAGGACCAGATGCATTCAATCCACCCGTGCCTCCGTGCAGCAACCGCCAACTTCAGTGCTCCGCCAAGACCCGGTTTTTCAGGTCGATCCCAATGCGGGACATCACCTGATCCGCCAGAATGCCGAGGGTGACGCCACACAGCGGAATAATCAGGATGGTCACGAGGGCAAACAGCAGGTGGCTCTCGTTGTACAAATTCCCCCACCAGGCTTCCCAGCCGTGCAGTTTGCGGGTGTCGGTCACAAGTACGACCGCATCCGCCGCCTTCTCGGCCAGCACCTGCGCGGGCAAAAGTAGGATTGCCAACCAACTCATCAGCCTCAGTCCAACTTTACGCATGGCAAACTCCTTCTCCTCGTCTAATCCAAGGCGGCCAATCACACCCGTACCGGCGGCATCAGCTCATCAAGGTTGAGAGAGATTACTCCGGGTGTGGCCGAAGCCACCTGTTTGACTTCGTTGATCTGGCTCAGGGTCGAAGCCTTGCCCTTGATGGAAACCACACCGCTGTGGGCCAGTACTTCGAGTTCAAGGTCCGCGGTCGGGGGGGCGATAGCCAAGTCGGCGCGAACGCGGCTGCCCAGTGCCAGATCGTCCATTCTCTGCTGGCATTCGGGAGTGAACTCAAAGGACCTCTCGATGACCATGGAGGAGATGATGTGGCACGCTTCCTCAAGGTTGATGTACTCCAGATTGATTACGACGTCGTAGAGCGAAGGGTCTCCCCAGTCCACGCCATAGAGGAACTCAGTCCACTTGCGCCGGCCCTCGTCGACCCTTTCGATGTAAGCAATGGCGTCGTTGCGGCTGTACTTCAGCCGCTCCTGGATCGTCTGAATGCGGGCCTCCATCGGGGCAATAATCCGGGTGCGCAGGATGGGATGGCCGCCCTTGAGAAGCAAATGCCCTGCCAGGCCGTGATAGATTGCCTTCCCGGTCCGGACCTCTTCGGTCAGGGCCGCCTGAAACAGAGCCAGATAAAGGTATTTTTTGTGTTGGAAACGATCGAGAAAGCTGGGAGGTTTTTCCAGGGCAGCCCGGAGCGCCTCCTGGGACACGCCATAGGCAGCGGCGCGCTCAACGATCACGTCGCGGTCGATGCATCGATAGCCAAGTCTTCGGGCTAAACATTCCGCCAGAGCCTTGCCGCCGCTGAACGAGCCACGGGAGATCGTAATCACCGACATAAGGAATCCTCCGTCCCTTCTAAGGGCACGGCCCGCGCCAGGCACACTGGTGCGGGCCGCTTCCGACTTTCAATTCGTCGCTTGCTTCACGCCGAATCAAGTCCCTGGCCATACACAACCGTGGCTTGGTTACAGCAACAACTTAGTTATCAGCGACTGCCTGGTTGTTAGTTCGGCTTCACCACTCCCGTGGCGGCGCCGTGGAGCTTCACTTCTACCTTTTCTTCGAGCGTGTCGTAGTACTGCTTCAGAATCGCAATGACCTCGGGTCTCGAGAACTCCGCGGGAACCGGCTTGCCCTCGCTCATCAGCTTGCGCAGCAGCGTACCGGAAAGCAGCAGCCTGGCGCCGCCCTTGTAGTTGCCGTTATCGTCGATCACGGCTTTGCTTTCGTGCGGGCAGGTCTTCATCGAAGCCATGCTCTTGCACTCATAGCAGTAGAACGTCCAGTCCATGCACAGCGGCTGAATGGCCATCGCGCCCAGCGGGATCTCGTTGAAGATCTTCTGTGCGTCGAACGGACCATAGTAGTCGCCCACTCCGGCATGATCGCGTCCCACGATCAGGTGCGAGCAGCCGTAGTTCTGGCGGAACAGCGCATGCAGCAGGGCTTCGCGCGGACCCGCGTAGCGCATCTCCATCGGGTACCCCCCCTGGACAACGCGTTCCTTGCGGAAGTACTTGTTGACCAGCGCGTCGATCGCTCTCACGCGAACATCCGCCGGGATGTCGCCGGGCTTCAGTTTGCCGAGCAACTGATGAATATACGCTCCGTCGCAGACTTCGATCGCGGTCCACGCCAGGTAGGCATGCGAATTGTGCATCGGGTTGCGGAGTTGCAGGGCCGCTACCGTGCTCCAGCCGCGCTCGGCAAAAATCTTGCGGGCTTCCGCCGGGTGCTGATAGATCCCTTTGAACTCTTCCGGGAAGAATGTCTCGGACAGCACTTTTACCGGCCCGGCCAGATTTACTCCAGCCTGCGCCATCACCTTCTCGACGCCCGGATGTTTCGGGTCAATGGTGCGGAACACTTGCTTGCACTCGTGCGCCTTGTCGATGGTGTACTTCTCGGTCACTTTCATGGTGCCGACCAGGGAATCGGTCTCCACGTCCCAGAGCGCGACTTCCTCTCCCAGCGCAATGGTCTTGGCCAGGCCTTCCTCGGTGGAAAGGGTGATGGGGATGGGCCAGAACAGATTCTTCTTGCTCGGCAAAGTGTAGTTGTCGCAGCAGCTTTGCCAGTCTGCCTTGCCCATGAAGCCATCGAGCGGGGTAAAAGCCCCGATGCCCAGCATGATCAGATCGCCGGTCTCGCGGCTGGTTAGGGGAATCTTTTTCAGATGTTGCGCTTTCTTGATTTCTTCCGTCTTGGCTTGGCCTTCCAGTAAGAGAGGTTTAAGTTCAGGACTTCCATGCGGGGGAACGAGTTTACTCATAGTAAAGCCTCCTAAATGTGAAATCGGATCAGTGCCGGACACTCAGCGGCAGCGAGAATCGCGCGCTGCTCGCCGCCAGAGTTTCCGTCCACAGAAAATCCTGGTTGCGAGCCGAAACTCGGCCAGGGGCATCTTTTCAGCTGGTACAGCTTGTTCTGCATTTGCTTCTATCTTCGTCAGCCACTCAGGTTCTTCTACGCCCTCGGTGGCTGGGAACGCAATCAGGCCTTTGCCTCTCCGGTCACTTCGCCGGCAACAACTGCCTCTGGACTCGGAACCACCAGAGTCTTCTTTCTAACCGCGTCAACATAGATGGCCAAGGGCCGGTACAACAGGTGCGCCCATTTGCCAAACGGCACTTCCACCACCAGCATGGGCACCGCGATCGCCATGTGGGCCGTGTACATGTAATAGGTGGGCATCGCCAGATTCGACAACCGCAGAATATGGACTGCAATGCCGGTGATGGCGGTCAGCAACAGTAAGATCGGGAACAGCCAGTCCGAGAGGTGACTGAAGCGGTGCATCTCGCTCTGCTTCGTGATGCGGTCCAGAAGAATCCAGGATGTCGTGATCACCAGAACGGCGGTCGAGTAATAACCCAGAATGCTGGTCCAGCGAAAACTGTTGTCCGCCACTTGGAACCACGGCAAAAACAGCACGATCAGGGTGAAAATGGTCCCATAGCCGGTAACCAGAAAAAGATGGCGAATCCAGTTCTTAGTCGCGTCGGGGTCCTTGCAACTCTTCCAGCGCGCTTGGGTGAGCGCCTGGATCACCAGGCCCGGGAGTTCGGCGAAATACGTGCCGATGGGAATCCCTCTTCCCTGCGTCAAGGCAAAGAACATGCGGGCCGCGTTGGTGAGCAGGAAGAAGCTCAGGAGCGCAGCCATGATAGCGTCACCATGGTGGACGGTCATGACCGGCGCGAACTTGTCGAGCATCACCACGGAGCGCGCTTCCGGGCCCGAGTGCCGGAGCAGTCCAAAGCCAAAGCTCTGGGGCACGGTGAACAGAGTAACGACGAACGCCGCCACCAGCAGCAGGACGCCGATTTCCATCCCGGCGGAGCGGTACATGAGGCGGGCGAGGCCGGTCCAGTCGTACTGCGCCGTCAGATAGCGGCGCATGGCCATCATGCTCTCGCCGGGATTGGCCTTCCTCGGGCACATCTTCGAGCACTCACCGCAGTAGAAACATAGCCACGGTCCCGGGTCGCCCATCAGTTCATGTTTCAGGCCCCATTGCGCGAGCAGCATCTGCCGCCGGGGAAAATCGCCATTTTCGCCGGAAAGCGTGCACACCGAAGCGCAAGTCGCGCACTGATAACACTTCTTGAAGTCGCCACCGCACTCGGTGACTTCTTCAATCAACTTCCGGTCGGGTTGGATGGTTACCGCGGTGGTGGTCGTGGTTGGCATTGTTAAAATCCCTTGTACGGATTCGGCCCGAGCTCGCGGATCCGCGCCACGAAGGCGTCGATCTCCTGGGTCACGTGCTCATGCCCGTCGATCGCCAACTGCACGAGCTTGATGCGGTCCGACTCCAGTTGCAGGCGGTCGAGCGTATCTTTCACATTCTCCAGGCGTCGATTGGCCAGTTCACTGCCGCGCAGGAAGTGGCATTGATAGTCGTCCCCGAACTTGCAACCCATCAGCATGACGCCGTCAATGCCGCGGGAAAGCGCATCGGCAATCCACACAATGTTCATCGATCCCAGACAACGCAACGGAATGATGCGGACACTGGTGTCGTAGTTGGCATGGCGCATGCCCGCCATGTCGATGGCGGGATAGGCGTCGTTCTCGCAGGCAAAGACGATGATGCGTGGCTTGTCTTCGGTTTCGTCCGGAACCTCGATCGCCTTCATCATGCTGGCGATCATGTCGACCGAGTAATTCTTGAACGAAATAATGCGCTCGGGACACGCGCCCATGCAGATGCCGCAACGACGGCACCGATACTGGTTGAACTTGGGTGTGCCCTTCTCATCTTCGTCGATCGAACCGAAGGGGCACTCCTCGGTGCAGCGCTTGCAGGAAGTGCAACGTTGCAGAAAGAAGCTGGGGAAGGAAAGATCGCCGGCGCGCGGGTGGACGGCACGCCCGCGGGTAGCCAGCTCGATGCTTTGGATCGCCTTCAGCACGGCGCCGCAGGCATCTTCTTCCGCCAGCGCCGAATCCATGGGCGCGCGCACCGCACCCGCCGCGTAGATTCCCGTCCGCAAGGTCTCGTAAGGGAAACAGATGAAGTTCGAATCTGAAAAACCATCGCGCAGCACAGGCAAGTCAGGGCCCTGGCGGTAGGTAAGGTTCAGAATTTCCGTTCCCTCGTGATGCTTGTACTCCTCGACGACCTTCTCCGCTGCCTGGCGCTGCTCGTCACTCTCGTTGCGCAGCACTTTGAGGCCGGCATCGCGCAGCGTGCGGATGGCGATGCCGTCGGCCGAGTTCGGCACCATTCCCGTTGCCAACACCACCAGATCGACAGGAATTCGCATCGGCGAGCCCAGGAGATTGTTGTCGACGTCCACCACTACCCGGTCATTGTTGCCTTTTGTGACGCTGGTTACCGTGCCCTTCATGAAGAAGGTCAGCGGATGCTCCTGTACCTTCTGGTAATACTTTTCGTATTGGCCAGGCGTGACGATGTCTTTGTAGATCACAAAGACCTGGGCATCGGGACTTTGCTCGCGGACGTATTCGGTCTGCTTGAGCGTCGTCATGCAGCAGGTGGAGGAGCAGTAGGGGAGGTGGTCTGGTTCGCTGTCACGCGATCCGGCGCATTGGACAAACAGCACGCTCTCGACCGGCATACCGGTCGAAGGCCGGACGATCGGACCCGCGGCAGCCATTTCTTCCAGCTCCAGGTTGGTGATCACGTCGGGCAAGCCGTAACCAAGCGAGACCAGCTTGGTTGCGTCGTAGGGCTTCCAGCCCGTAGCCAGTACGATTGCGCCCACGCGATAAACGAAGGGGGCGTCTCCGTTTTGCAAGGTGACGTCGAACATCCCCGGCTGTCCGTCGGTCTTCACGATTTTCGTAGAACAGTGCACCTTGATACGGGGATGCAAGGTCACGGTTTGGATGCGCTCGGACACTCCATCCATGCGCGCTTCGGTATAAGGAGCGCCTCGCGGAATATCTTTCTTCATGGCGGCAGCGAAACCGCCGAGCTCGGCCTGCTTTTCGACCAGAACCACATCAAAGCCAGTGTTGGCCGCTTCGAGCGCCGCGCTCATACCGGCGACGCCGCCCCCGACCACGAGAACTGCACGCGAGATCTCGTCCGAAACCGGCTCGAGCGGCTCCATCTTTTGCGCCTGCACGATCCCCATGCGCAAGCTGTCTTCGGCGAGCATCTGGGTATCTTCGTCTTTCGGCTTGTGGCACCAGGCAACCTGCTCGCGCAGATTCACGCGATCGAGCACCATCTGCGTATCGAATTTTGGATCGAAGGAGAACTCCGCCGTTTTGACCCGCGGAGAACAGGCCGCGACGACGACGGCATTCACCTTGCCTTGCTCGAGATCCTCGCGGATCAGGGCCACGCCCTCCGCGCCGCACAGAAATGGATGGGTGCGGCACACCGGAGCCTTGTACTCGCCCTCGGCAACCTTTGCGAGCTTCGCCACGTCCACCGATTCGCCGATCGAGCAGCCGCTGCAGATGTAAACGCCCAATCGCTTATCCATGCTGTTCTACTCCCAGATGCCCGGCTCCAACGCTGATCTGCAGGGCTTTCAGCGCCGCCCCGGTGGCGTCACGGATGGTCGCCGAGACCTCCGCAGGCCGCTTGACGCAGCCAGTGCCGTACACGCCGCTGTTCACATTGCTGATAAAACCGAATTCGTCGAGATCGAATCCCGCAGGCAGCCCGCCGGTCTGCGGCACCATGCCCGTCGCCAGAACCACGAGGTCGTAGTTTCGCTTGATCTTGGTTCCGTGCAGAATGTCCTCGGCCGTGACCTGCACATCCTTGCTGGTGGGATCTTCTTCCACTTTGCCGACCTTGCCCTTGATAAGTTCGATCTTGTTTTCCGCGGTCACCTTGTTATAGAAGTTTTGCAAGTTCCCCGGGGTTCGCAGATCGATATAGAAGATCGTGATCTCCGCATCCGGATAGAGCTTTCGGATGTAGGTCGCGTGCTTCAACGAAGCCGAGCAGCAGACGGCCGAGCAGTAAGGAAGATGGTTCTGGTCACGCGATCCGGCGCACTGCACGAAGGCAACCGAGCGCAGTTCTTTCCCGTCTGAGGGGCGCACGATCTTGCCGCCGGTCGGCCCATCGGCGGCGGCGAACCGTTCCACCATCACATTGGTGACGACGTTCGCGCACCTGCCGAACCCGAGATTCTCAATCTTTGCGGCGTCGTACGGAGCCCAACCGGTGGCGACGACGACGGATGCGACCCGCAGCGTCTTCTTCTCCGCTTTTTGCGTCAGATCAATGGCGCGATACGCGCAGGCGTCGACACAGGCATGACAGCCTTCCGGGCAAGCGCTGCGTTCAACTACATACTTCGCCGGATACGCCATCGCGTGGGGCAGGTGGATGGCCTTCGTCTTCGAAAGGCTGTAGTTGAATTCGTCGGCAACATCGGCCGGGCATACCTTGACGCATTCATCACAAAGCGTGCAGGCGTCGGTCACATAGCGCGGTGCCAGATTGACAACCACTTCGTAGTTGCCGGGAGTCCCGCTCAGACTTTCCACTTCCGCTTGCGTCAAGATGGTGACCTGGCGGCTGTTCTTGAGACGCTTCAAATTGATTTCCACTCCGCATGCAGGAGGGCAGAGCTTGGGAAAATATTGGTGGAAGCGCGCCACGCGGCCTCCCAGGTACGCCGATTTCTCGACCAGCACGACCTCGCATCCAGCTTCGGCAGCTTCGATGGCCGCGGTCATTCCGGCAATACCACCGCCAATTACAAGGATCAATCCGCCGTTCCCGTTCCCGCCGTCCTTTTTGACCGATCCGTTGGTTGCCATAATCCTCTAGAGTCCAGCCTCAACCGGCGCCGCGACTTCGCTTACAGGCACGCTGCGCGGCTTGGCATTCTTCTTCAGCTTCATCCGCCTCTTCTCCCCGAATAAGCTGAACGCCAGCCAATCCATGCCGAATTCGAGAAGTTCCACATCGTCGCAGCGCAGCGCTTCGACCCTGGCTTCGTCCACCTCGAACACTTCGAGGAAGCGGGTGTCGAACACAAAGCTGCGGAAGCGATCGAGATCGTAGGCGGCCATGTAAAACATGGCGAGCTTTTCCCCGGTGAGCAGTTCCGGGTTATCCCAGCCGGGATGGCCCATGAGCTGGCGGAACGAGACCTGGTTCACATCGTAGGGCTCAATGTTCTGACCGGCGATCCACTCCTTGACCGTGCAGCCCGCGCCGACGCCGTGTCCATGGCAAAGATCTTCCTTCAACAGAAAGTAAAATCTTTGCGCGGCTTGCTCGGGATTCTTCGGTTCGGCCATGCCCAGCGGGTACATGCGGCAGGCCCAGGGCCGGTGCGTGTATACGGAGCATCCCTTATCGCTGACGAACGGACAGACTTGTTTGTCGTCGCTCATCTTGAGAAAGACGGCGGGGATTTTCTTTTCCTTCGACTGCATGACAAACGTGTATTGGTCGAGAAACTCGGAAGAGTTGATTCCGAGGCCACGTTTCAGTTTCAGCACGTCGTAGGGCGTCAGGAGAATGGAAACGCCCTGGCAGCATTTGGTGAAGCAGTCCATGTGGCTGCCGCATTGGAAGGAGAAGCAGTCGTCCAGTCCGAGGTGCGGGGTATTCTCGACAATCCCAGGGAGGGTGGATTCTTTGTCAGGCATGTTGCGCTTCCTTATCTTGGTGCTGATCTTGAACTTGATTTGGATCTTGAATAATGCCGCTGCGCAGCGCCTCGCGCGACCACACCGGCAGCGGTCCGTTTTCACCGGTTAGGGGCTCCAGGCGGAAACGATACGAAGCGTTCACATTGAACTGGCTTTGCATCCAGGTCCAGCCCCGCACAAAATAGGGGCAGTCGTCGTTGAAGCAGACAAATTGGTACTCGCCGCTCCAGGAGCCCAGTTGCGGGTTTTCCCACCGCAGCATCCATTCCTGGCAGTGTGGGCACCGGACTTCCGAAATTTCCGAGACTTCCGACATAGGGCACTCTTCGAACGACGAGGGAGGTTCCGGCCGAAGCCGGAACCTCTCCGTTGGTTAAACGTTGGTAAGGGCCGGGGCTTTCGCTACGACCTCAGGGCGGCCGCCTTCGTCACCCCACTTCTCCAGCATCGACACGGTGACC
>JBAVVP010000560.1:0-5682 GCA_049697355.1 Terriglobales bacterium
CCTGAGCGCCGAGCGGGCCCGCACGGAATTGAACTGGAAGCCCCTGTTCACGCTGGATGAAGGATTGGAAAAGACCATCGAGTGGTACCGGGAGGCGCTGAAGTAGTGTCACGAGCGGACGAGTTGCGGACAAATGACTTGCGCGACCGGATCCGCGCCTTGGTGGGCGACTACTACCGTGAGGCCTTCCCTGCTCGTCCGTTCGTGCCGGGATCGTCCCCCGTGCCCATTTCCGGCCGTGTCTTCGACGAACAAGAACTCGAATTGCTGGTCGAGTCCTCGCTCGATTTCTGGCTGACGACCGGGCGCTTCGCCGAGCAGTTCGAACGTGAGTTCGCCAAATTCGTCGGGGTGCGCGAAGCGGTGCTGGTAAATTCGGGCTCATCGGCCAACCTGCTGGCGGTCGCAGCCCTGACTTCGCCGAAACTGGGCGACCGGCGCCTGCGGCCCGGAGACGAGGTCATCACCCTGGCTGCCGGATTCCCCACCACCGTCAATCCCATCCTGCAGAACGGACTGGTCCCCGTCTTCATCGATGTCTGCCTTCCCACGTTCAACGTGGATGTCAGTTATCTGGAAGCGGCGCTATCCAGCCGAACCCGTGCTGTCATCTTTGCGCACACGTTAGGAAATCCGTTTGATCTCGATGCCGTAACCGCGTTCGCGAAGAAGCACGGCTTGTGGCTGATCGAAGACTGTTGTGACGCGCTCGGCTCGACCTATCGCGGCGAGAAGGTCGGAACCTTCGGCGATCTCGCCACCCTCAGCTTTTATCCGGCGCACCACATCACCATGGGTGAAGGCGGATGCGTGCTGACCAATCAGCCCCTGCTGCGCACGCTCGTCGAATCTTTCCGCGACTGGGGGCGGGATTGCTGGTGTGACCCGGGCAAAGAGAACACCTGTGGCAAGCGCTTCGATTGGCAATTGGGTGACCTGCCCCGCGGCTACGATCACAAATATATTTATTCGCATGTGGGTTACAACCTGAAGGCCACGGACATGCAAGCGGCGGTGGGAGTCGCGCAGTTGAAAAAGTTACCGGCATTTATTGAGGCGAGAAAACGAAATTTTGCGTATTTGAAGGCAGGACTCGAAGACAATAACCTCGAGGAGCACTTCGTCCTGCCTGAAGTGACCCCGAATTCCGACCCCAGTTGGTTTGGATTTCCCCTGCTTCTAAGGGAGACAGCTCCCTTCTCGCGCAACGCGCTCATAGACTTCCTAAATGCTAGAAAGATCGCTACCCGCCAGCTGTTTGGCGGCAACCTGGTCCGTCAACCTGCCTATGCGGGCCTCAACTATCGTGTGGTCGGTGATCTCGGGACCAGCGACCGCGTGATGAACCAGGCCTTCTGGATCGGCGTCTATCCCGGACTCACGCAGCCGATGTTGGATTACGTTCTGCAATCAGTCAACGAAATCGCTTCCAAGGGACACTCTCCGACGCCGCACGAAAAGTCCGAGGTCCGCTCATGAAGCTTTCCGACTACCTCGTAGGGCAGCTAGCGGATTGGGGTGTGCGCGACATCTTCCTGGTCACCGGCGGCGGTGCCATGCACCTCAACGACTCCATCGGCAAGGAGCCCCGCATTCACTACGTTTGCAATCACCATGAGCAAGCGTCCGCGATGGCCGCCGAGGCCTATGCCCGCATCAGCGGCCAACCCGGAGTGGTCAACGTCACCACCGGCCCCGGCGGCATCAACGCCCTGAACGGCGTGTTCGGCGCCTGGACCGATTCGATCCCAATGCTAGTCATCTCCGGCCAGGTCAAGCGCGAAACCTGCATGGCGACTACGGGCACGCGCGATCTCCGCCAGCTAGGGGATCAGGAAGTGGATATCGTCGCCATGGTGAAAGGCATTACCAAGTACGCAGTACTGGTCGACGATCCGAATTCGATTCGCTATCACCTGGAGCGTGCCTGGCATCTGGCAAAATCTGGCCGCCCCGGACCCTGCTGGCTAGACATTCCCGTAGACGTCCAATCCGCCCAAGTCGATGAGGCCACTCTCCCCGCCTACGATCCGGCCGAGGATGCTCCTCGATGGAGCGAGAACGAAGTCAGCAAGCAATGTAGCGAGGTCATCGAGCGAATTCGCGCCGCAAAAAGTCCCGTGATTCTAGCCGGCACCGGCGTGCGCCTGGCCAACGCTCTGGACGAATTCCATCAACTAATTCAGAAGCTGCAAATTCCGGTGACCACCGCCTGGACCCACGATCTGATCGCCAGCGATCACGAGCTGTTTTGCGGCCGCCCAGGAACCATAGGCGACCGCGCCGGAAACTTCGCCGTACAAAATGCCGACCTGGTATTAGTGCTCGGTTCAAGGCTGAATGTTCGCCAGGTCAGCTACAACTGGCAGTCCTTCGCGCCCCATGCCTTCAAGATTCAGGTCGATGTCGATGCCTCCGAGTTCACCAAGCCCCTAGTTCGCCCCGATCTGGCCATTCACTCCGATTTGAAATTCTTTCTCGGCGAACTAGCCGCCGCCTGTGCCCGCTCCCTCTATGCGCCCCGCCACCTGGAATGGCTGGAGTGGTGCCGCCAGCGCGTGGCTCGCTATCCCGTCCTGCAGGATCGCCAGAGGAAGCCCGGCCCTCCGCTCAATCCCTATCACTTCATGGAACAACTCTCCGCCCTCCTGGCCGATGACGATGTAGTGATCTGCGGCGATGCCACCGCCTGCATCGTCACTTTCCAGGTCATGCAAATTCGCAATCCCAATGCCCAGCGCCTGATCTCCAATTCAGGCTCGGCCTCCATGGGATACGATCTGCCCGCCGCGGTAGGCGCCGCCGTAGCCCGCCACGGCGCCCGAGTCATCTGCATGGCCGGAGACGGCAGCCTTCAGCTAAATATTCAGGAATTGCAAACCGTCAAGCATCACCAGCTTCCCATCAAACTCTTCGTCCTCAACAACGGCGGCTACCTCTCCATGCGCAGCACGCAATCCAATTTCTTCGGACGCCTGACCGGCGCCAGCCCCGCCAGCGGCGTTTCCTTTCCCGACTACGTAAAGGTAGGCTGCGCCTACGGAATTCCCAGCCTAAGAATCGATCGCGCCGCCGACATGCCCCAGGTTCAAGCCGCCCTGGAGCAGCCCGGCCCCACCCTGATCGAAGTCATGCTCGACCCGGCGCAGGAATTCGAGCCCCGCCTGAAGTCGAAGCAGTTGCCCGACGGAAAGATCGTTACACCCGCGCTCGAGGATATGTATCCGTTCCTCGATGCCGAGGAGATGGCGGCAAACACCATCAAGGACAGTTAGCAGGGAGGATCAGTCATGACCGGCGCGGATATTTTTAACGAGTTATTTGTCTTGGAGCTGGCCAACAACCATCTCGGCAGAGTAGAGCGAGGACTAAAGATCATTTCCGCCTACGCGCAGGTAGTGCGCTTCAACAACGTCCGTGCCGCCATCAAGCTCCAGATGCGAGACGTGGATAACTTCATTCACAAGGATTTCCGCGCCCGCACCGACGTCCGCTACATCAAGAAGACGCTCGAGACCCAGCTCTCCATCGAAGATTATGCCCAGCTAGTCCATGCCGTCCGCCAGGCCAGCTGCATTCCCATGGCCACGCCCTTTGACGAACGCTCGGTCGACATCTGCTGCGAGCTGGGCATCCAGATCCTGAAAATCGCCAGCTCCGACCTGAACGACTGGATGTTGATCGAAAAGATCGCCAAGGCCAAAAAGCCCGTCATAGTATCCACCGGAGGCTCCTCGCTAAAAGATATCGACGACCTGGTCCGCTTTTTCGATAACCGCCACATCCCCCTGGCCATCAACCACTGCGTCTCTCTCTACCCTTCCGAAGACAATGAATTGGAGATGAACCAGATCGACTTCCTCCGCGACCGCTATCCCGATCACGTCATCGGCTTTTCCACCCACGAGTACCACGACTGGACCACCTCCATGCTCATCGCCTATGCCAAAGGAGCCCGCACCTTCGAACGTCACGTAGATATCGATGACGATGGCGTGAAGGTTTCTCCTTACTGCTCCCTGCCCGATCAGGTGGACCAGTGGTTCAAGGCCTATCAGCAAGCCAAATCCATGTGCGGAGCCTCCGGCACCCAGAGGCGTCTTCAGCAACCCCGCGAGATCGAATACTTAGACAAGTTGCTGCGTGGCGTCTACGTAAAGCACGACCTGCCCGAAGGCCACATTCTGACCGACGACGATGTCTATCTAGCCATTCCCCTCCAAAAAGGCCAGATTTCCTGCCGCGAATTGATGCGAGGCGAAGTCCTTCTCCGCCCCCTGCAGCAGGATGAAGCCATCATGATCGACGATATCGACAGCCCCTACGCCAGCATTCCGTCGTTAAAGGCCGCCATTTACGCCCGCGGACTCGACCGGACCAGCGACCCGCCGCCAGCGAAAGCAGCGCGCGGCGAGGCAGGCGCATTTCCCCTCAACTATGAACTCCGCTCGAAGAAGGGCGACTCCCTATGAAGGATCCGCGGCAACGTTAATGGCAAACAACCGGACCATCACCGTGATCACCCCTTGCTACAACGAGGAGCCCAACGTCCGCGAACTCTACGAGCGCGTGCGCGCCGCGATCCTAGCCGCGGGAGACTACAGATACGAACACATCTTCATCGACAATGCCTCGCGCGATCACACGCTCCGCGAGCTCAAAGCCATCGCCGCCCACGACAAGAACGTAAAAGTAATCCGCAACACCCGCAACTTCGGCCACATCCGCTCGCCCATGCACGCGTTTTATCAGGCCTCAGGGGATGCCGTGGTTTCCATTGTGGCTGACCTGCAGGACCCGCCGGAGATGATCGTCGACCTGATTCGCAAGTGGGAGGAGGGCTACGCCGTCGTCATCGGCATCAAGCAGACCAGCGATGAGCATCGCCTCATGTTCTGGATTCGCAAGCAATATTACGAACTGGTCGACCGCCTTTCCGGCATTGAGACCATCCAGAATTTCACCGGCTTCGGCTTGTATGACCGCAAGGTGATGGAGATCGTGAAGCAGTTCGACGACCCCTACCCCTACTTCCGCGGCATGATCTCGGAAATTGGGCTGCCGCACTTCGAGATTCCCTACCACCAGCCCGGCCGCAAGCGCGGCATCACCAAGAACAATTTCTACACGCTCTATGACCTCGCCATGCTGGGAATTACCAACCTCTCCAAGGTTCCGTTGCGGCTGGTGACCTTCGCGGGATTTCTGAGTTCATTCGTGTGTCTCCTGGTATCGCTCGCTTACATGGTTTATAAGCTGATCTACTGGACCCGGTTTTCGGCGGGCCTGGCGCCGCTCGTGATCGGCGTCTTCTTCTTCATGTCGCTGCAGATGATCTTCATCGGGATTGTCGGAGAATATATCGGAACCATCCACACCATGGTGCAAAAGCGCCCTCTAGTCATCGAGCAAGAGCGAGTCAACTTCGAGTACAGCCCCGGCGAGCCGCTAAGGGAGAGTGCGTCCGCGAATGCGAGCCCAGTGGGGGTACAGCCTTCCGGGAAATAAGAAGTTTTCGTTGTGAAAGCCTAAATGATGCGCATACTAATCACCGGCGGATCGGGGTTCATCGGACGCAATCTGGCCGAGCAACTTGCCGCCAAGTATGACGTGCTGGCGCCCTCCTCCGCCGAACTCGACCTCCTAAGCGAGCAGGCGGTGCGCGAATACCTAAGCCGGCAC
>JBAVVP010000561.1:0-2155 GCA_049697355.1 Terriglobales bacterium
TTCGACTTCTGGCGCCCCAATGAATTGAGCGGTACGCACCGTTGCGTCCACCAAAATTCCATCGCAACTTTTTTGAAAGCTGAAACCATCTAGCGTCCTCGCCCCTTTGCGGTTCAGTTGTGCTTCAAGGCTGGTGGCGATGCCCTTGTGCAGGGCGGTCTGTTGTGCAGCCTGCACCAGTGTCCGAATAAGCGGTATAGAAAGGACTAGCAGAATCAGCCAAGCAAACACAATGCGGTAGCGAAAGATCAGCCGATGACCGCCGGGATGCGGCTGCCGTTGGGGGCGGAAGCCAACCAAAAGAAAGACGGCGTTTGCGCTAATCATAATGGCCATAAGGTTAGTGAAGAACAGCAAGAATGCTCCGTGTGCGTCATCAGAAGTTGTGAGACCAGCTTGGCCCCAGAGCCAAGCTACGGTTTGAGTTTCAGTTCCCCCTTGGTTTCTGGTTCCAGCGGCCCAGATTGTAACGCAGCCGCTGCTCAATCGTGCGTTGTTTTTGTTCGGCCCTCCTGCGTAAGATTTCTTCCCGCCGTCCGTAGTACGCATCCGCCGGAGTCACGTTGCCGATGGCTTCGTGATAGCGGCGATGGTTGTAATACTCGATGAAGTCCTGCATGGTCCGGCGCAACTCGTCCGGGCTGGTGTAGACCAGCAGGTTCATGCGCGCTCTGAGCGTCTCGTGAAAGCGCTCGATTTTGCCATTGGTCTGGGGATGATGCGGCGCGCAGTAGATATGGCGGATTTCGAGCACGCGCAGATACTCCTCAAAGACCCGCGCCAGGTAGCCCGAGCCATGGTCGCTGAGCAGTTTAGTGCGATCTTCGATGGGCACCCGTCGCATGCCGGTGAACGCCACCGCCTGTTCCACCACGTCGCTAATCGAGTGCGCGGTCATGTCGGGTTTCAGATCGCTGGCCAGCACAAAGCGCGAGTAATCATCGAGCACTTCAATCGAGTAATACCAGCCCCAACCCACCACGAAGTAGTAACTGGCGTCGGACTGCCACATTTGATTGGGCGCAGTGGTCTTCACCCGGAACTCCTTGCCGGCAGGAAAACCCACCAGCGTGATCGTCCGATTTAGCCCGTGCCGCTTCAGCACCCGGTAGACGGTGGCTTCCGACACCGTGAACCCGGCGTAGTCGGTGACATGGCAGGCCACTTCGCGTGGACTCAGATCGGGCTGCTGCAGAGCGGTTTCCAGGATCACGGTCTGCTCTTCGGGCCGCAGCCGGTTCCACACTGCGCCCGGTTCCGGCTTCCGATCCAGGAGTCCCGCTTCGCCCTGGTCGCGATAGCGCCGCTGCCAACGATAGAACGTCGAACGCGCCATCCCGAGCTCCGCGATCGTTGCTCGCTTCGGCTGCGGCGCACGCCGCACCAGCTCAATCATCTCCCGCTTCTTCTCCGCACTCACCCGCTCGTACCTCCGTCGCCCAAGGAGCCCTAGCTCTGGCTTTTTTTGAGCAGCATGTTGGCCACGCTCAGATCGGCCACCAACTGCTTCAGCCGCTCATTCTCCTGCCGCAGCGCTTTCACTTCGTCGCTGGTGGCCTCGCGCAGCGCGTCGCCCCTCATCCGCCCTTTGCCCGCTTCCATGAAATCCTTCAGCCACTTGTAATAGATCGTGGGATGGATCCCTTCACGACGGCACAGTTCCGACACCGATATCTCGCCCCGGATACCTTCCATGACGATGCGAATCTTGTCTTCGGTGGGAAACCTGCGCCGTGTCGCCCGCTTGGTCTTGCGGATCAGCGCACGGGCAGTCTCGGCGGAGCGGGTGGGCCCCGCCATTTCAGTGGGATTACTTTCTGGCTTGTTTTCTTCCGGCATGTTCACCCTTCCGGCCCCGCTGAGGGGCGCCAGAGTAGACTGCCGGCGCAGCACCCCAGCCAGCCAAATGCGGGCTGGCTGGGGCCCAGCTGTCGCCGCCAGTCTACTCCCTGTTTCGGGTGAACTGAATGCTCAAATGTGTAGCTTAACTTAGGGTCTCAAACTGTCCCATTTCCGCTGACGTGGCACAGGCCGAAAAAGACGGCGCCGAAATCGGCTTGAAGGTATCCCGAAACGGTTCGCCCAGGAACTGCTCGCGGGTATGGCCGTTGAACCAGGCATAGGCGGGCGGCACATCTTTTACCAACTGAATGGT
>JBAVVP010000562.1:0-7918 GCA_049697355.1 Terriglobales bacterium
TCTTGTCCACCGCCTCCATCAACGCGTCAATCTGCTTCTCCCACTTCTCGTCCCCGTTCAGCGCCAGCAGCGCCGACAACCGGATCACCGGCACATCGTCGCCCGGAAACTGATAGCTCTTGAGCAGTTCGCGTACTTCGAGTTCGACCAGATCGAGCAGTTCGGGATCGTCCACCGCATCGCATTTGTTCAGCGCGACCACGATGTAAGGAACGCCGACTTGCCGCGCCAGCAGCACGTGCTCGCGTGTCTGCGGCATCGGACCGTCGGTCGCCGCCACCACCAGAATCGCGCCATCCATCTGCGCCGCGCCCGTGATCATGTTCTTGATGTAATCGGCGTGACCCGGGCAGTCGACGTGCGCGTAGTGCCGGTTCGGCGTCTCGTACTCGACGTGCGCCGTGGCAATGGTGATGCCGCGCGCCTTCTCTTCCGGAGCGTTGTCGATCGAATCGAACGACCGGAACACGATCTTCGGGTTGTGCTTCTGCAACACCTTGGTGATGGCCGCTGTCAACGTCGTCTTGCCATGGTCGATGTGACCAATCGTCCCTACGTTGCAGTGCGGCTTGGTCCGTTCAAATTTTTCCTTCGCCATTTGCCGTTTTCCTCAGGGGCTAAAGCCCCGAACCTTGTCTAACGATCCGACATTCACGATTCAGCGTGGCTAAAGCCACGCCCTGATACGAATCACCTCGACGCCGTCCTGCCCTGCGTCTTGGCGATGATCTCTTCCGCCACGTGACGCGGGGCCTCTTCATACCTGGCAAAATGCATCGAGTACTCGGCACGTCCCTGGGTCGAGGAACGCATATGCGTTGCGTAACCGAACATCTCCGCCAAGGGAACGATAGCCTTGATCACCTGCGAACCGGCGCGATGCTCCATGCCTTCGATCCGTCCGCGGCGCGAACTCAGGTCGCCCATGATCGCTCCGGCGTAATCTTCCGGCGTGACAACTTCGACCGCCATCACCGGCTCCAGAATCACGGGGCTCGCCTTGCGCGCGGCTTCTTTGAACGCCATCGAGCCGGCAATCTTGAACGCCATTTCGTTCGAATCGACATCGTGGTAGCTGCCGTCGTAGAGCGTCGCCTTGATGTCGACCATCGGATAGCCGGCAAGAACGCCGCCTTCCATGGCCTCCTGCATGCCCTGGTCGATCGGCTTGATAAATTCTTTCGGCACCGTGCCGCCCACGATTTCGTTGATGAATTCGTAGCCCTTGCCCGGCTCGTTCGGATCGAGATAAATCTTGGCGTGTCCGTACTGGCCGCGGCCGCCTGTCTGCCGGATGTACTTGCCTTCCGCTTCCGCGTGCCTGCGGATGGTCTCGCGATAGGCCACCTGCGGCTTGCCGACGTTGGCTTCGACTTTGTACTCGCGCATCATGCGGTCGACGATGATTTCCAGATGCAACTCGCCCATACCGCTGATGATGGTCTGTCCGCTATCGGGATCGGTGTGAACTTTGAAGGTGGGATCTTCCTGCGCCAGCTTGGCCAACGCCATGCCCATTTTTTCCTGATCGGCCTTGGTTTTGGGCTCGACGGCAACCGAGATTACCGGCACCGCGAACTCGATTGACTCAAGCGTGATCGGATGCTTTTCGTCGCAGATGGTGTCGCCCGTGCTGACGTTTCTGAGGCCCACGACAGCGCAGATGTCGCCGGCGAGAATTTCCTGGATGTCTTCGCGCTTGTTGGCGTGCATCTTGAGCAGGCGGCCAATGCGCTCGTGCTTCTGCGTCCGGGAGTTCATCACCGACTCGCCCGACTTCAACTGCCCCGAGTACACACGGATAAACGTCAACTGCCCGACATACGGGTCGGCCATGATCTTGAAGGCCAGGGCCGAAAATGGATCGTTGTCGTCCGCTTTGCGCGTGATCGTCTTCCCCGTGTCGGGATCGAGGCCATGCGTTTCTTTGGTATCGAGCGGCGAGGGCAGATAATCGACCACCGCGTCGAGCAGCGGCTGAATACCTTTATTCTTGAATGCGGTTCCTACCACTACCGGAAACAACTTCAGCGCGATCGTAGACTTGCGCAGCGACTGCTTCAGCTCATCCGCCGAAATCGCTTCGCCTTCCAGAAACTTGTGCAGGATTTCGTCATCGTTTTCGGCGACGGTTTCGACCAGTTGCGTATGGAACGCCTCGGCTTTCTTCTGCAGATCCGCAGGAATGTCGCCAGTCTTATACTCGGCGCCGATGGATTCATCCTCCCAGATGATGGACTTCATCTCGACCAGGTCGATCACGCCGCGAAACTTGTCTTCTTGTCCAATGGGAATTTGAATGGCGACGGGCTTGGCGTTGAGGCGCTTGCGGAGGGTATCGACGGCGTGCTCGAAATCGGCACCCATCTTGTCGATCTTGTTAATGAAGCAAATTCGCGGAACGCCGTACTTATCGGCTTGCCGCCATACTTTTTCGGACTGCGGCTGCACGCCATGCACGGCGTCAAACACGGCGACAGCGCCGTCGAGCACGCGCAACGAGCGCTCAACCTCGGCCGTAAAATCCACGTGGCCGGGCGTGTCGATAATGTTGATGCGAATATCGCGCCATGTACAGGTCGTCGCCGCCGACGTGATGGTGATGCCGCGCTCCTGCTCCTGCTCCATCCAGTCCATCACGGCCGTACCCTCATGCACCTCGCCGATGCGGTACGTCCTGCCCGTATAAAACAGGATGCGCTCCGTGGTCGTGGTCTTCCCGGCATCGATGTGGGCCATGATGCCGATGTTCCTGCAACGCTCTAATGGGACTGTTCTGGGCACGACTGTTAACTCTTTCTGGGCTCTGAAAATTTAGCTTCTAGCTGCTCCTAGCTAGTAGCTAGAAGCTAGTGGCGTCTTTACCACCGGTAATGCGCGAACGCTTTGTTGGCTTCCGCCATGCGATGCACGTCTTCTTTCTTCTTGATGGCGGCGCCTTTACCGTTCGAGGCGTCTAACAACTCGTTGGTCAATTTCTCGATCATTCCCTTTTCGCCGCGGCCGCGCGCATAGCTCACAATCCAGCGGATGGCCAGCGAGGTCCTGCGATCGGGAGCGACTTCGATCGGCACCTGGTAGTTCGCACCACCCACGCGACGCGTCTTCACTTCGAGCAACGGCTTGGCGTTCTCGACCGCCTTGGTAAACAGCTTCAGGGCTTCGTCGCCGCCTTTTTCCTGCAACTTCTCCAGCGACTTATAGAAAATGCCCTCGGCAGTCGACTTCTTTCCCTGCCACATCATCGAGTTGATGAACTTCGTCACCAGGTCCGATCCATAGACCGGATCGGCCTCGACCGTCCGCTTTGGGGTATGTCCTTTTCTTGGCATTCCGCTTCTAGCTCCTGGCTGCTAGCTTCTGGCTAGAGCCTCAGACGCGGCGAGCCGCGTCTCTACCATGCTTTCCCTAGCTAAGCCTTTTTCGCGCGCTTCGTGCCGTACTTCGAGCGGCCCTGGTTACGGCCTGCGACTCCGGTTGCGTCGAGCGTTCCGCGCACCACGTGATAACGGACGCCCGGCAGGTCTTTCACGCGGCCCCCGCGGATCAGCACAATCGAGTGCTCCTGCAGGTTATGGCCAACGCCCGGGATATAGGTCGTCACTTCGATTCCATTCGTCAATCGGACGCGCGCCACTTTCCGCAGCGCCGAGTTCGGCTTCTTCGGCGTCTGGGTATAGACGCGCGTGCACACGCCGCGCTTCTGCGGACACGATTGCAGCGCCGGACTTGCCGTCTTATATTTGGTCCGCTCGCGACCGAACTTCACCAGCTGATTAAAAGTAGGCACTCTCGCCACTCCCAGACGCGGCAAGCCGCGCCTCTACCGCACATTTCGTGCAACCGCACACTTCCCGCGACCGCACGTTTCCCGTAGAGACGAGGCTTGCCCGTCTCCGGTCTGGCACAGGCCTGCCGCGCCCAGCCATACTCTCCGCGCGGCATATTCATGCCGGGGAGAAATCGTTCAATTTCCCGCTCAGACTAAATCGCCGACGACGGTGACGCCACGCCTCGCCTCATTCCGGCTCGGAGGCGCTCCGTTTCGTCTGCTTCCCCTGCATAGCCCCGCGTGAATCCCAAGTCTCTAACTCATACGCCCGGGCGCAAAGGTTTTCGCAGGATGTTTCAGCGAGGGCGTACCCGACCTCACGTCCAACCGGGCACGTAGTTCTTCCAAGCTCTCAAACTCGCGGAACTGTTTGATAATAACAACTCGCCCGCACATCGTCAACCACTGTTCGACGCATCGAAGAATGGGCGGGTTTCGAGGTTCAAGGTTTCAAGCTCGAAGCCCGAAGCCCGAAGCTCGCAGCGTTTAGCTCCGAGCTACGAGCTACGGGCCAAACCTTGAAACCTGGCTCTTTACCTTCTACACTGACAGTTTTCCACCCCACAACATTTTGCTCGCGCCTAGCAAACGGGTGCGAGGAGGGTTCATGCATCGTTGCGGTTCCGGTTTTCTTCTTACTTTGGCCATCAGCTTCGCCGCCGCCTTCACCGGCTGCCTGGGCAACAGCAGCAGCAACCCCGGCAATGGAGGCGTGTCGAGCATTACCTTGAGCCCCAGCTTCACACTCTCTCTCGAGACCGGCGGCACTCAGGGATTTAGTGCCAGCGCCAGGGACGCCCTCGGCCACGCCATCCTCGGTCTCAATATTCAATTCATTGTTAGAGTTCCCGCCGGTGTGACCACGGCGGCGCCACTCTCGATCGCCAACAATGGCGCTGCGTGCGCCGGCACCTGGGACCCCTCGGGCACCGAATGCACCTCCGGTACTCCCGGAATCGCCCTCGTAACCGCGGTCGCCAACGGCGTCAGCAGCCCGACCACTACCGTCTACGTCCACCAGCACATCTCCAGCATTCAAATTAAGAACGCGGAGAGCCAAGATCCCCAATACGACTGCTTCTCCCAAGGACAAACTTGGCTGTACCAGGCCATCGCCTACAACAGCAATGGCTTGGACATCACCGGCAGCGTCGGCCCCATAAGCTGGTTGCCGAGCAATCCCAGTGTGGTTACCGCGACTCCCACCGTCCCTCAAAATCAGCCCACCGTGCTCAACCAGGTCCAGACCACCGCGAGGACCCCCGGCATCACTCAGCTCTTTGCCAGCGTCTCCGGGGCCACCAGCGCCCCCTTTCCCTACACAACCTGCCTGATTAAGGCCGTCTACCTCCAAATCGGCGGCCAGAACACGGCAGGAAACTCGATCACCGTAAACAACGGCGGCAGCGTGCCCGTTACGGCGATCGCGGTGGATACGTTGTGTGGCGTGGCCAATAACATCGCCTTAGGCAGCCGCCCCCTCACTTGGAGCACCTCCAACCCTGAGGTCATTGCTTTCGACAGCACCACAAACACTACTGGAAGCAACACTGCAAGCGCCCGCGCCAACCTCGGCGGCGCCACTCTCACCGCTTCCTGCTCTCCGCCGTCTTGCAATATCGGGCTGCCGGGCGTGACGCCATCCGGACAGCTTGTCCCCAGCCTCCCGGTCTACGCCAGCGACTACGACGCCGCCTACCCTCCCCCAGCAACCCCTCCTCCCACACAGAGTTATTGCCGGGTGCCGGATTTGACAAAAGCCTATGGCTCGATTTCAGTGAACGTAACTTCTGCCTCTACGTCCAAGGTCCCCACCTACAGCGCCTGGGCGGCGACCACCGATTGCGCGGACGCGGTCGGTTGCACGAGTGCGCTGTTCTCCCTGGCCCCGACGACTTCTGGAACCAATGCTGTCGGCACCATCGTCAGTCTGCCCCGCACGCCCAATTCCATGATGTTTAACCATCAGTCGTCGGCGCGCGTCTACTTAGGCAGTGATGAAGGCCTGATGTACGTGGATGTCTCCGCCGGCAGTCCATCCGTGACCGAGGTCTCCAGCGCTTCGACGCCCTGCTACGTTTCCTTGTGCGGCAAAGTGCTCACCATTTCGAACGATGGCAAGCAGGCGGTTGTCTCCGACACCGTTTCCACCCCCAGCGAGGTCTATATTTTTGACAGCAGCAGTTCCACCAGTTCCGCAGTTGGCCTCATCATCCCCGGCGAAACCGCCACCACCGCTGCCTTCTCGCCCGATCAGTTGAAGCTCTTTATCCTCACGAATCTGGGCAACCTTTACGTCTACTCCACCGCCGACGCTCTAACCTCGGTCCAGCTCGCGCCCTCGGCGACCGACATCGCTTTCTCGGCGGATGGCAGCTTCGCCTACATCGCCGGAACGCCCGCAGGCTCCGTATCTGCCTACTCGACCTGTTCGCTCCCTAACGTTGCCAGTGCGGACCTCCAGGGCGTCGCGACCTCGAGCACACCGCTGAAAATCTTCCTGTCGCCGGTCCTTCCGCTACCTATCGTTCAGAAGGACCCTGTCAACTTGGTCCCCTACTTGTGGGCTACCCAGAACATCCTCGCGCTCGAACAACCGGATAATGCCAATCAAGGCACTTCGATTGAGTTGTTGACGGCGCAGTTCAGGCAGGATCCGATCCTGTACCAGAACCCGCTCCAGTTCACCTGCAATGTTCCAAAAGTGAGCCTCCCCGCGGCTCCCCAGCCCATCGATTTGGGCCAGGGCAAATTCACTCCCATTTACTCCCAGCTCGTGAACGACGGCGCGCAGATGATCATCGTCGGCCAAGGCATCCCCGCCGTGCTTCTCTTCAACGTAAGCGACGGAACCACCCGCTCCGTCCCGCTTTCGGGATCGCCCGCATCCGGCTGCCCGCAATGTTCTGGCAGCAGCTTCCCGCTCTCTGCCTCCGCTTCCACAGACGGCAGCCAGGTCTACGTCGCCGCCTGCGATCAGTACCCGAACAACGATCAGACGAAACCCTGCTCCGCCGGCTCCGTGCACATCGTGAACACGTGTGGCGTCGTGCCTTGCAACGCACCGCCCGCGCTCGCGGAAGGCGACTTCCAGCAGGTTCCTTACGTCAACATCAACGACGCCAACAACCCCAACATGTGCAATAACCAGGGTACAAATGCGCCGGTCTGCCTCCCCAACCTGGTAGCCATCAGGCCGCAGTGACGTAATAGAACTGGTTTCATCAATCGCTTTCAACCCAGAAGGCACATCCCTCAGGGCTAAAGCCCTCGTGTTTATTGGATCTGGGCGGCACGGCTGAAGCCGTGCCCTTCCCAAAGCCATTTATGAAACCATCTCTGTGAGTCGAGGGTAAGAACTGCCTTGAGGATTTTGGCCAAGTGTGCTCCAAGAAGTGGTGCACAAGAAAACTGAAAACTGAAAACTGAAAACTGAAAACTGAAAACTGAGAGCTGAGAGCTACCTACGGCGCGACCTCTTTCCCCACACTATCCAGCACGCCGTTAATAAATTGCACCGACTCCGGCGTCGAAAACTTCCGCGCGATTTCGAGCGCCTCATTGATCACCACGGCCCGCGGCGTTGCCGGATACCCCAGAAACTCCGCCACCGCTCCCCGCAGCACATTCCGGTCCACCGTCGCCATCCGATCCATGCGCCAGTGCTGGGTGTGCTTTCCGATCAGCCCGTCGATCTCCGCCAGTCGGTCGCTGGCCACGCGAAACAGATCGTCGGCAAACCCGCGCACTTCTTCTTCCACGTTCGTCCGCTCCGCCCAGAACGTCTTCCGCACAAGCTCCGGCGTCTGCTTCCCCATGTCGGCCTGAAACAGCATCTGCAGAACCAGTTCGCGGGATTTGCGGCGAGTGCCCATGGTAGCCGTCAGCCGTCAGCCGTCAGCTATCAGTAAACCTGGCGACGGTTGCGGCTGCCAACAGTCTACACGGCACTCGCCCTGCGGAAGAATTGCAGATCAGGACCGCGGCTTTCGTTTCCGAAAACCCGGAACGGCGGCCTCGCCTTTCTTGTTGCCTGTGACCTTCAATTTGGAGTCGGTTTTCCTGACGGCTGATGGCTGACGGCTG
>JBAVVP010000563.1:0-14041 GCA_049697355.1 Terriglobales bacterium
AATCGAGCCAACCGATACGCTGCCGATTTCAGGGATTTGATAGCCGCCGCTCCAATTCTGGACTGGGGTTATTTGCGTCGTTGGCGTCACGTACATCGTGTAGCCAAAGTTTCCGAGGGAATTGTAGTTCACCTTTGTGTAACCGCTATATGGCGTGGTGGATGATAGAGGGGAAGAAACGTCGGAGATGGTTACGGTGCAACCACCATTACTAAGTATGCAGCTAGGGGTGCCCGCGGCGCTGTTCGGAATGATATAGATGTCCACAGCGCCGACGCCGGAGGGCGAGGCGTCAATGACGCGGAAGTTCACAGAAGCAACTGCCGGCGCGGTGTTGTTATCAACTGGAGCCACGATGTTAACGGTGCCTGCAAGGAATCCAGTTGCAACCACCGTGTATTGCGAACCGGAGTTGAAGCTGATGGGGCTGGTCACGGTGAAGACCGGACTGGTGGTGGTGCCGCTTGCAAACCCTTGGATTTTGTCACTGCCCGTCGGTACGCCCACGTAGGCTGATCCCGAAGCTGCGAAAGGTCCTACACCGCCAAACGCCTTCGTTCCGTTGAAATCGATATCCAAGGATTGGTGATCATCCGAGATCGCATTGACGAAACGAGCCTGCGAATTGTTGGAGCCACAACTGGCGGCGAAGGTGGCAAAGACGATCAGGGCGGCAATGGCCAAGGGCAGGGCTTTCAACCAGCGAAGCATAGTATTCTCCAAAAGGCAGTTTTGGTGGTGGGCAAATCCATGAGATGCACTTATCGTAATCCCAAGTTTTACGGGCTTGTGTAAATTTTTGTATTGGTGAGCCTAGATTAGCATGAGTGCGCGGGACGGTCGTTGGTCGTTCGTCGCTGGTCGTTCGTCGCTGGTCGTTGGCAAAAACAGTGTTTGCGGTTCATCGGCGGCTGATTTGTGAAACGGAAAACGCAGTCGACTGCGGGAAGGAAGAAGAGCGCGGCGAATGATCAGCGCGCCTGGGTGGTGCGCTGCATTCGCGCCTTGCCGACGGGAACGGTGTCGAGCTACGGAGCGATCGCTAAGGCCGCGGGCTGGCCCGGAGCCGCACGTCAAGTGGTGCGAATTCTGCAGCAGGTTCCCGGATTGCCCTGGCACCGCGTGGTCGGCTCGGGCGGGGCCATCAAGCTGGGCGGAGAAGGCGCCGCCGAACAACGATTCCGTCTGCGCATGGAAGGCGTGACGTTTCGCGGCGCGCGCGTGGATATGAAACAGCACGAGTTTAAGTTTTCAAAAGGGAAGCACCCAAGAGGGAAGCGCGCTCGCAGGTAGAGCCGATCCAGAGTTCTTGTGGCCGCCGGCAACTGCCGAGCTTCGCTCGGCCTGGACGGGCGAGGGCGCCCGTCCCTACACGTGCGTTGGCAAATTTCCGTCCAGCAGATCGTGCAGGCGGTTGGCGGGACAGCGCAATCCGATATAGAAAGTTCCGAATAGCGCATAGACGGCGCTCACTTGGTCAAAGCGCATTTCGTAGATCAGCTTCTTGAACACCAGGGGATCGTCGGCGAAGAGGTCGACGCCCCACTCCCAGTCATCGAAGCCGATGGAGCCGGTGATGATCTGTTTGACTTCTCCAGCATAGCGGCGTCCGACCAAGCCGTGTTCGTTCATCTGGCGCTGGCGCTCTTCCATGGGGAGCGTATACCAGTTCTTATCTTCGCCGCGGCGGCGATCCATGGGATAAAAACAGATGTAGCGGTTGGGGGGCATGGCCGGGAACAGGCGCGTCTTCATCGCTTCTTTCTGGCGCGCGATGGTTTCCTGGATGGCCTTTTTCCATTCGTCCGAGTGGGGTTCCACGCCGCGATCGTTGAGCGCTTTGTAGGTCTTGAGCGACGACTCGTATAGGCCCAGCTCAATCACCGACAAATAGGAAGTTGCGGGCTCAAGAAAGTCGTTGAGCCGGAGCCTGGCCAGATCGAGTTCGGCCTGGTTGAGCTGGTCGAAGCTTTCGCGGAAGTGGACCAGCATCAGGTCGCCTTTGTGGCCCAGCAACGAAAACAGCGCCGACTGGCCATCGGAATTCGCTTCCATCTTGGCGAGCAGGCTGGCGGCTTCGACGGCGATCTCGCGACGGGCGTTCTCGGCCAGCGCGCGCCAGGCGGTCCAGCGGAAGCGCATCATCTGATGAAGCGTGGCGTAGCCTTCCAGCGTCAGCGGTACGGCGGGAAGCTGGAGAGTTGCGGGATGGGTTGGATTCATAGGTTGATCCTGACAGCCATGCCATTGTAATCAATCGGGTCATCTGACCATCGGGTCATCGAAAGTCAAAGGCATTTGAACTTAGATGACCGATGGCCCGATCACCCGATGGCCCGATGCCTCACCAGTACCCCCGCTGCCACGGGAACAGATTGCTCCGAGATGCGCCGGTGTGCTACAAGCTGCTATATGCGTAAATGGATGAGCGATCGATTAAAGCGTCGCAAGAAGTCTGGAGACAGCTCCAACAAGGAAGCCACCAAGGCCCCCGAGCCCTTGCAGCCGAGGTTCTATGACGATGAGCCGGTGGCTCTGGTCGTTGTGCCTGGAGAAGTTGCCGCCAAGGCTCCAGTGGCCGAGTCGCAGCGCCCGTCGAGGCCGGAGCCTGAGGCCGCGCCAGAGTCCGCTTTGGCTGCATCCGCAGCCGTGGAACCGAAACCGCGCACGTCTCGCCGCCGTCGCGGACGTGGAGGTCGCGGGGGATTGCGTTCCCGTGCGGCGGCGGCCACGGGCGCAGTCGTTGCGGAACCATTCGCAGAAGAACCATCCGCAGGCGAACTATTGGCGGCAGAACCGTCGGCGCCGGAACCGGTGGTTGCCGGGATGTTGCCGGCCGTAGTTGTGCCTCCTCAGGTTGTGGCTGCTCCGGCTGCGGTTGCGCCGGCTCCCGTGCGCGCCAGCAAGGGAACGGTGGTGCTGGCGATTGGGTTGCCGGGATCGGGGAAGAGTTCGTGGTTCAAGCGGCACAACATTCATCCGCTATCGAGCGATCTGCTGCGCGAACTGCTTTTTGACGACGCGCAGGAGCAGCGCTTTCAGGATCTGGTGTTTTCGAACCTGCGCTCGATGCTGAAGGCGAGGCTGATTGCGCGGCGTCCCATGAATTACGTGGATGCGACGAACCTTACGTCTCACGACCGCCATAGCTGGATCAAGCTGGCGAAGGATTACGGCTACGATGTACAGGGCTTGTTCTTCGATGTGCCGGTAGAGATCTGCATGGAACGCCATCAGCGCCGCGGCCGCGTGGTCGCCGAAGATGTCATGCGCAAGATGGCGGGCAAGTTGAAGCCTCCGGCGTTTGAAGAAGGGTTTTCGAAGATCACGGTGGTGCGGGTGAAACAGAAAGAAGCTACGGGTTAGTGTCGGCGGGGTCGGTCGTTAGTCGCTAGTCGATGGGAACCCACGAACGACTAACGACGAACGACGAACGACCGATCTTTTCAGCCCTTCAGAAAAGGCAGCAGTTCTTTGAACGCGGGCGTGCCCGACGCGCGCAGCAGTTCGTACACGATCATTTCGGTCGAGGAGAGAATCGCTCCGGCGGCCTTCATGCGGTCCAGGCCGATCCGCCAGTTTAATTCCGTGCGCGAACTGACGGCGTCCGACGCCACGTGCACCAGATAGCCCTCGCGCAACGCTCCCAGCGCGGTTTGCATTACGCAGATGTGAGTTTCCATGCCGCAGAGCAGCGCGGTTGTTCGCTGGCCCGGCAGGCGCTTCAGCAAGGAGCAGAACACGTCACTGCCGAAGCAGGAGAACGTCAGCTTGTCGATAGCCGTACTGTCGGGCAGCAGGGAAGCGACCTCGGGCACGGTGTTGCCCAAGCCTTTCGCGTATTGAACCGTTACCAGCGCCGGGATCTTCAAGATTCCAGCCAGGCGAATCAACAGCTGCGCGTTGCGGACGAAGCGTTCTTTTTCCCAGATGGGCGGCAGCAACTTCTCCTGGATGTCGACGACGATGAGAGCGCACTGCTCGGCCTCGAGGGGACGGCGCGCCATCTCGGCGTAGCTGGTTTCAACGGGCATGGATTCTGAGAAAGTTTCGGAGAAAGTTCCGCTGCCGGTCATTGTTGTTGTCATCGCGACTCCTTTGCTACTCTTTGCACTGCTGCCAGAGATTGTAACGCGGGTGCCGCACGAAGCGCGCGTGCGGGAAGGAGGCTGTTTTGCAGTCACCGCGAAATGATTTAGAATTCTGCTAACAGCCCGGTCGTTCAACGGTAGGACTGCAGCCTCTGGAGCTGCGTATCGGGGTTCGAATCCCTGCCGGGCTGCCAAATTTTTCGGCATGAGAATTCCTTCCACGCGCCAAGCAACAGGCGGCTTCTGCCCGGCTCGCTATTCTCAGCGGCGCAAATTCCAACAGGACGAGGAGTTGATATGAAAATACTGCTGTACGCAGGCTTGCTCCTGATTGCGCTTGGCATCGCGTCGCTGGTGGTGCCCATCCCTCACACCGAGACGCAGGGAATCAAGATTGGAGATGCGAACTTGGGTGTTCAGACGAGTCGCAGCGAGCGGGTTTCGCCCGTCATCAGTGTCGTGCTGATCGCGGGCGGGATCGCGCTCAGCATTGCCGGTTCGCGTACCCGTCCTTCCTGAGGCAACTTCCGCGTTGCTGTCGGTGGGCTCAGCTAGTGGCCACGGCTGGTTTACAAACTTGACAATGGCAGCGCAGAAGACTACGATCGAGATTGAGTAAGTACCTATTCTTATTCTTTCGCGTCCTCTAATTAGTTAGCCTATCTGAAAATTATCTCCTCTTAGGTGGCTCTGAGGGGAAGTTTCGAGTCGACGCTACCACCTTTCTCAGTCGGCTCCACGTGTTCGGCGGATCGATAGAACCGGGAAGGAACCATGAAAAACATTAAGTTTGTAGTGAAGGTAAACCGCGGGGGAGCTCATGTCCCTCAATATGTGCTGCGGGTCGATAAAGTGCCCATCCAGACCACAACCAACCGTAAGCTGGCCCTGGTGATGGGGAGATTTACAGCGGAAGACGCGGTTAAATCCATGCAAACCTCTCACTGTAACCCGGAGTTAGTATCCGTACGGGTTGGTGCCTAGGGTTTTCCGGTATCAGGTCTCGCAATGCAAAAACGTGAATGTTCGCAGTGTGGTGGTGAGCTGGTTCTGGCGGTGCGCGCAAGCCAGCCCCAGACGAGTAACGATGGGCCGAGCTTCGGGGCCAGCGCATTTACAAGCTGGAGATGTGGCACGTGCGGCAGCGCTTTTACGGCAGCACAACTTCGCGAAGACAAGCGCGAAAGAGATCATCGGGTGATCGGGTCATCGGGCCATCGGGTCATCTAAGTTCCAATGCTCTTGGTTTTCGATGATCCGATCACCCGATCCAATCACAGGATGACCCGATCACCCGATTTCTAGTCTCCCGACGGCATCAGTTCGTCGGATGTCTCCTCGCAAGCAGCCGTCTGGCCTTGCAATGACGGCGACGTTTTGCGGATCATCTCCAACAGAAGCAGTCGGTCGGGCTTCAGCAATTCGGCGACGTGCTCCTTGTTGACTTGGGCGACGATGATTTGGCCAATCTCGGTATGCACATCGGAGAAGATCCCCACGCTCTTCATCCTTTGCGTTTGAAGCTCGTTGTCCTCGGTCGGGGTGACGTAGTGCACCGAGCTGGCGTTGTAGCGGTGGATCAAGAACAGTTGGGCGACCGTCATGAGGCGCTTCTTGCGCACCGGCGCCAGGGTATTCTGATCGCGAACCGAGATGATGTTGCGGCCGCGCCTATCCTGGATGTAGGCGAAGATCACGTTGGCGAGCTTCTCCCCGCTGGGCTGGTTCATACTGGGCTCGCTCAGCACGCTCAGCTCCAACAGGTCCGAACCCGCCGTATGCGGACGCAGCCGGACGCTGATTTTCCCGGCGTAGTTGCAGTGCTGGCTCCACTCCGCGAGCCAGTCTTCCAACAGCTTAGTGGGGACCTCGGTCTGCACCAGGTGCTGAAACTGCGTCGACCCCTTGCCCATCGCTTTGGTCGCGGCGGTGCGTCCCGACGAAGCCATTAAGGCGGCGTCCAGGCGCGGGCCTCCGACCAGAGTCTGCGGCGTGCGGTAGGGCGACTCCAGCAGTCTGAACTTGCGCTGCAGGCGCGCCAACGCCAGCATTCCGTCCTGCTTCAGTGCGGTCGCGAACTCCTCGGCCGCCAAGCCGTCGATCTGGTGGCCGCCGTAGGTGATGAAGTTGAAGACGTAACCTAGTTTGCCGAGTTCCTCGGGGAAGCGCTTCATCTCCTCATCGCTCATGCCGGTGGTGTCCCAGCTGAACGACGGCGAGAGGTTGTAGGCCAGCATCTTGTCGGGATACTGCGCGTGGATGGCGTGGGCAAACTTCTCGGCGTCTTCGAGATCGGCGGTCTTGGTTTCCATCCAGAGTATGTCGGCGAAGGGCGCAACCGCCAGCGACTTGGCGATGGCGTAATCGATGCCCGCCTGGATGTGATAGAAGCCTTCGGGAGTTTTGGGCAGCTCGCAATCCCAGATGACGCGGATGCCCATCGCTTTTGCGCGCTCGCGGGCCTCGTAGAAGGAGGCGCGTTTCGCGAAGGCCAGCCATTGCTCGAGGGTCATATCGAAACGCTCGCCCTCAGCCGCGCGGAACTCCAACACCTCGGCGACCGCCAGCCCATAGGTCTTCATCCCCGCTTCGGCTTGCCAGGTTTCGACGTAGCGCGTGTCGATTTTGTCGAGCGCCGCGTCGAGATCGGTGGCTGACATATTTCTGAGGGCCGGGGCGCGCTCGGTAATCATGGACATGAGACCGGTCCGCTCGAGCCAATCGAAGGCGGCCGCGTACTCGGCTTCCGACACGGCAAAGAGCAGGTGACCGCGGACCTCGTCGACGCCCAACTCGAAGAGCTTCCGCAAGATGGCCAGATAACCGGCCTTGTAACTGGGTAGATCGACGTTGGTGGCGCCGAGAATAAAGGGCTGGTCGCGCTCGTCGCTGCGACTCTCGATGAAGGTCGCGGACTCGGCGTCGGTTCGGGCGACAACGATGCCGGGGACGCGCATGATGTCGAGCTGCAGGCGGGCGGCGTTGAGGCGCTTGATCTGTTCGTCCTCGGCCACAACCACCTTGCCGCCCTGGTGGCCGCATTTCTTCGCTCCCGGCTTCTGGTCTTCGATGTGATAGCCGGGGACGCCTACCTCGACAAAGCGGCGGATGAGATTGCGGACGTGCGCGTCTCCACCGTGGCCGGTGTCGGCGTCGGCGATAATGAAAGGGCGATAGTCGATGGCCGGTGTCTCCTGGCGCTGTTCCTCGGTCATCCTCATGCGGGCGAAGTGCTGGTTCTTGTCGGCAGTGAGAAGCGCTCGCACCAGTCCAGCGGCTTCGTCTGGCACCTGGCCTAGCGGATAGCTGGCGAGGTCGGGGCCCGGATCCTCGGCCTGCGAGCCTTTGGCGGAAGTCGCCCAGCCGCCCAGGTAAATGCCTTCCATCCCAATCCGCTTCATCATGACCGCCTGGCCCGGCGAGTAGGGACCGAAGGTTGTGATCTGGCGGCGCTGTTCGAAGAGCTCTTGCAACCGTGTGTAGAACTCCTCCGCTGCCTGTCGCGCCACGGTGTAATCGCCGGAAATCGTACCTTGCTGCTCGGCCACCTGGCGCGGGGAGTAGAGACGGACGATCCCGTCGAATCGGGGGCGGGCGAACCATTCCCTGGCGGCCGCGACCTGTTGGTCGAACATCGTGGTTGTCATGGTGGTTTCCCGGGTTTCAAACCTATTCAAGACTTTACGCCTCCTCACGCACTCCTGCTCGCTTGGATTTTCAAACCGATTGATTGGCTAATCGCCAGACGGCAGCAGTTCGTCGTCCCAGGAATTCCCGATCAACGACGGGTAGTACAGAGCCGACGCGGCGGAAATGCTGTAGCTGTGTGCCGCATTCAGGATCGTGTCGTCGGTGGTGCTGGTGTGCCGGTTGGAAGAATTCGAGGTCGTCATCGGTTTATCTCCACTCAAGAATTTGCGTACGGAGTGTGCCTCCAGGTGCAGTAGACCCCGGATTGCGCTTTTCAGACAACTCGGACTGTCCATCCGGACCCACTGGGTCAAAATGACCTAGCGCACAAGACTTGTTTCTGCCGCTTGCCAGTTCCGGTTTATTGGACTAGAACGTCAAGGCATGGGCGCACGCAGAACTCCGGCCAAACTGCCGCTCGACCATGTCCCGACCGACCATGTGCCGATTGATGCAGGCTTCCTGTCGGAGCTACGGGAACATGTGGCCGCCCGTGAGGTTGAGCGCGGAATTGCGTGTCTTCGATCGCATGAGGACCTGATCGCCAATCTCGATCCTTCCCAGGAAGGTGCCGGCCGCCTGCTGGCGCAGCTGGCGATATGGACGGATATCGGATTCAGCGGGCCGCCACTCCAGGAACTTCTGCAACGTTTTGAACATTTGAAGCCCGGGACACGGTCGAAATTCACGATCGCCGACTACATCTGCCTGCGCCTGGCCGAGGGAATGGCGGCGATGGTGGAAGAGGCGATGGAAGCGGCGATTGCTCACTTTGATTTTGTCTTGAGCTTGCAGGAAGAACTGGACGACCGGTTCCTGCTGGCCATCGCTTACTACTGGAAGGGGCGCTGCTTGCGGCGGCGCGGCGAATACGACGAGGCCCTGATCTATACCGGCAAAGGAAAAGAGCTGGCGCTCGAGTTAAACCATCCGCGCATGGCGGCGGTGATGCAGGTGCTGGAGAGCTGGCTTTTATTTCAGCAGGGCAAATGGAAAGAGGCGGTGCGCCTCTCGCAAGCGGCGGAAGGTGTGCTGGGCGAGACCGACGACTATGTGACGCTCGGCAACCTGCAGTCCTTCTACGGGCGGATGGCGCGCCGGGAAGGGCGTTTCGACAAGGCGATTACGTTTTTCGAGAACGCGATTCGCTTTTATGGCAAGCGCGATCCGCGGCACCTGAACCTGGCGCGATCGCTGGCGAATATGGCGCTCGCCAAGCGCGGGATCGCGCTGCAGTTGCAGAAAAGGGTGGACCGCGACGCCGAGCGCCGCCGGAAGACGCCGGCCAGCGGCGAGGGCAAGCCGAGCGGAACCAGTCATGACTATCGCAGCCGATTGACCCAGCTTCGCCGCGAAGCGCTCGAACACCTCGACGACGCCCGTGCCATCTACCAGCAGCGCCCCAACCATCACGGGGTCGGGACGGTCTACTTGAATGCCGCATACATCCACCTCGATGGCGGAGATTTTCAGCGCGGCGAGGAAGAAGCGGCGTCGGCGTACAAAGTGGCGGAACAGAAGCAGGACTACATTCTGATGGGACGGGCGCGCATTCTGGAGTGCATGATCGAGAATGCGAAGGTGGAGGAAGAGGTCGGCGGAGGCGCCGATCCGGGGAGCCATGCGCGGCGGGCGTTCGAGTTCAGCCAGGAGGCGATCGATCTGGCGAAGCATACCCAGCATCACCTGCTGCTCGCGAATGCGCATCTGTGGCAGGGATTGACGCAGTGCAATTCGTTTTTCGACAATCCGGAAGCGGCGCGCGTTTCCTATGACCTGGCGCGGGCGTCGTGCGGGACGAATCAGCCCGACAACAACATGTGGCAGGATCTGCAGACTCTGGGCGCGAGAATTCTGCGGAAGGGAAGTCTCGATCCGGCGCTGAAGGCATGGTCGCAAGGGGCGGTGGGCGAGAAGACGTTCCGGCAGATCAGCGACGAATTTGCGGAAATTGTGATCGCGCGGGTGTGGGAGCGGGAAGGGCGCAAAGTGTCGCGGGCGGCGGCGCGGCTCTCGATTTCTCCCAAGAAAGTGCGGCGGGTACTGGCGCGGGTGGGACGGCGGAAGCCAGGGCGAGGTGACAGGTCTTAGGTGGACAGGTCTTAGGTCTTAGGAAAGGCAGAATCGTCCGAAGGTCTTCCTAAGACCTAAGACCTGACACCTGACACCTGGCTCAAGCAATCGAAAGAATCTTATTGGGGGGCTGATAATCTAAAATTTATGAAAATTGCGAAGGATGTAACCGAACTGATTGGACACACGCCGCTGGTGCGGCTGAACCGGGTTACCGAGGGCGCGGTGGCCGAGGTCGTAGCGAAGCTGGAAAGCCAGAACCCCCTGGCCAGCGTAAAAGACCGTATCGGGGTGAGCATGATTGCCGATGCCGAGCGCGCCGGCAAGATTCAGCCCGGGAAGACCGTTCTGATCGAACCGACCAGCGGGAATACCGGAATCGCCCTTGCCTTCGTGTCGGCCGTGAAAGGCTACAAGATCATCCTCACCATGCCCGACACTATGAGTCTGGAGCGGCGGGTGCTGCTGCTCGCTCTGGGCGCCGAGATTGTGCTGACGCCGGGTCCGCGGGGAATGAAGGGCGCAATCCTGAAAGCCGAGGGATTGCTGGCCTCGACTCCGAACGCTTACATGCTGCAGCAGTTCGACAACCCGGCAAATCCAAAGATTCACTTCGAAACCACCGGCCCCGAGATTTGGGAAGACACCGACGGGCGCGTCGATTTTCTGATCTCCGGCGTCGGCACCGGCGGAACGCTGACCGGCGTCTGCCAGTACATCAAGCCCAAGAAACCTTCGTTCAAGGCCGTGGCCGTGGAGCCGGCGGATAGCGCGGTCCTCTCCGGCGGACCGCCAGGGCCGCACAAAATTCAGGGGCTCGGCGGCGGTTTTATTCCCAGCATCTTGCGCCGGGACTACATTGACGAGGTCATCACTGTGACCAACGACGAGTCGATCGAGATGGCGCGGCGCCTTCCGCTGGAAGAAGGTCTGCTGGTCGGCATCTCTTCGGGAGCGGCGGTGGTGGCGGCTTTGAAGGTGGCGCGGCGTCCGGAAAATGCCGGGAAATTGATCGTCGTGGTTCTGCCGTCGTTCGGCGAACGCTACCTGAGTAGTATCTTGTTTGAAGGACTCCGGAACCAGGCGCTGCAGATTCCGACCGTGACGCTTCCTCCGGCCTGATCTCGGATCGTTTGATGTTTAGCAGGCAGCGGAGGAACTCAGGTTTCGTATCAGGGTATCGCTTTAGCGATACCGCAAGTAGTTCGAGGTCAAACGCCCCTTTTAGGGGCTGAGCGGCGAATGTCGGTTGTTTTCGCAGCCGGTTAGATCGCTTGACCTTGATCGTTTGGCCCCATGCCGCATCTGCTGGCGCACATCCGCGAAGATATTACCACCGTGCTTGACCGCGACCCGGCCGCGCGGTCGCGGCTGGAAGTTTTTCTTTGCTACTCGGGCCTGCACGCGATCTGGTTCCACCGCGTCAGTCATTGGCTCTGGAACCGTCGTTTCTTGTTGATGGCGCGCCTACTGTCGCAGGTTGCGCGCTTCCTGACCGGGACCGAAATTCATCCGGGCGCCATACTAGGTCGCCGATTTTTCATTGATCACGCCCTGGCGGTGGTGATTGGTGAGACAGCGGTCGTCGGCGACGATGTAACGCTTTACCAGGGTGTGACTCTTGGCGGGACCGGTAAAGAGCATGGCAAGCGCCATCCCACGCTGCTCAACAATGTCGTCGTGGGCAGCGGCGCGAAGATCCTCGGCAACATTACGGTGGGGCACAATTGCCGGATTGGCGCCGGATCGGTCGTGCTGCGCAACGTGCCCGACGATTCCACGGTGGTCGGCGTGCCCGGACACATCGTTTTGCGCGAAGGCAAGCGCGTGGTGATTATCGACCCCAAGCAAATCAACGACCCTCTTTCCGAGGCCTTGTCTGCGGTAGCATCCGAGGTCAACAAGTTGAAGGAGCGAGTGCGTCAACTGGAAGGTGCGGGTGGAATAGAGCCAGCGTCCGAATCGTTGCAACGGATCATCGAGGACGCCGATTATCAGATATAGACCCGAAACCCCATAGCTTTGTCATCCTGAGGACCTGCTGTCTCGTGCGCCGAGAAAAAGCAGGTCCTTCGCTTCGCTCAGGATGACAATCTATTTTGGGACCGTTCATTATCTCGACGAAGAACCCTGAGCGTGCGGTTTGACGTTGTAAAATGAGGACATGCCGTTACCGCCAGGAAGTTCCAACTTTGGCAAGAAGCGCACTCCGCCTCCGGACGAGACGTTTGAAGAAGCAGCCTATCTGAATGCGCTGGGGGAAAAGCAGAAGGTTGTAAGCCTGAAACTGGCCGACGGCGAAGTGGTGCAAGGCTGGATTGAGTACTACGACAAGAACATGGTGCGCGTTACGCGCGAGGATGGCCCGAATCTGTTCATCTTCAAGCACGAAATTGTGTATATCTCGGAAGACGGCAAGAAGAAGTAGCCAGTACTCGGTACCCAGTACGCAGCGCCTCGTGCTCAATCCTGAAAAAGAAAGTCTTGGCTCTCATGACATCCCTTCAATCTTTGGATTTGATCTCTCCGATGCAGGCTATGGCTCGCGAGGCTGGCACCTTGCTCATGGACTACTTTCGGCAGCACGTGAAGATTGAATACAAGGGCGACGTGGATCTGGTTACGGTGGCCGATCGGAAGTCGGAGGCGCTGATTCTGGAACGGATTCGCCACCAGTTTCCGACGCATGATGTGATGGGGGAAGAGGGAGCGCGCATCGAAACGGGCGGCGAATACAAATGGTACGTGGATCCGCTGGATGGCACCACGAATTTTGCGCACGGTTTTCCGGTGTTTTGCGTTTCGCTGGCGGTGGAACGCCAGGGGCAACGGGTCGCGGGAGTGATTTACGATCCGACTCGCGACGAGATGTTCGCTGCCCAACTCGGCAGCGGTGCGCGGCTGAACGGCGCCGCGATTCACGTGTCGGCCACGGCGAATCTGGCGGAGTGCCTGGTGGCCACGGGCTTCCCGAGCCACAAGCGGCATAAGAACCCGAATATTTATTTCTATCACCAGCTCACGTTGCGCACCCACGGGGTGAGGCGGGCCGGGTCGGCCGCGCTGGATCTGTGCAATGTTGCGTCGGGCCGCTTTGACGGATTCTGGGAATTTAATCTTAATCCGTGGGACACGGCGGCGGGCGTGCTGATCGTGGAAGAGGCGGGTGGGAAGGTCACGAACTTTTCGGGTGGCGCATTCCAGATCGCTAGCCGCGAAACGTTGGCGTCGAATGGGCTGGTGCATGACGCGCTCCTGCAGGAGTTTCAGGAAATCTTCGCGGGCCGCGGAATAGAAGAGTTGGCCAGCCCGGTTGCCTACGCGAAGGACCGAAAATTCTAATGGAGAGCCTGGCGTCCCCGTCCGGCCACTTGGCCGCCCAAGGACGGGCGAGGACGCCCGTCGCTCCACCGGCACAGTTCAAGCGGTACAATCAATCGTGTGGGTTCGTCTCTCCTTGAACGCAAGATTGAAAAGCGTCCCGGCAAGGTGCGCCTGCGGGGGCGCATTCTATTTCTCACCGAAGACCCCGAGCTGATCAAAAAGCAACTGGCGGGCTGGGATCTGCCGTGGGACACGAAGACTCCGGCCAAGAATCCTAGACTCCGCGACGACATTTCTACCGACGAGATTACTCCCGCGCACTGCTGCTTCTACTTTGATCGGACGCTGGGCGAGATTCCCTACGTTGGCCTGAGGTGTGGCGGCACGCTGCCGATCGGACGCGGCGATGTGAAAAAGGGCGGCTTCGTGTGCTCGGCTAGCGGCAAGCGGCGCGGCAAGGGATCGAGTCGCGAGCAGTCGCCTTATGCCGAGATGTGCGCCGGGATTCAGGTCGCGATTGCGGAGAATATTGAGCGCATCTACAAACAAAACTGCCAGAACCTGGGGCTGCTGACCTCAACCAACTTCTCTTTGATTGACCGCATTCGCGGCGGGGAAGAGATCGCGCTCAGCGAATTTACTGCTGGGGAAGACGAGATCACTAGGCAAGTGATCGAGTATGGGGGGTTGTTTTCGTTCAATGTGGCGCGGATGCAGGGGAAGGTTTTTCTCCCGGCGATCACGACTGCGAAACGCCCGATGACTTTGGCGGAGAAGATCTTTGCGGCGCACATGGTCACGCCGAGCGTACAGGCTACCGACAAGACTGCCGAGCTTTGCTCGGCTGGACGGACGAATGCGTC
>JBAVVP010000564.1:0-4856 GCA_049697355.1 Terriglobales bacterium
CGGGCGCGTGCAGTGCGAAGAAATCGGGCCATCGGGTGATCGGGTCATCTAAGGTCAACTGCTTTTGACTTTCGATCGCCCGATGACCCGATCACCCGATGACCCGATTTCTTCTAGTTATTCCACCGTGTGCTTCGCAGTGTAGCCTTCCCGCGCGTACACGATGTACTTCACGTCCTTGCCCTTCTGGTCGCGGACCTTCAGCGGACCGCCATCCGGCGCCTGGAGTTCGACCTTCAACTTGCGGTAGGTGCCGTCCTGCTTAGTGTTAGTGGGGTGGTACGAGATGGTGTACTGGTTGCGAATATCGGTGGCGATCTGATGAAAGACTTCGGGCAGTTCGCCTTCGAAGCGTGGAAAATAAGCACGTCCGCCCGTGAGTTTGGCGAAGGTCATGAGCTGATTATCATTCTGCGCCCACCCGACTTCGCGGGCGCCACTGGCCATTCCGTACGAGTCCACCATGTTCCGGTAATTCCAGCCGATGCTCACCGCATAAATGGTCGTGTCGTGGGTCGCCTTTACCTTCTTCAGGATCTGATCAAGCGTGAGCTTGCTGAAAGTGTCGGCTCCGGAAGAAACCAGGATGATGTATTTCTTGCCCTCGATGCGGTCAATCCGGTCGAGCGTATCAAACATAGCGTCGAAAAGGTTGCGCTCGCTGAAGCCGGGAATGCGAAGCATATCGATCGCGCCCCTGATCGCCCCCTTATCCTGCGTAAAGTCAACCAGGATTGTAGGCTTCATGTCGTAGGAAACCACGGCGACATAGTCGTCTTTTTTCAGGCCGCCCGCGAAGGTGTAGGCAGCGTTCAGCGCGTCATACATATAGTAATACTGTTGCAACTGATGAAAGAGGGGCGACGACGCGAATTCGATCAATAGGACTGCGGTCATTGGAGCTTCAGTCTGATTGAAGGTGGAAATCGTCTGGGGCGCGCCGTCTTCGAAAATTTTGAAATTCTCTTTCCTGAGGCCCGGGATGGTCTGGCCGTCCTTTGTGGTCACGAGCACATCCAGGTTCACCAGCGGCACCTGCACGGTGATCGAGTAGTCGGGCATGCCCTCAATCTTTTTCGGTTTTTCGGGGGGGGGAGGCGGCGGTTCTTTCTTCTTCTTGGGGATCACATACGGCCCAACGTCGTTCTGCGGCCCGCCGGCTTCAGGCGGAGCCTCCTGTTTGTTGGGATTCGCCGGCGGTTGCTGCGACGTGTCCTGGGTCTGAGCCTGGGCCTGGAGTGTGAGAGCAATCATCCAGAAGGAGAGAAGAGCAAACGCCACCGGGAGCACACGCTTACGAAGAGCCGACAGAAGCCGGTTTTCACCGGCAAATGCACTGGAAAACATGGAAACCCTCAAGATTCTTTCGGTCTTTCCTATGTTAATATAGATGCAAGAACTCTGCGGTTGGGATATTTTCCGGGTCCTGAAGAACGTCTCCTCCCCTGGCGAAACCCTTTGGTGACAGCACGCGGAGTCTTTAGAGGCAGCAAGGTCGATTTGCGACCTCCGGGGTTCGTCATGGGTAAAGTTGTGCGCTCACTCGCCGTCCTTTTGTGTTTCTCGTCCTCCCTCGCGGTTACTGCGCAAAAAATTAGCAAACAAGATACGCCGACACCGGCCGCAATTACTGCTGGCATCGTTACTCCGGCCGTCGTCACTCCCGCCATCATGCCGCTTGACCAGATTCACGAAGGCATGAAAGGCACGGCGCTCACCGTGTTCCAGGGCGTGAAGCCGGAAGCGATGGACGTGGAAGTTCTGGGCGTGATGCACAACGTGAACGGGCCCAAGGGCGACATTATCCTGGTGCGTCTGCATGGTACCAAGCCGGAATATACCGGCGTAGTCGCCGGCATGAGCGGAAGTCCGGTCTATTTCGACGGCAAGCTGGCGGGCGCGCTGGCCTTCCGCATCGGCGAGTTTTCGAAGGAACCGATCGCGGGCGTGACGCCGATCGAGGAGATGCTGGAGATCAGTGCGCTCGATCGCCGTCCGGGGGCGCGCCGGAATATTCCCGCTTCCGATTCTCCCGGCGTCAATGCTCCCTCCGTCAATCCACCGGCGGACCATGCTCAGAGCCAGAGCGGGAGCGCGCCAGCCGCGACTCCCGGCGATGACGCAACCTTGCCGGCGGAAAACTACAGTAGTTATCTGAAGCCGATCGAAACGCCGCTCGTGTTCAACGGCTTCTCACAGGAAACTTTGCAACGTTACGGATCGCAATTCGCGGCGGCGGGCATCGTTCCGGTGATGGGCATTGGCTCCGCGAGCGATCGCAAGCAGCCGGAACCGATCGAGCCGGGCTCGGCGGTCAGCGCCGTGCTGGTTCGCGGCGATATGGATATTGCCGCCACCTGTACCGTGACCTATGTCGATCCCGAGCGCTTGCTGGCCTGCGGACATCCGCTGTTGCAGTTTGGGGAAGTGGACCTGCCGATGACCAAGGCTACGGTGCTGGCCACGCTGCCTTCGCCCCTGAATGCGTTCAAGATCGTCAACACGACCGAGACCGTCGGCGCGTTCGTGCAGGACCGCCAGAACGGCATTATGGGCGTGCCGGGGCGGGAGTCGAAGATGATTCCCGTGACCGTCGCCATGCACACGCAAGGACTACATGGAGCGGCGACCAAGGAATTCCACTACGAGATTCTCAACAACGCGCGGCTGAGCCCGCTGGCCATGATGGCCACCGTCTTCAACGCCTTGCACGGCACGAACGATTACGGCGAAGACATTACGTACCGCATGAATGGCGTGCTCAGCGTCAAGGGCTATCCCGACGTCACGCTGCGCAACATGTTTGCCCCGCAGGATAACGGGCAGCCCGCCGCCGCTTTGGCCGCGGCCACTATCGGCGACCGCTTTGGACGCATTTACAGCAATCCTTTCGACGCTCCCGACATTCAGGGCGTAAAACTCGATTTCGATCTTGTCCGCGAGCGGCGCTCGGCGCGCCTGGAAGCTTCGCGCACCGACGTGACCGAAGCCCGGCCCGGCGATCGGATTATGGTTGAGACCGTGATTCGTCCCTATCGCGGCGAGCGACTGGTGCGCCAGATTCCCATACGGATTCCGACTTCGACTTCGAAAGGGACGCTGCGCATCCTGGTCAGCGACGGGGACACGCTCGACCGCATGCGCCGTGGGACGCCGATGATGAACCGTGGCCTCGGCCTGGCGCCGACGATTGCATTGCTGAACAAAGAGCGCTCCAATGATCGCGTGTACGTCTCGCTTCTCGGGTCCGATCCCGAAGCCATGGTCGCCGACAAAGTGATGCCGACGCTGCCGCTCTCCATCATGAACGTCATGGACAACCTGCGCGGCACGCAAGAGATGGTCGTGCTCGGGGAATCGTCGGTGAGCGAAGCCTCCACCGATTCGCTCGACTACGTCGTCTCGGGCGCGCAGATGTTGACGATTAACATCAAGTAATGACTCCGGAGCATCACGAGCGACAACGTCCAATTCAAATATTTTCTAACTGAGGTACGAATTTTGGCTCGTAAGACGCTCGCTCTAGCGGCAACACTTCTTCTTTCCAGCTTCGCCCTTTCCACCTTCGCTGTCGCCGACGGCACTCGCACCTGGGAGCAATCCAAATTCGAGGAATTGATCAAGGGCACTCCCAAGGGCATCGCCCTGCGCAGCGAGGGCGGACTCGAGCTTGCCCCGGCCTTCAAAGCGCTCGCGACCACGCCCTCGACCTATATCTGGTCGATCGCCTCCGATGCCGCGGGCAATGTTTACGCCGCCGCGGGATCTCCAGCGCGCGTCTATCGCATTACGCCGGACGGCCAAATCGCGACTATCTTCGAGCCGCAGGAATTGCAGGTGCAAGCTCTGGTCGTCGCGAAGAACGGCGATAAGAATGATAAGAAGGACATCGTCTATGCCGCCACGGCGCCTGACGGCAAGGTGTATCGTCTCGATCCTCCGCCTCTCACGCCGGCAAAGGGTGCGAAGGGCGACTCGCGGACATCCTGGAGCGCCACGCCCTATTTCGATCCTGGTTCCAAGTACATCTGGGACATGGTTCTCGATAACAGCGGCACGCTCTATGTCGCGACCGGCGATCACGGCGAGATTTACAAAGTCAGCGCCAACGGCCAGCACTCGCTTTTCTTCAAAAGCGATGAAGTCCACATCCGCGTCCTTGCGCTCGATTCCAGGGGAAATCTGATTGCCGGCTCCGATGGCAGCGGTCTGGTCTATCGCATTGCGCCGAATGGCGAGGCGTTCGTTCTCTACAGCGCGCCCAAGAAAGAAATTACCGCCCTCGCCATCGACGGCGCAGGCAATATTTACGCCGCTGCTGCGGGAGAGAAGCGCCCCGGCTCCACGACGCCGCAAATGGGCATCATGATCGCACCTGCAGCGCAGAACGCTCCCGCACCCGGCGGCAATCTCGCCGTTACCCCAACTCCTGCCGCGCCCATGATGACGACGCCTTTTCCCGCTCCTGGTGCCGGCGCCTCCGGCGGCTCCGAGATCTATCGCATTGCGCCCGATGGCGCCCCGTCGCGCCTGTGGAGTTCCCACGAAGATCTCGTCTACGCTCTTGGCTTCGACGCGCACGGACGCCTGCTCGCGGGCACCGGCAACCGCGGCCACATTTTCGCCATCAACGGCAACAAGAAGGATGATTTCACCGATCTCGTCAAAGCCAGCGCCACACAGATTACCGCGTTTGCCGCCGCGCCTGGCGGGGGTCTCTACGCTTGCGGCAGCAACCTGGGGAAAGTTTTCGTCCTCGGTCCCGGCCTCGAGTCGGAAGGCACGTATGAAAGCGATGTCTTCGACGCGCGCATATTCTCCCTTTGGGGACGCGCCCGCGTCCGTAGCGTCGGCAA
>JBAVVP010000565.1:0-4121 GCA_049697355.1 Terriglobales bacterium
GCACGGCGCTGCAACGCTCGCACACCGTCGGATAGTTTTTGTCCTCGCCCACGTGGGTCGAAAAATTCCAACAGCGCTCGCATTTTTGTCCCGCAGCCTTGCCAACCGCGACCAAAACCGGCGCGTCTCCATTCCCCGACCCCTTCTTGACTTCGACCGCCGACACAATAAAGAAGTAGCGCAGGTCGTTCTTAAAGCGCTCCAGCACCGAGAACACCGGATCAACCGCGGTCAAAGTAACCTGCGCCTGCAGATTGCCTCCGATCAGTTTCTGATTGCGCGCCTCTTCGAGCGCCTTCAGCACCGTTTCGCGCACGGTGCGCACTACCTTCCAGTCTTCCGCTTGTTTCGGATCGGCCGCGATCGCAGCTTCGCCAGCGCCCAGCACGTCTGCCGCCTTCGGGAAGGTCGTCAGATGCACGCTCTCCAGCCTCCCCTCGACCGGCGGCAAATATTGCCAGACTTCCTCGCAGGTAAAGCTCATGATCGGAGCCAGCAGCCGCACCAGCGCTTCGCCGATACGCCAGATCGCCGTTTGCGCCGCCCGCCGCGACACCGATTTGCGCGCCGAAGTGTAGAGCCGGTCCTTCAATACGTCGAAGTAAAAAGCGCTCAGTTCCACACCGCAAAAATTATTGATGCGGTGATAAATCTTATGAAACGCGAACTCTTCGTACGACTGCCGCACCTCCGCCGAAACTTCCGCCGCCTGCCGCAGCATGTATTGATCGATCGGCTGCAACTGGTCGAACGCGACCGCATCTTTCGCGGGATCGAATCCATCAAGGTTTCCGAGAATGAAGCGGAAGGTGTTGCGAATGTCGCGATAGATGCCCGCAACCCGCTGCATGATGTGCGGCGAGCAGGCGACATCTTCGCGGAAGTCGACCGAAGCCACCCACAGGCGCACGATTTCGCCGCCCAGCGTGTCGGCGATCTCGACCGGATCGACCGTGTTGCCGAGCGACTTCGACTGGGCGCGGCCTTGCTCATCGAGCGTCCATCCGCTGGTTGCCACCATGCGATAGGGAGCGCTGCCTCGGTACCCCATGGCGCAAAGCAGCGAGGAATGGAACCATCCGCGATGCTGGTCGCCGCCTTCCAGATAAAGATCGGCGGGCCAAGGCAGGTTAGGCTCGTGCCCAAGCACCGCAGCGTGGCTCGACCCCGACTCGAACCACACGTCGAGAATGTCAGTTTCTTTTTTGAACTTGGCGCCGCCGCAGTGGACGCACTTGTGGCCGGACGCAAGAATCGCGTCGGCCTCGGGTGTGTACCAGGCATCGGCGCCGTTCTTCGCGACGAACTGCATTACCTTCCGATGGATCTGCGGATCGTTCACCGGTTTGCCGCAGTTGTCGCACAAAAACACGGCGATGGGCACGCCCCACACCCGTTGCCGCGAGATGCACCAGTCCGGGCGCGTGGCGATCATGTTCGAGATGCGGTCCTCGCCCCAGGCCGGATCCCACTTCACCTTGGCGATCTCGGCCAGGGTGCGGCTGCGCATGGTTTCGCCCTGTGTTTCTCCGCCGTTCGACGACCTTCCCTTCATGGGCGTATCCATGCCGATGAACCACTGCTCGGTCGCGCGAAAGATCACCGGGTTGTGACACCGCCAGCAATGAGGATAGGAGTGCTCCATGTTCTCGGAGTGCATCAACACCCCGCGCGTCTTCAACAGTTCGACGATGGGAGCGTTGGCATCGAAAACGCGCTTGCCTTCGTATTCCGGCAGCCCGTGGCGCATAATGCCCGCTTTATCCACGTTGCAAGTGGGATCGATCTTGTACTTCTGGCCGGTGACAAAATCTTCAGCGCCGTGCGCGGGAGCGGTGTGCACCACGCCGGTGCCCGTATCCATGGTGACGTAGTCGGCCAGCACGCCCAGAACCTTGCGATCGAGGAAGGGATGCCGGAACTCGGCATATTCCAGCTTGCGGCCAGGGAAGCGGGCGATCGCGCGCGCCGATTGCAGTCCAGTTTTCTCTTGGGTCACCGCCGCGAGCCGGGCGGCGACAACGTACACATCGTCTCTATTTCCTGGGCCAGCTTCGAGCGCCACGTATTCTTCGTCCGGATGGAACGCCACCGCCATCGACGCCGGCAGCGTCCAGGGGGTGGTCGTCCAGATGATGGTGAAAACTTTCTTGCCCTTCAGCGCTGCGTCGAGCGAAGCCGGATCGCCCGCAAACGGATACTTCACCCACACCGTAGGGCTGGTGTGATTCTCGTATTCGACTTCAGCTTCCGCCAATGCCGTTTCGTCGAAGACGCACCAGTAGACCGAACGCAATCCCTTGTAGACGAAGTCGTTCTCCAGAAAGCGATAAAGAATGTCGAGCACCGCCGCTTCGTATTGCGGCGTCATGGTGGAATAGGGCTGGTCGAACCGTCCAAAGACGCCAATGCGTTTGAACTGCGAGCGCTGCAGGTCGAGAAACTTTTCCGCGTACTTGCGGCACTCGTTGCGCACGTCGACCGCGGCCATCTGCAACTTCTTGCCGCCGAGCATCTGGTCGACCTTAATTTCGATGGGCAGTCCGTGGCAGTCCCAGCCCGGAACATAGGGCGAATCGAAGCCGGCCATGTTCTTCGACTTGACGATGAAGTCCTTCAGGCATTTATTCATCGCCGTGCCCAGATGGATAGGCCCGTTGGCGTAGGGCGGTCCATCGTGGAGCACATAGGTCGGCGCCCCCTTGCGGACTTCCCGGATGCGGTCGTAGATCCGCTGTTCCTCCCAGCGAGCCAGGATTTTGGGCTCATTCTGGGGCAGCCCCGCCTTCATGGGGAAGCCGGTTTTGGGCAAATTGATGGTGGACTTCAGGTCCGTCGGCACTAGCAAGATTCTCCCAACTGATTGAATCTTTTCATTATATAGGGAGCGCGGAAGGACACTGTCTATTTGGCTGGCGGCACGGGGATGGAATTTGAAAAGTACCCTTTCCCCTCGACAAAAAACGTGTACAATTTTTAGCAGATTGCAGCCTGCACGCATCTAACGAACTGGGAAACGTTGGCGCGGGCAGGGTCGTCCGTTTTACCCAAGCGATCTTTTTGCAAACGTCTTTGCTATCTTCGAGAAGCGCTCACGCATCTAAAGCACCGAACGCCTCAGCGAAGCCCTTGGGGGTTAGTGCTCGGGAAAATATGCCAGAACTAGAAACACCGCAGAATCCACCAGTGTTGGGTCCAGAGCCCGAACTGAACCTTCTCTTGAGAAATCAGACTCTGGACGAACCGATCTGGAGATCCCTGTTCCGCAACATTGACGAATTCTTCTTTCCCAAGAAACTACCTCCGCTGGTCCTGACCTCGAAGCCGATCCCGGTGCGCGACATCTGGGGCTTCTACAACTACAAGGGGCGCGGGGTCGCCGGTTCCACCGTGATCCACGTGTTGGCCCTGGCGGCCATCATCGCTGGTACCTATCTGGGCCGGAGAATCATCGCGGTCGCCAAGCCCAATGAAACCGTCGTGTTGATTGCGCCCGGGGATATTCCCCCTCTGCCGCCTTCGAAGACCATGAGCGGCGGCGGCGGCGGCGGTGGCGATCGCGACAGACTACAGGCATCGCAAGGCCGTCTACCCAAGCAGTCGATGCAGCAGATCACTCCGCCCCTGGCCGTGGTCCGCAACCCCCAACCGAAGCTGGCGGTCGCCCCGACCATCGTGGTGCCTCCCGATATTCACCTGCAGCAGCCCAATATGCCCGACTTGGGCGATCCGCTGTCGCGCCTGCCGTCGGTGCCCTCGAATGGAACGGGCTACGGCGGCGGCATTGGCACCGGCAGCGGCGGTGGCGTTGGTTCCGGATCGGGGCCTGGATACGGCCCGGGCAGTGGCGGCGGCACCGGTGGTGGAGTATTTCATGTTGGCGGCGGAGTCTCGGCTCCCCGCAAGATCTACGATCCCGACCCGGAGTATTCCGAGGAAGCCAGGAAGGCAAAATATCAAGGGACGTGCGTTCTGTACGTGATCGTGGGGCCGGATGGCAGGACGCGAGACATCCGCGTTTCCCGAACCCTGGGCTTGGGACTGGACGAGAAGGCGATTGAAGCCGTAAAGACCTGGCGCTTCGAGCCCGGCAAAAAAGATGGCAAGCCGGTTTCGGTAGC
>JBAVVP010000566.1:0-6348 GCA_049697355.1 Terriglobales bacterium
GCAGCAGCCAGGAAGCGAAGGATGGCCACGTCGCCGATGGTTATGACGGAACTGGTCGACGAGGCTTCGGCGGCGGTGGCGAGCAACGAACCAGCGGACAAGGCGGCCCCGGTCACGCCGAGGCCTTTGAGGAAGGAGCGGCGCTTCAAGCCGCTCTGAGATGGCGACTGAGGGCCGTCTCCACCGGATTGAGTGGCGGCTTCGGCGGTGGCGGCAGAGTTCTCTTTGGTCATGTCTAGACTCCGGAAATGATTGTCGGTGATCCCATCTTCAGGCTATGGATTCACCGCAAGATGAAGGTAGGCCAGGTCGCACTTGCCTGGTGTCACGCTTGCGTAAAAAGGGTGTCAAATTATTGCTGGCGGCAAGAGCTGGAAGATAATTGTGCTCCTGTGGCTTGTTAAGGCAATGCTTAGGGCACGACTGGAGCCGCGCCCTTCCGAAGACGAAGGTAGAATCGGAGTTATCCGCAAGACGCTACAGAATCGGCAGATGCAGACAGGGCTGCACCAGGAAATCGAGCGAGTTGATTTGCTGCATCGCCTGTTCCACCAGCGACGCTTTGCATTCCTCGAGCGTAATCAGAAAGGGCAGATGCGATTTCGGGCAGCCTGGCTTCTGCAGCACAGAATCGATGTTGATGCCGCAGTGGGAGAGAATTGTGGCGAGGCTCGCGATAATGCCCGGGCGGTCCTTCACCAGAAAGCGCAGATAGTGCTTGGTGGTGAAATCGGCGGTGACGGTGGGCGTTGTTTCGGCGGGCTGTCCGGCATCCGTCATCGTGATGCCGGCTTGCTGGGAGCGAGCGATGGCTAGAATGTCGGAGACGACCGCGACGGCGGTGGGATGTCCGCCTGCGCCGTGGCCTCCAAACACCGTTTGGCCGCCGTAGGTTCCGGTTGCCATGACCAGATTCTGGCTGCCCTCCACGCGCGCCAAGGGCGACGAGAGTTCGACCAGCGCCGGCTGGACCGCGGCCAACAGTTCCCCGCCTTTCGGCTTAGGGTTCGGCTCTGTGCTCGGCTTCGTGCTCGGCTTCGTGCTCAACTCTGTTTTCAACTCCGCCCACGAAATCTGGCGAATCGTGCAACCCAGCTGGTCCGCGTATTCAAAATCAACCGCGTCGATGGCGGAGATGGAGCGCGCCACGATGCTCTCAGGCCGGACGTTGCAATGGAGTCCGACGCGCGCCAGGATAGCGAGCTTCGCCCGCGCGTCCAGACCCTCGATGTCTTCGGTGGGATCGGCCTCGGCGAAACCGAGCTTCTGCGCCTCGCGCAAAGCCGTGGCGAAGGGAATGCCGTTCGTCTCGATCTGGCTGAGAATGTAGTTGCAGGTGCCGTTGAGGATGCCGCAGATCCTGAACAGTTCGTCGCCGGCCAATCCCTCATGCAACCCGGAAATCACCGGCACGCCGCCCGCTACCGACGCGCCAAAGTGGATTTGCCGTTTCATTTGGCGGGCTAGGCCGATCAATTCCGGGCCGCAATGCGCGATCAACTGTTTGTTGGCGGTGACCACGGACTTGCCCGAGGTGAGCGCGCGCCGGATCCAGTCTTCGCTGGGATCGAGGCCGCCCATCACCTCGACTACAATGTCGGCGTTCGACGACAAAATGTCGTCGATCTTCTCCGTCCACTGCACCGAGGAAGGAAGCCAGTCCACCTTTTTCCGGGCCACGTTGCGATTGAGGACGTGGGTCAGGCGCAGGTGGGTGTTCGAGCGCTCGCAAAGAATTCGCGCTACGGAACTCCCGACCGTGCCGAAGCCGAGCAGAGCCACCTTGCAGCTGGCTGCGCCAGCGTTTGGTTTGCCAACGACAGCGCTGTTGCCGCTGGAATCGAGTTTAGAAGTCATTCCATCTCCGGTGCTCCGGATTGTTCCCGCCTCGTTCTATTATCCCCGAAGGCTGAGGGCGGCCTGGCTGTACAATTCGCGCGCGTGCTCGGTATAGCATGTCGGGCAGAATATCTTGCCGCAACATTCGCAGTCCTCCGAGTGATGCCCGCAGACTTCGCGGTGACACTGGGCGCACTGAGCCAGATGCGGATGCAAGCATCCGGCGATACTGCAGCTTCCCGCCGGGTCGACAGTGTAGTCGTTGTCTCGGGCCGCCATATTTCCCTCCCTCGACGGACCTGTCTCACACGGATAAGTTTAAACCCCAAGACAGGGCGCGAGTATGCCGCTCAACCTTGCCCGGGATACGGTGGTTGGATGGCGCCCGCGTGACTCTGCCTGTTGCCGCTCTGATTAACTCCCTCCACCTTCGAGCGCGTATAATAAAGGGTTTTCCTGCTTCACTCCGCAAGACTTCCGGGCGAATGGGGTTTGCCCGGTCATGACAAGGGAAGGTACAAAGGATGGCCACTACAGATGTCGTGCCCCAGGAGTCCGCTGGCCAATTGGGGCAGGCGCGTGTCGTGAACGACATGAGCATTCAGGTTGCGACGGTGAATGGTTCGGGGTCGCAGAGTTCCAACACAGTTCTGTTGCGCAGCATTTTCCAGATGGGGGTGCCGATTTCGGGCAAGAACCTGTTTCCTTCGAACATTGCCGGGCTGCCGACCTGGTTCACCATCCGCGCCAACAAAGACGGCTACATCGCGCGCAAGAAGGAGATCGACCTCCTGATCGCGATGAATGCGGAGACGGCGCAGGACGACGTGAAGACGCTCGGACCGGGTGCTGCGGTGCTTTATGACGAGCCGCTGGCGCTCGACAAAGTGCGCGGCGATTTGATTTATTACGCCGTGCCCTTCGATAAGCTCGCGGCGACGGTGGGTGCGGAAGCCAAGCTGCGCAAGCTGATCAAGAACATGATTTACGTCGGCGTGGCGGCGTACCTGCTGGAGATTGACTATGCCGAAGTCGAGAAGGCAATCCGCAAGCAATTTGCTAAGAAAGTAAAAGCAGCGACCTTGAATCTGGCGGCTGCGAAGGCTGGCCACGATTATGCCGCCGCGAACCTGAAGAAACGCGATCCCTACTACATCCAGCGCATGGATAAGACGGCGGGCAAGATCATAGTCGACGGCAATTCCGCGGCTGCCTTAGGATGCATGTTTGCCGGTTGTACCGTGGTGACTTGGTACCCGATCACGCCGTCGTCCTCGCTGGTCGAGACGATGATTGACTACATGAAGGAGCACCGCGTCGGGCCGGATGGCAAAGCGACGTTTGCCATCGTCCAAGCCGAAGACGAACTGGCGGCGGTGGGCATGGTGATCGGTGCGGCTTGGGCGGGTGCGCGCTCGATGACTGCGACTGCCGGTCCGGGCATCTCGCTGATGGCGGAGTTCACGGGACTGGCTTACTACGTCGAAATTCCCGCGGTGATCTGGGATATTCAACGCGTCGGGCCCTCGACCGGCTTGCCAACGCGGACTTCGCAAGGCGACTTGCTCTCCACGGCCTTCCTCAGTCACGGCGACACCAAGCACATCATGCTGTTTCCGGACTCGGTCAGCGAGTGCTTCACCATGGCGCAAGATGCTTTTGATCTCGCCGAGCGGTTCCAGACTCCGGTGTTTGTCATGTCGGACCTCGACCTGGGGATGAATAACTGGATGTCGGACCCGTTCCCTTATCCCGATATGCCGATTGATCGCGGAAAAGTGCTGAGCAAGGCGGATTTGGAGAAGGCGGGCAGTTTTGCCCGCTACCAAGATGTGGATGGCGATGGCGTCGGCTATCGCACATTGCCGGGCACGGAGCATCCGGCGGCGGCGTATTTTGCGCGCGGTAGCGGGCACAACGAGAAGGCGCAGTACAGCGAACGTCCCGACGATTTCGAACGCAACATGGAGCGAATCAACAAGAAATTCGAGACCGCCCGGTCGTTCGTTCCGCATCCGGAATTGATGGGCGGCGGCAAGGCGAAGGTCGGGATCCTTGCTTATGGCACGTCGCACTGGGCGATTATTGAGTCGCGCGATCAATTGGCTAAAGAGCACAAACTCGAAACCGACTATCTGCGCGTGCTCGCGTATCCGTTTACGCGCGAGGTGCATGATTTTATTGAACGGCACGAGCGCGTGTATGTGGTGGAGCAAAACCGCGACGGGCAGATGGCAAGCTTGCTGAAGCTCGACATCAAGCCGGAATTGACGCCGCGTTTGCGGTCCATCTGCCATATTCACGGATTGCCGATGGACGCGCGATCCGTAACTGACGAACTCATGATGATGGAGGGCAAGTAACATGGGGACCACACCCACTAATACGCCGGCAGCGGCTCCTACTCCAACTCCGAAGGTTAACCGCATTGGATTGCAGGTTATCGACTATCGCGGCGGGAAGACTACGCTGTGCGCCGGGTGCGGGCATAACGCGATTTCGGAACGCATCATTGATGCGATGTATGAAATGGGCGTGAAGCCCGAGCGCGTGGCGAAGTTCAGCGGTATCGGATGTTCGTCAAAAAGTCCGGCTTATTTCATGAACCGGTCGCACAGCTTCAACTCCGTGCATGGGCGCATGCCCTCGATCGCGACGGGCGCAATGCTCGCGAACAAGAACCTAATCGCGCTGGGTGTGACCGGCGACGGCGATACGGTTTCGATCGGCGCCGGGCAGTTTATCCACCTGATGCGGCGCAACCTGCCGATCATCTATATCATTGAAGACAACGGTTGTTACGGCCTGACGAAGGGCCAGTTCTCGGCAACCGCCGATTTGGGATCGACGCTGAAGAGTGGCGTGGTGAACGACCTGCCGCCGGTCGATACCTGCGCTATGGCGATTCAGTTGGGAGCTACGTTTGTGGGGCGGTCGTTTTCCGGGGATAAGCGGCAGCTTCACACCATGCTCAAGGCGGCCATCGCGCACAATGGCACGGTGATGCTCGACGTGGTTTCTCCGTGCGTCACCTTCAACGATCACGAGGGCTCGACTAAGTCATATAAGTACATGCAGGCGCATGAAGAGCCGCTGCACGAGGTCAGCTTTGTGCCGGTGTTTGAAGAGATTAACGTGGAGTACGATCCCGGGACGACGTTTGAAGTTACCATGCACGACGGGTCGAGCTTGCGGTTGCGGAAGTTGGAGGAGGCGTACGATCCGACCGACAAAGTTCATGCGGTGACGCGGTTGATGGAATCGCACGCGAAAGGCGAAGTGCTGACCGGCGTGTTTTATATCAATGAGAAGGCGCCTAGCTTTATTGACATGCTTAACGTTACCGATCAGCCGCTGGCGACTTTGCCGGAATCTGTAACGCGGCCGAGCAGGGAAGTGCTGGCGAAATGCATGGAGGAACTATTGTAGAGCTCTTCGGCAGATGGCGGGAAAATTGAGCCGACTCCTTTCGGGGCCGGCTCAAAGTGTTTGCGCAGGAAGTTATAGTCGCCGTGACCGCAGGCAACAGCCGAGCTGCGCTCGGCTTGGACGGGCGAGGGCGCCCGTCCCCACACTGTTTATGTGCTCATGGTCAGCACCACCCGAAAGCGGGCGCGGCCGCTGATCATCTGTTCGTAGGCTTCGGCGGCTTTTTCCAGCGGGAATTTCTCGATCATCGGACGGACTCCGGACAGGGTGCTGAACTGCATCGTGTCTTCGGAATCGGTCGCGATGCCGGAGGCCCATCCCTGGATCGACTTGCTGCCGGGGATCAATTGGAGGGGCGTAACGGTGATGGGGTCTGGGCTGGCACCGACCACGAGCAGGGTGCCTCGGCTGGAGAGGCCGTTCACCAGGGCGGAAATAGACTTGGAATCTGGCGCGGTGGCGAGAATCACATGGGCGCCTCCGAATGTTTGCAATGCGGCGGCCGGATCGCCCGCGGCGGTGTCTACGTAGTGCGTGGCGCCGAGCTTTCTGGCCAGGGCTTCTTTGTCCTTGCCTCGACCGATGGCGAAAGTGCGGAAGCCCATCTGCCGCGCATACTGAATTCCCAGATGGCCAAGTCCGCCGATGCCTTGAACGGCGACCAGGTCGCCAGCGCGCGCGCCCGAATTGCGCAGCGCATTGAACACGGTGATGCCGGCACAAAGCAGCGGGGCGGCCTCGGCGGCGTCCAAGTCGTCGGGGATGGCGGCGACGGCTTCGGCGGGCGCGAGCATGTATTCCTGGTAACCGCCATCGTGGCTGATGCCGGTGATTTTTTCGTTCTGGCAGTTGATGAAGTCGCCGCGGCGGCAGGGATCGCAGGTGAAACAATGGCCGCCGTGCCATCCGACGCCTACGCGCTGGCCGGGCTTCCAGTTGGCGACGCCGGCGCCAACGGCGTCGATGCGGCCGGCGATTTCGTGGCCGGGGACGCGTGGATACTGGATGCCAGGCCAATGGCCTTCCTTTACCAGCGCGTCGCTGTGGCAGATGCCGCAGGCTTCGACTTTAATACTGACC
>JBAVVP010000567.1:0-15250 GCA_049697355.1 Terriglobales bacterium
GCCCAATGTGATTTTGACTCCTCACATTGGCGGGAGCACGGAGGAGGCGCAGGAGAATATCGGGAACTTTGTTTCGGCGCGGATGATCGATTACTTCAAGACCGGCAATTCGCTGCTGAGCGTGAACCTGCCGAATTGCCATCTGGACATTGAGCCGAGCCAGGACACGAACGGAGACCGGGACTCTGTGTCGGGATCGCACCGGCTCACGCACATCCACCGCAATGTGCCGGGAATCTTGCGCGCGATTAACGACATTCTGGCGGATCGCGGGATCAATATCGACCGGCAGGTGCTGGATACTCGCGGGCAGCTGGGATATGCGATTTACGACATCAATCGAGCTTGCGACGAGGAATTGCTGGAGAAGTTGCGAAACGTGCCGCATACGATTCGGGTGCGGGTGCCGGGAGAGTGCGGGTAGACTGCTGCGCTACCAAGATCAGGTGGCGGAGGCGGCAGCGGTGTTAGCGGAAGGTGTGGTTGGGCCTGGGGTGGAGATCGAATCGAGGGACGGGCCCGGCGTGGTTACAGGAGAGGCTGGAATTCCGTTGATGTAGATGGTGGGGGCGACGATTCCGGCCCGGACGGTTTGGCCCGCGGGCAGTAAACCCACCGCCCGATTTCTTCCCGAACCCTTGGCCTGGTAAAGGGCAAAGTCGGCTAACACGAGTATCTGGTCGTGAGACACGAGTTTGGGATCGCTCTCGGTCCAGGGAAAAACCGCCCAACCGAGAGAACAGGTGATGCGTAGATCCGCTTTGCTGCCTTCCACGCGATAAGGCTTCGATCCGACCGAATCGAGAATGCGATTGGCGAGAATGTGGGCTTCTTTACGGTCGGTATAGCGCGATAGAAGGAGAAATTCCTCGCCGCCCCAGCGGATGACGGCATCGGAAAGGCGGGCGGCAGAATTGATGCGGCCCGCGACTTCGGCCAGCACCTGATCTCCAATCTTGTGGCCGAACTGGTCATTGACCTTCTTGAAGTGATCGATGTCGATCAGATAGAAAACCAGATCGCGATTGCGAAGGTCGCTGGAGGAATAGTCGGCAAACGAGCGCAGCACCTGCTGCACGTCGGCTTCGATCGAACTGGTGAAGAACCTCCGGTTGCGAACACCGGTAAGCAGGTCGGTGAGGGAAGCGTCGAGCAACTCCCGATTGGCATTGGCCAGTTCCTTTTCCAGGCGGGCCTGTTTCACTATGCCGACAGAAGCGAACACCACCACCGCGGCCAGCGACAGGAAAACGCGGAATTGCCACACCGGGACTGGGAGACTGCGATCCAGGAACGACCACGCCGCCAGAAAGGGCAGGACGAGGGTGAAGGGAGCGGCCAGACGCGAAGCCCACCGCCAGTATCGTTCGCTGTCGGGATCTTCGCGCTCCGACACGGGTTCCAGACGGTACACCATCAGAGCCGCCAGCGTCATGCCGGCGATAGCGGCCGCCGTCGCGGCATCGTACCAACCGCCGCTGAAGGAAACGGCATCGGGGAGCGTGTCCTCGATGTATTCCAAGACGGTGTCGAAGGCGACGATGGCCGAAAGCAGAGCATAGAAATGCCGCCATCGTCCCGAACTGTGGCGCCAGCCGAGCACGACGATGGAAAGCAAGATCACGTCCTCGGCCAGTGCGAGAAACGTGTAGGCCGGGTTATAAGACTGGGGCTCAGGAGCCAGGTACTGCCACGGGATCACGAGAAACAGGTACAGGTACAACCCCGCCAACAAAAGCAAGAGCAGGTCAAACGTTCCCAGGCGCTGATGTTGCGGAGTCGGCTCCACGTGCGGGCGCAGCGCAAAGCCCATAATCACGGCCGTCCACGCGAGAAAAATGCAGGCATCCCCCAGACTCATGGCGGGGGCTTTCTTCACTACCAACTCCCAATGCATCCACAGAATCTGGCCGCACACCTCGACGGCATAACCAACACCCAAAAGGATCCACACCAGGCGTTGCCGGCGGTTGTCGCTGCCAAACGCGTTCCTGGCAAAGGCCAATGCGGCGGAGAGCATGAGGGCCAGGGTGATCCAGTCGGTAATGGCGGTGAGGCGATAGCACTTCGGGAGGAGCATCGACGCGACCGCCTGCGCGATTACCAGGCAGACAACGGCGACGGCCCAGATCTTCGAGATCGATCGAAGACGCACTAACCCCCCGTTCGTAAAGCGTGTTTCAAGAACCGCTTTGGGCGCTGAGGAACGGTCCCCAAGGCGGCAAAAGCCATCAAGACGCAGGCCTCGAAGAGCGCGGCCGAAGCCCGCCCCTCCCAAGCCAAATCAAGAACTTGCTGTAGGAATTACAACCCGTTCTCCGGTGGAACCCAAGTGACCGAAGTCACATCCGAAGTATCTTCCGGGCAAACGGTGCCCGCCTGGCCAAACCCTTGAACCACAAGGGACATAGCGGAAATCCGGCGGAAACGCTGGGTGGGACACCCGGCGCCCCCCAAGTGCTTCTACTTCTTCTTGTCTTCTTTCTTCTCTGGTTCGTCCACTAGCAGGTTGTTGGTCACTGAGAATACGCCGTGGACGCCGTTGGCCTGCACGCCGGCGATTTGCTTATCCATCTGGCGGGCGACTGCGCCTTCGAGTGTGACGTGTCCGTTCTTGACGATGATATGAATGGGCGGAACGGCACGCAACTGGTACTGACTCAGAACGCTGTTGCCGTAGATGGCGCGGTAGGTAGCACGGCGGATGCGGTCGTCGTTGCCAGAGGTCGGCAGGACCTCGATATTGTTGACGACTTTCTCCACACCTTCAATGCGCTTGACCACATTTTCGGCGTCGGACTTGAGCGTGGGACGCACGACTTGGCCGATCAGGGTCACCGACCCATCCGGGTCGACCTTGTAGGCGAGGTTGTCAAACACCCCGTAAAAAGGAAGCATCACGAGTTCGTGATGGACTTCGCGAATGATGCGGTCGATGCTCTTCTGACTGAGCGCGCCAGCGGGTTGGTTGTCCTGGATAGCGGCACTGGCGAGGACCGCTATCGAGAAAATCAGTGGGAGAGTGAGCACTGCGAGCAGCAATTTCTTCATGTGTTTGACCTCACGCAAAATGTTTTGCGACATGGTGAGAGCCCGTGAACTTCTTCACACTTGTCAAAACTGAAAGAGCTGGGAGTTGCACCTGGGGAACCAGCACACTGTCCGCCTATTCTACAGCGAATTCAGCGTGTTGTGACTGCAGGCCACTGCCGAGCGCGCTCGGCTGGACGGGCGCGCGCCCGTCCCCACAATTGGACAGCCGAGGGCGGCTGTCCCTACACAACCCCGGACGCCTTTCTGCGTCGCTCTCTAAAGCCTTCGATCAGGAGATAGAGCACGGGGATAAAGAACAAGTTGAGGATGGTGCTCATGATCATGCCGCCGAAGACGGTGGTGCCTACGGAGTGGCGTCCGTTCTCTCCCGCCCCACTGGCGGCGACCAGGGGGACAACGCCGAGAATGAAGGCGATCGATGTCATGAGAATCGGGCGCAGGCGGATGCGGGCGGCTTCAACGGCGGCTTCGAGAATGGTCATGCCGCGTTCGCGCAGTTGCTCGGCGAACTCCACGATCAGGATCGCATTCTTGGAGGCGAGGCCGACGAGCATGACCAGGCCGACCTGGCAGTAGACGTCATTCTGCTGGCCGCGAATCCACTGCGCGGAAAGCGCGCCCAGCAACGCCATGGGCACGGCGAGCAGAATAATAAAAGGGAGAACGAAGCTTTCATACTGCGCCGAGAGCGTGAGATAGACGACCAGCGTTCCCAGGCCGAACAGGATGAGCGTGGTTGATCCAGACGCCAACTCTTCGAGCGAAATTCCCGACCATTCGTAGGTGTAGCCCTGGGGCAAGATTTTCGCGGAGAGCTGCTCCATCGCAGCGATCGCCTGTCCGGAACTGAAGCCGGGGGCAGCGGAGCCGTTGATTTCCGTGGAGCGGAAGAGGTTGTAGTGGCTGATGACTTGCGGAGCGGCGGTCTGGCTGACGACGACGAAATTCTCGAGCGGGATCATGGCGCCGGAATCGGAGCGGACATAGTACTGGCCGATGTCCTGCGGGTGGGAGCGGAATTGTTTGTCGGCCTGCACATACACGCGATAGGAACGGTGATTGAAATCGAAATCGTTGATGTAGGCCGAACCCATGTAAACGCTGAGAGTGTCGGTGATTTGGCTGAGCGGGATGTGCAGGCTCTTGGCCTTTTCGCGATCGATGGTGATGACATACTGCGGATCGCTTGCCGTGTAGCTGGTGAATAGTCCGGCGAGGTCTTGTTCCTTGCGCTCGCCGCCAGCGCGAGTCAGGTCGTGGGTGACTTTGTCGAGATCCTGAAGGGTGTGATTGCCCTGATCGAGAAGTTCGAACTGAAATCCGCCGAACTGGCCGAGACCCTGCACGGCGGGCGGTTCGAAGGGGATCACGATGGCGCCCGAAATTCCGAAAAAGGGTCCGCGCAGCCGATTGATGACTGCGGCGGCGGAATGTTCGCGTCCCTTGCGCTGCGCATACGGCCGGAGCGACAGGAAGACCAAGCCGGCGTTGGGAGCGCTGCCTCCGAAGCTGAAGCCGGCGACCGAGAAAGTGTTCTCGATCTCAGGAAAACTCCTGGCGATGGCGTTCACCTGCAGGCCGATTTTCCGCGTGTATTCGAGCGAAGCTCCGGTGGGCGCCTGGATGGCGACGATAAGGTACCCCTGGTCTTCGGTGGGCACGAAGCCTCGCGGTACTTTCCCAAAGACGAAGTAGGCGAGACCGAGCCCGGCCACAAAAAGAATCAGAGCGACCACTTCGAAACGCAGGAAGGCGCGGAGCGCGCGAACGTAGCCATGAGTAACCGCGGCTAGAATGCGATCGACGCGCTGGAAGAACCAATTCTTTTCGCCGTGCTGGCGGCCAAGCAGCAGCGTTGCGAGCGCAGGCGACAGGGTCAAAGCGTTGAAGGCGGAGATGGCAATGGAAAAGGCGATGGTGAGCGCGAACTGGCGGAAGAGAATTCCCGTGGTCCCAGGGAAGAATGCAACCGGCACGAATACAGCGATGAGCACGAGCGAGGTGGCGATAACCGCGCCCGTGACTTCTTTCATAGCGCCAGAGGCGGCTTTAGTCGGGCTGGGCTCGCCCTCTTGCAGGTGCCGCTCGATGTTTTCAATCACGACAATCACGTCATCGACAACCAGCCCCGTCGCGAGAGTGATGCCGAAAAGCGTGAGGGTGTTGATGGAAAAGCCAAGTAGCTTTACGAAAGTAAATGTCCCGATGAGCGAAACTGGGGTGGCGATGAAGTGAATTATCGTAGTCCTCCAGTCGCCGAGAAAAATGAAGATCACCAGGATGACCAGTAGGATCGCAGAACCCACCGTAAAAAGTACGTCGCGGATGGATTCGCCGACGGCGTCGGTGGTGTCGAAGGCAAGCTCATACTTAATGCCCGGCGGAAAGCGCTTGGAAAGGCGTTCGAGTTCCGCGATGCAGCGGCGATCCACGTCGAGGGCATTGGCGGTGGAGAGCTGGGTGACGCCGATGCCAACGGACTCGTGCCCGCTGTAATCGAGATCAGAGCTGTAGTCTTCGGCGCCGAGCTCGGCGTGACCCACATCGCGCAGGCGGACGAGCGTGCCATCGGCATTGCTCTTCAGGATGATGTCATCGAATTGAGTGGCTTCAGAAAGACGGCCGATGGCGCGGACGCTGATCTGAAACTGCTGGCCGGGAACGGCGGGCTGAGAGCCGACTTGCCCGGCGGCGACTTCGACATTCTGCTCCCCGAGAGCGCTCACCACATCGTCGGCGGTTAGACTGCGGCCGGCCATGCGCACCGGATCGAGCCACAGGCGCATGGAGTATTTGCGCTCGCCAAAGATGAAGACATCGGCGACGCCGGAAACGCGCTTGAGGCTGTCGCGGACATAGACATCCAGGTAGTTGCTGATGAAGAGCGTCGAATAGCGGCCATCGGGCGAGAAGACGGCGGCTCCGAAGACGAAGTTCTGTGAGGTCTTGGCGACCGTAACTCCAACTTGCTTCACCGCGTTCGGGAGACGGCCTTGCGCCGTGTTAACGCGGTTCTGGATGTCTACCGAAGCGAGGTCGGGATCGCGGGTTAGGTCGAAAGTGGCCGTGATCGAGCTGACGCCGTTGTTGTCGCTGGAAGAGGTGATGTACTTCATGCCCTCAGCGCCGTTGATCTGCTCCTCGAGGGGTGTAGTGACAGCGGACTCGACGGTCTGGGCGCTGGCTCCGGTATAGACGGCGGTGACGCCGACTTGCGGCGGCGCGAGGTCCGGGAATTGTGCGATGGGCAGCGTGGGAATACAAACCGCGCCGGCGAGAATAATGAGCAGGGCGCAGACGGTGGAGAAGACCGGGCGATGAATAAAAAAGTCGACCATTAGAAAAGTTGTCAGTTCTCAGTTGTCAGTTCTCAGTCTTTTGGTGCGCGCTGCTTGCCATTTGTCTGAGCTTACGAGAACGTTTCTTTGGACTCTCAGCTGCTGCTTTCTTGCGGGACCACGGGTACGCCATCGATTAGAAACTGGGTGCCGGAAACGACCACTTTGTCTCCAGGCTTTACGCCATCGAGGACGACGTAGTTATTGCCTACGATTTGGCCGATCTGGAGCGGCTTCTGGTGGACCACGTATCCGCCCTTCTGGTCAGACTCGGCAACGAAAGCGAAATAGAGACCGCCGATTCGCGACACAGCCACGACCGGAACAACCGGCCTTTCCTGGCTGCCCCAGACCACACGGGCGCGAATAAACTGGGCGGTGCGCAGGGTGTCGTTCGAGTTAGCGATCTGGGCTTTGGCCAGCACGGTTTGCGTGGCGGTGTCCACCTGTGGCGAGATGAAGGTGATCCGGCTGGCGGCCAGCGGCGCGCCCGAGGCGTCGACGATCTGGACGGGAATGTTCATCTTGAGCTGGGCGGACCTCTCGATGGGAATATAGATGTAGGCTTCAAGGCCGCCGGGGCGATCGACGGTGGCGAGCGTGGTAGTGGTGAGGACGCGGTCGCCAACGCGGACGGGAATATCCCCGACCATGCCGGCGCGCGGGGCGACTACCTGGTAGTAGTGCAACTGGACTTGCTGCTCGCGGACCTGGGCATCGAGCGAGCGCAGTTGCGCCTGGGCAGCGTCGAGAGTCGCGCGCGCCTGGTCGAGATCCTGCTTACTGACCACGCCGGCGTTGGCGAGCCCGCTCACACGGCCGTAATTCTGCTCGGCCCACTTGACCTGGGCGACCTGGGCGGCGCGCGCGTCCTCCTGACTTTTGACCGTGGCCTGCTGCTTGGCGGGATCGATCTGCATCATAGGAGCGCCGTCGGCGACACGCTCGCCGGAGCGCACGAAGATCTGTGTGATGATGCCTTCGACCTGCGGCATAACCACGGCCGAGTCGCGGGACTTCAAGGTGGCGACATAGTCGGTGGTGTCGTCGACTTTTTGAGCTTTCGCGGTTTGGACCTTGACCGGCATGGCCTGCGGGGCAGCGGCCTTGGCTCCTTTGCTGTTGCTGCAGGCCGCCGTGAGAAGAAGCGCGGATAGCAGAGCGCCGGGCAAAATCACGCATGACATGGTTGCAAAGAATCGAGACATAGCGTTGCTGTAGCTCTTTACTCTTGGTCTTTAAATTCTCAGCGAACCCTCTCGGGCTTTGGCTTCGACACGCAATTGCAAAACCCATACTAGACCATAAATGTGGATTGAGGGTATGGCTGGGAACACTCCCTAGAATTTCGAGTTCTGCTAAATTGTTGGGTCATGAAACCGAGCCGGAGTTTTGCGAGCGACAACAACGCGGCGGTGCATCCCGAGGCGCTGGAGGCGATCCGGCGCGCGAACCAGGGGCATGTGGTGGGGTATGGGGACGATCCGCACACGGAATCGGCGAAAGAAAAATTCCGCGAACAATTTGGCGCCGACGTAGCGGTCTTCTTCGTTTTCAATGGGACGGCGGCGAACGTGCTCAGTTTACAGGCGCTGGCGCGGCCCTTTCATGCGGTGCTGTGTCCGGAACTTTCTCATATTTATACGGATGAATGTGGCGCGCCGGAAAAGTTTACGGGCTGCAAACTGGTGCCTCTAACAGCGCCGGGCGGCAAGCTGACGGTGGACACCGTAGCCCGTGCGTATCACGGAATTGGCGACCAGCATCACGTGCAACCGCGGGTGATTTCGATCACGCAAGCGACCGAGATGGGGACGGTATACCAGCCGGCGGAAATCGAGGCGCTGGCGCGGTTTGCCCATGAACGCAAGATGTTTTTGCACATGGACGGGGCGCGGATTTCAAACGCAGCGGCGGCGCAGCAACTGACTCTAAGGCAGGCAACGCGCGATCTCGGAGTCGATGCTCTTTCGTTCGGCGGGACGAAGAACGGGTTGATGGGCGTGGAGGCGGTGGTGTTCTTTCGCCCGGAACTGGCCGAGGATTTTTTGTTTGTGCGCAAGCAGGGGATGCAGTTGGCGTCGAAGATGCGCTACATGTCGGCGCAGATGGAGGCGCTGCTGACCAACGATCTTTGGCGGCGGAACGCGGAGCATGCCAACCGCATGGCACGACTGCTGGAGCAGCAAGTGAAGAAGATTCCACGAGTCAGGATTGTGTATCCCGTGGAGGCGAACGGGGTGTTTGCGCAGATTCCGCGGAAGGCAATTCAGAAGATACAGGACCGGTACTTCTTCTACGTGTGGAGCGAAGAGGAGTCGGTGGTGCGATGGATGTGTTCATTCGACACGACTGAAGAAGACGTCCGGGAGTTTGCTGAGTTTGTCGGAGGAGTAGTGAGGGAGGTCGCAAACTGAGGCCCCCTGGTTGGGCACAAAGGACCCGGGTAGTTACTTCTTCTTGGCTGCCCTAACCTTTGCCCATCGCGCTCTCTGCGCGGCTGCAATTCTCCTGCGTCCTGCGGCGGAAATCGTTCGCTTCCTGCGAATTGCGACGGGCCGGCGCTTGCTGCCCTGCAGGAAGACCTTCCCAAAGGTAGTTAGGGCAGCGGTTACGCGGTGGAGTTCATTTTCAAGTCGCGCCCGTTCCTGTTGCAGTTGCTTAACCACGGATTGAATAAGTGTTTTTGCCATGGAGCGATTCTATCACTTGTAAGTTGGATATCGTTGGGATCTCCAAGGGTTGACGTCCGCCGCCGGTATTTAGGTGCTCCCTTTCGCCGGTTGAGGTCATCGTATTGAGTGGCGCCGGATCGCCGACCATTTTACAAGGAGGACGGAGGGCCGGACGCGGCCTGGCAAAACGGGCCAGACGCCCATCCCCCCAAGGCCTGGCAGTTGCCTGCCGTCGCGTTTGGTGCGAGCATTGTATTATCCTGATGTGCTGTTCCTTTGGCCGTGATTGACGTGGCGCGACCGGCTGCTGCCAACGACGTCTTTGTGACTGTCGGTCTGTTTCGTGGGGAATTTTGCGATGACTGCCGGTTTGAACCGAGCCGCCGGATGAGGGCGGCAGGCAGCAAACGGCGAGTGTGGGGTTCATGTTCCAAAAATCTTTCTGCCTGTTGCGCGACTATGCTGAGCTGACCAAGGCGCGCATTACAACCTTGATTGTGCTTACGGCGTGGTGCGGCTATTTTTTTGGCGCGCGCCGGCTGGGCGTGCCGTCATGGTCGCTGGGGTTGTTCCATGCGTTGCTCGGAATTGCTCTGGTTTCGAGCGGCACCGCCGCGCTGAACGAGGTGCTCGAATCGAGCGTGGATGCGCGCATGCGCCGCACCGCGTCGCGCCCCGTCCCTTCAGGACGCATGTCCAGGGCCCACGCGGCTATTGCAGGTCTGGGGTTAACTCTGGGTGGTTCTGTCTATCTCGCGGCCTATGCCAACTTACTGACTGGGGTCTTGGTATTTCTGACTGCGCTGGTGTATCTGGCAGCATACACTCCACTGAAACAGGTTTCTCCGGTGTGCACATTCGTTGGCGCGTTTCCGGGAGCGATGCCGGTGGTGCTGGGTTGGACGGCAGTCCGAGGAAAGCTCGAAGTCGAGACTCTGATCCTGTTTGCCATCATGTTCGTCTGGCAGTTTCCGCATTTTCTTTCGATCGCGTGGCTTTACCGCGAGGACTATGCACAGGGCGACATACGCATGTTGCCGGTGGTCGAGTCGGACGGAAAGTCCACGGTGTGGCGGATTTTGGCCTATTCCGGAGCATTGATTCCGGTAAGCGTTATGCCGGTGGCGTTAGGCATGGCGGGACGCGTGTATTTGGTTGGGGCCATCCTGATGGGGGCGGCATTGCTTCGCGCGTCGCTGGGAATCGCGTATCCGCAATTGCCGGCGACGGCTCCGGCATCGAAGCCGCAAGCTCGACGCCTGCTGCGGGCTACGATCATCTATCTGCCCGCGCTCTTCGCGCTTATGATGGCTAACTCCGGCAGTTAGTCGTCAATAACTCCCCTGTAGGAGCGTTGCTTCTGCCCGTCTGCTTCTGACACAGAGGCGGGAGACGCGGCAAGGCGCGTCTCTACCCGACTACTCCAACTCTAAGTCGATCTTCTTTGTTACAGTATCGAGCTTGGCGATGCGGAACTTTCGGATCTGGCCGGCCCGTGCGGACTCCGGCTTAGTCTCGCTTTCAGGGGCGCCCGTCTTCCAGCGCGCCTGCAGCATCGATCCAAGCGATGACAGATCGGGCTTGGATGACGAGAATGGTTTCGGCTCAACGCGCTTGTCTTCCTTAGTCGACCCTGCCGACGGGATCCGGCACGTCGCCACTACGCCTTCGCCAAGTTCCACGCGGGCGCTTCCTCCGGAAACCTCGACCATGCGGCCCGTAACGACATCGCCTTCTGTGTGTTCAGCGAGATATTCATCCAGCCCGGTTGGGACCAGCTGTTTCATGCTCAGGCGGATGAGGCGCTTCTCGGCATCCAGCGCCAGCACTTGCGCCTTGACCACTTCTCCAACACGCAGCACTTCTTGCGGATGATTGATGCGCTTCTCCGCGCTGATTTCGCTGACGTGAATCATGCCCTCAACGCCTTCGGTAAGCTGCACGAAGGCCCCGAATTTCATGATGTTAGTTACCGGGCCTTCGATCACCGTGCCCGGCGCGAATTTTTGCTCGGCCCCAGCCCAGGGATCGCCCAGCGCCTGTTTCAGACCGAGGGAGATGCGGCGCTCAGCGGCGTTCACTCCAAGAATCACGGCTTCGACGGTTTCACCCGGCTTGACCACATCGCTCGGGGTTTTCACCCGCTTGGCCCACGACATTTCGGAAATGTGAATTAAACCTTCAATGCCGGGCTCGAGTTCGACGAACGCCCCAAAATCGGCGATGCGGCTCACCGCGCCGCGCACGCGTTCTCCGGGCTTGTATTTTTCGGCCACAGCGTCCCAGGGATGCGGCTGGAGCTGCTTCAGGCTGATCGCTATGCGATGCTTGTCCGCGTCGATCTTGATAATCCTGGCTTCGATGCGCTGGCCCACGGAAAGCACGTCGGACGGCTTGTTGATGCGGCGCCATGAAATTTCGCCAACGTGAAGCAGCGCGTCCGCGCCGCCGATATCGACGAACGCGCCGTAATCGGTCAAGCCGCGGACCTCGCCCTGCACGGTGTCGCCTTCCTTGAGTTCCGAAAAGCGGCGCTCTTTGCCGGCACGTTCTTCGTCTTCGGCAATGGCGCGGCGATCTACCACCACGTCTTCCTCGGCCACGTCGAGTTTGATGATGCGGCAGCGGATTTCCTGCTCGACCAGCTTCTCCAGTTCCGAGGCGTCGTGGGTTCCGCTGCGCGACGCGGGCATGAAGGCTCGCACTCCGATATCCACGCTCAAGCCGCCCTTGACCACGCCGGTCACGGTGCCGACAATCGTCGACTTTTCGGCAAAGGCTTTCTCCAGCGACTCCCAGTCAGTCGGGCGCTCGACCTTGCCGCGGGTCAGTTCGTAGTAGCCTTCGGGATCGCGTCCCTTGATGGTGACCTGCACTTTGTCGCCGGGCTTCGGCGGCTCGCCGGCCGGGAAGGCCGTGAGCGGCAGAACGCCTTCGGTCTTGTATCCGATATCGAGAACGATGGAGTCGGCCGTAACGGCGATCACCGTTGCTTCGCGGCCCTGAGAGCCGGGCTCCTTCTTGCGAGAATGGCTGTGCTCGTACTCGGAAAAGATATCCTTAAAGGACTCGACCGGTTCGTCGGCGACCGTAGGCTCCGGGGCGGACGGCTGGGGAGCGTTTGCATCGGACATAGTTGGTGACATGGTTGGTTCGGAGTTGCTTGGATTGGACGTCTCTGGATTGAACATGAGGAGGTTAAAGCCCCTGCGGCGTGGTCTCGCTTAGGATAACACCGCTGGGAGCGTGTTGCGATGTGGGTTTCCCCGGGCGATCCCGCCCGCTGACACGAGTTGCCCTTCCGACTAGAGTCCATCCGCCCGCGCCGGCATCCAATCCAAATCATGGAGGTCTGTATGTACGTAGTTCTTGGAGCAAGCGGCAACACTGGACACGTAGTGGCGAAGAACCTTCTTGCCCGCGGGCAGAAAGTTCGTGTCGTCGGCAGAAACGCGGCTCGGTTGCAGCCTCTGGCGGCCGAAGGCGCGGAGATCTTTATCGGTGACGTCACCGACACGCGGGCCCTGACCAAGGCGTTCATGGGCGCCGAAACGGCCTACGTCATGATTCCCCCCAACCCCAGCAGCAACGATTTCCAGTCCTATTCAGAGCGCGCCGGCGACGCGATCGCGACTGCCATTCGACACGCCGGAGTCAAGAACGTGGTTTCGCTCAGCAGCATCGGAGCCGACAAGGCCAGCGGCACAGGGCCGGTTCTCGGTCTCCATAACCTGGAACAAAAACTCAACCAGGTCGATGGCACCAACATTCTCCACTTGCGTGCCGGATATTTCATGGAGAACACGCTGCCGCAAGTGGGCGCCATTCGCATGACAGGCAGCGTCGCTGGCCCGCTTCGTCCCGACCTGAAAGTTCCCATGATCGCCACGCGCGACATTGGAGCCGCAGCGGCCGATGCGCTTCTGAAGCTTGATTTCCGTGGCAAGCAAACCCGGGAACTCCTGGGAGAGCGCGATCTCGACTATGCCGAAGTTGCGGCCATCATCGGCGACGGCATCGGCAAACCCGGACTCGGCTATATTCAGATGCCGGACGAGCAGATGAAGCCGGTCCTGGTGCAGATGGGGATGTCGGAGAATTTTGTGGCGACCCTGCTCGAAATGACCGCGTCGCTCAACAACGGACACATGCGGGCGCTCGAGCCAAGATCGTCCCGCAACACCACTCCAACGCCGTACGAAACCTTCGTGGCCGAAGAATTCGTGCCGGCTTACAAGCAGCAGGCGGCAGCGTAAGTGGATGTAAGTGTGGGGCGGACATTCCTGTCCGCCCCAACTTATCGAACGCAACCACTCTCGAACCTAGGCTGCGGCCACTTTCTCTTCTGCCGCAACGGTATAGACCACCACCGCTTTTCTCCCGCCTTTCGCAGCAGTGGCGTGGATTGAATTCAAGTTGACGCCCTTCGCGGCGAGTCGATCTAGACACTCCGCGAGCGCGCCGGGCTTGTTGGGTAACTCGTGCTCCTCGGCGGTGGTTTCCTGGTAAGTAAGTCGGGCCTCGTCGAGCGCTTTCTTGGCTCGCCGTCCATCCTCGACGATCAGTTCCACCGTTCCCGTTGTCCCTTGCGCTGTACCGAGGAGAGCGAGAATGTTTACCTTGGCGTTCCCCAGCGTGCGAGCGATCTCGGCAACTGTCCCCGGACGATTCGCAACCGAAATTGTGAACTGCTTGGTCTTGGCCATGTTGACTCCTCCTATGGCTTTCGGCTGGGAATTATACCCTGAGTTTGGTATGGGAGGGGGCACCCCCTCCCCTCACGGGTCTAATGGAATCAAATACTTAGGAGGCAATTCCCGCCAGGTCTTTGGGTTTAAAGGACTTGCGGGTAGAGTCTTCCAGAATCAACGAGTTATGTTGTCAATGAGCGCTGAAAATGGTTTTGGGGCAGCTTCGAGGTGCGTCTTGGTGGACGGACACATCTCGAAACTGCCCCAGTCAGATTTCTATCTTCACGCTCGGTGGTTCTTAAGTCAATCAGTTTTGATGGCGAAGGGCGTGATGAAAAGGCTCTTCGGCCAGTCAAGAACGCGCTGCAGGCGGTAGGAAATCCCACGTCTCGAAAATCGCGAGACGTGGGGCACCCACGGTTGTTTATGGTGCCGACATTAACTGGCGCGGTCTTACTGGTTGGAGGTGGGCCACCCGCCCATTCGTCCACGAACGCAAGTTTATCCTTCCTTCCCATCTTCGGGATTACTTCCCGGGTCCGTGGGGTCAGATCGAGAAATGTTTCGCGGACGCGAGGGTGATGATAGAAGCTGACTATGCAAAGTTGCACAGCGCCCTACAAAGGTGTGGGCCTCACGGGCGACATGCTCAAATTCAAGAAGGCAGTACTGGACGAGCACGTCGGACTCGCGCGGCGTGCATTCAGCGAAGCGCAAGACAGACCAATCATCACTCTCATCGAGTCGGCAAGAGAACCGTGGTGGGTTTGCTTGTGCCGTCCAGTCTTCAAGTCGATGAATAGCATACTGGGGAGTCTTTCGAGGGTCTTACCGTTTTTGGAAATTGCAAAGGAATACAAAGAACAGGTCGAAAGTGGGATGGAGGCAATGGACGCCGGCTAAAAGGAGAACTTCAGCAAACTACCGGCCGCAGGCATGACAGTTTATGACCACTCAGCGGAAAAGGCCACGCTCAATTAAGAACGTGGCCTTTATTTATGCCGGCAACGACCTACTCTCCCACACACTTTCGCGTGCAGTACCATCGGCCCAGCGGGGCTTAACTTCCGTGTTCGGGATGGGAACGGGTGGAACCCCCGCGGTAAGATCACCGACAACTTGGAGCAGCTTTTAGCTATTAGCTCTTGGCTATTAGCTTGATCCGGGCGATGTCGACTTTCTGGCGTCTCGTCAGCGGATCTTTGCTGCAATCTTTCAAAGAGCTTGAGGACGAAGCCTCACAACTGAATAGATTGGGTGAGACGGGGCAAGCCCCGTCTCTGCTACTTGGCGTTTTCGTCGGCGCCAGTCGTCAGTACTGATCGTCAGTCGCGTCCGGTTTCTGACGCGGTCTGAGGACGCTATCGCTTTCGAACAGTTTCGAACTGAAAGCTGATAGCTGAGTGCTGACGGCTGTTTCTGCACCGAGTAAATTTTATGGTCAAGCCGAACGGGCGATTAGTACAGGTAAGCTACACGCATTACTGCGCTT
>JBAVVP010000568.1:0-3429 GCA_049697355.1 Terriglobales bacterium
GGAAAAGATCTACAATACCGTCCGCCCTCATCAGGCCCTGGGCTATCTAACCCCGCTCCAGTTCCTCAGGCTGAACTCATCTCAACGGAAGGAATGAAAGTGTCACCCATCTACTGGACGAGTACACAGGTTTGTGTTTTCCATAGGGGCGGCGTATAGTTAGCGATGAATACTGTTGTGTCGTAGTGCCAGGATTGTCGAAGCACACCAGTGGGCGAAAGCCCACTTTTTAGTTTGGGCCGACTTGCGGGGCGATTTACTGGGCGATTTACTGCAATGATCGGATCGGCGATTCTGGCGTAGCTTGTTGAAAACATGGCTCTTGATCTGGATAAGGTCCGGCAGATTGCCGAGCGCGTGGCAGGCTCGGGTGGGCTGGAAGTGGTCGAAGTGGAGGTGTGCGGGTCGGGTAAGCACCGCATGGTGCGCATCTTTATTGATCGACCGGGAGCGGCTCCCGCGGCGCATCGTCCGGATGGCGTGACGCACGAGGATTGCGCGAATTTTAGCCGCGAGTTTGGAACGATCGTCGACGTTGAGGATGCGGTGCCCGGGGGATCGTATGTGCTGGAGGTTTCCTCTCCGGGACTGGATCGCAAGCTGACCAAGGCGGCGGATTTTGAGCGCTTCCGCGGATGCCGCGTAAAATTAACGACGCGGGAGCCGGTGAATAACAACCGGCATTTTGAAGGGAAGCTGGAAAGCTTCGAGAACGGGAAATTGCTGCTGGATCTCAGCGCGGCGCGTAAGAATCAAAAGAAGATGCGTCCGAAAGAAGGCGCGGCAACGAACCTTGAGATTGAGTTGGAGAACGTAGAAAAGGCGAATCTGGTACCTGAAATCTAGTTCTCGGTTCCCGGTTCTCAGTTCTCAGGAAGAGCGAATCCTGAAAACTGAGAACCGGGAACTGAGAACTGAGAACTGACTTTTATGGCAAGTGAGCTCTACAACATCATCGAAGGGGTCAGCCGCGAAAAAGGCATTGATCCGCAAATTGTGGTCAGCGCGGTCGAGGACGCCATTGTGGTGGCCACGCGCAAGTACTACAAGACGCAGGAAAACTTGCGCGCCGTGCTCGACAAGGACAGCGGCAAGATCAATGCCTATGCGGTGAAGTCGATCGTCGAGACTCCGGAGCAGGTGGAAGACGCGAACTTGCAGGTGACGGTGGAACAGGCGCGGAAACTCGATCCGGCGGCGGAAGCGGGCGGAGAGTTGCTCATCCCGAAAGTGACGGAAGGAATTCTGGGACGGATTGCGGCGCAACTGGCGAAGCAGGTCATCTTCCAGAAAGTGCGCGAGGCGGAACGCGACACGGTTTACAACGAATACATCGGGCACGTAAACGAGATCGTGAATGCGACCGTAAAGCGGATCGAGGGGCCGGACGTGATTCTCGATATCGGCAAGGCCGAAGCGCGCATGGGACGCAAGGAGCAGTCGCGGCTGGAATCGTTCGCGGTGGGCGAAAGGATTCGGGTCGTGATCGTGCGGGTGGAAAAAGCGGTGAAGGGTCCGGGCGTGATCGCTTCGCGCTCCGCTCCGGAATTAGTCCAGCATCTTTTCCAGACCGAAGTTCCGGAAATTTATGACGGCACGGTGGTGATCCGGGCGATCGCGCGGGAAGCCGGCGAGCGTACGAAGATCGCGGTGCTGTCGAAAGACAAAGATGTGGACGCGGTCGGCGCCTGCGTCGGCATGAAGGGCATGCGGGTGCAGTCGATCATCCGCGAGTTGCGCGGAGAAAAAATCGACATCATCGAGTATCACGAGGATCCGGTTACGTTCGCGGAGAAGGCGCTGCAGCCGGCGAAAGTGAGCCGGGTGACGATTGTCGATGCCGCGGACAAACATTTGGAAGTGGTGGTGGACGACACGCAGCTCTCGCTGGCGATCGGGAAAAAAGGGCAGAACGTGCGCCTGGCGGCCAAGCTGCTGGGCTGGAAAATCGACATCAAGAGCGAAGAAGAAAAGCGGCAGGAAGTGGAGCAGCAGATGTCGGCGCTGGTCACGCAAACCGTAACTCCGCTGGAGTTGGTTACGGGACTGGGCGAGGGGCTGGTCGAGAAACTGAAGGCGGCGGGCGTGAACACGGTGGAATCGCTGGCTGATATGACGCCGGAACAACTGGAAGCGATTGAAGGCATTGGCCCGAAAACGGTGGAAAAAATCAGTATCGCGGTCAATAATTATTTCGCCAGCGTGGATGGCGGCGAGGCAGTAGCCGCCGCGGACGCGGAAACCTCCGGAGAAGCCGCCACCGAAGCGGCAGTCGCCGGAACAGAAGTCGGCGAGGAATCGCCGGCAGAGGGCGGGTTGGAAACGGCGCCTGCTGAGACGGAGCCCACCGCAACGGCGGCTGCGGAAGAAGGCGCCGAGCTTTCCTCTGAAGAGTCTGCGACGGAAGAAGCCGCGACCGAAGTAGCCCCGGAAGACAAGCAGAGTTGAACCTGGGAGAGTGGCGAGTTCGGAGTTCGATCCGGACCGGATGCACGGACTTCGTCAACCGGAAACCAGCGGGGAGTGAGATGCCACAGGGTTTTTCGAGAGGTTAGATATGCGAGCCTAGAGACGCGAGATTGCTCGGTGGACGGGCCAAAACCCCGTCCCCACACGAGCCGCGGGACAAGAAAAGGAAACGACGTCGGATGAGTAAGATTCGAATCAACGATCTGGCCCGTGAGTTGGAAGTCAAGAGCAAGGAAATTCTTGACGTGCTGACCACGGTGGGCGTTACGGAGAAGAAGACGCACTCCAGTTCTCTGGAAGATCACGAAGCGGAACTGGTGCGCAAACATCTCCGCGGCCGATCCGACGCGGTGCTAAGTTCGGCGAAAGCCACGCGTGCCGCGCGCGGCGAAGAAGAGATCAAGACCAAGATCGACCTCTCGCATATCTCGCGGCCTGGAGATGTGCTGCGCGCCATTACGCAGCAAAAGGAAGCCGTCGAGCATCCTGCTGCGCGTCCGCCGGTCAAGCCGCCAATTCCGCCGGCGCCGCCCTCCGTGGAAGCAAAGGCAGCGGCCCCGACTGCTCCCGTGACGCGGAAGGCAGTACCTTCCAAGCCCGCGAGCGAAGCGCCCGCGCCGCCGGCGCCGAAACTGGTCACGCCAGCTTCGGTAGCTGCCACTTATCGCCCGCCGACGGTGGTCGTGATTCCACCGAAAGTACCCGCGACCCCACCGGCCGCTCCACCGGTTGCCGCTTCGACCGCAACTGCAGCACCGCCTGCGATCGCTGTTCCGCCACGAGTTACGACTGCGACTCCTTCTGCCCCGCAGGCTGGAAGTCCTCCGCCGACGGCACCGCCCCCTGCGATTAGTAATGCTCCGCAGATCCAAGCTTCGGCACCCGCGAAACCGGCGCCTCCGAGTGCGCCGCCGCCGCGAATGATCATGCCGCAGACGGGCCCGCGCCCGGTGTACAAGG
>JBAVVP010000569.1:0-10039 GCA_049697355.1 Terriglobales bacterium
GGCCGGAGGTCGAATCTTCATCTTGAGCGCATCCCGCTCGTTGACTCGTACCGGACCGGCCTCGCCCAGGAAGTAAGCGCGGAAGCTGCTCCAGCGCCAGAGTTCCGGGGACGTCGCCAAACCGCGCTGCACCGGATTCCGGTGCAGGTAGCGGAGTTTCTCGATGCGTTTATGTTCGGTCCAGACGTTGAAATCATAGAATCGTTTCTGCCAGATGTGTTGCGGGATGTGGTCGAAGAGGGCAGCTTGGCCGGATTTCGTCGTCGCCTCGCTTGCGCGGTTCGGGAGGGCCACTTCTCGAAAAGCGCGAGACGTGGCCCACCCGCCGCCCCTCAGATCGACTTCACCGGAATCGCAATCACATCCTCCACCAGCCCGACTTCCTCTGCGCGAACGGGCGGGGATGGCGGATTGGATGTGTTTAATAGGATGAAGATCCGACCTCCGGCCACGTAACGCGGAGTCGAACGGTGGCAGGGGTTCGGCAGGGCACTTCTCAAAAAGCGCGAGAAGGGGCCTGCCGAACAGCTGACACCGTGCTGAAAGTCAAAAGCCCCACCCTGTCCCTGCAAAGAACGCAGGGACAAGGGTGGGGCACCCGATTCTTCGTTACTATGACGACCCTTACACCAGGCCCTGATCCAACATCGAGTTGGCGACCTTGAGGAAGCCGGCGATGTTGGCTCCGTTCACGTAGTTGCCGGGCGTGCCGTACTTCTCGGCCGTTTCGTGGCAGTTCTTGTGGATGGCGATCATGATCTTGTGCAGGCGATCGTCGACTTCTTCACGCGTCCAGGAGAGGCGCATGCTGTTCTGCGACATTTCCAGTCCGGAGGTGGCCACGCCGCCGGCATTGGCGGCCTTGGCTGGTCCGTAGAGGATTTTCGCGTCGAGGAACGCCTTGGTAGCTTCGAGGGTGCTCGGCATGTTGGCGCCTTCGCAGACAACCTTGACGCCGTTCTTTATCAGGTTCGCCGCGTCCTTGGCGTTGATCTCATTCTGAGTGGCGCTCGGGAACGCGCAGTCGGCTTTAATCGCCCACAGCCAGTTGTGATCGAGCTTGCGATCGGTCGGGTGGTAGACGGCCTTCTTGTATTTGTCGGCGTAGTCCTTGATGCGGCCACGGCGGTTGTTTTTCAGATCCATGATAAAGGCGAGTTTGTCGCGGTCGATGCCATCGGCGTCGTAGATGGCGCCATCGGAATCGGACGCGGTGACCGGCTTCGCACCTAGGTCGAGCAGCTTCTCGATGGTGTATTGGGTGACGTTGCCGCTGCCCGAGACCAGACAGATCTTGCCTTCCAGCTTCTGCTTCTTGGTCTTCAGCATTTCCTCGGCGAAGTACACGCAGCCGTAGCCGGTGGCTTCGGGACGAATCAGCGAACCGCCCCAGGCCAGGCCCTTGCCGGTGAGAACGCCCGAGAATTCATTGCGCAGGCGCTTGTATTGCCCGAACATGTAGCCGATCTCGCGTCCGCCCACGCCGATATCGCCGGCGGGAACGTCCGTGTCAGGGCCGATGTGGCGTTGCAGTTCGGTCATGAAGCTTTGGCAGAAACGCATCACTTCGTTGTCGCTTTTGCCTTTGGGATCGAAATCGCTTCCGCCCTTGCCGCCGCCCATGGGCAGCGTGGTGAGCGAATTTTTGAATACCTGCTCGAAGGCCAGGAACTTAAGAATGCCGAGGTTCACCGAGGGATGGAGGCGCAGGCCGCCCTTGTAGGGGCCGATGGCGCTGTTCATCTCAATGCGGAAGCCGCGATTGACTTGCACTTTGCCGCGGTCGTCAAACCATGGGACACGGAACATCAGGACGCGTTCGGGCTCGGTAATACGTTCCAGGATCTTGGCTTCCTGATACTCGGGATGGCGTTGCAATACGGGCCCCAGGGACTCGAATACTTCCATTACGGCCTGGTGAAATTCTGGTTCGGCTGGGTTCTTGGCTTTTACGAGGTTGAGAATCTGACTAGCATAGTCCGCCGCAGCAGTACCCTTGGGCGGTTCCATTACTGCACTCATAGGCTTGCCTCCGAATTTTTATGTGTGGAAAGAATTGTCAAAAAACTGGACGCCGCAGGAATTGCGGCTGTAGTAATTGGACGCCTGGAGGGGAGGCTCTGCCGTGATTTGCGTCACCTGGTTTCGTGATGATCAGGCGCACGGTTGTGACCCCGGGGCAGAGCATAAGGGATATCCGCAGGCACAGTAGCCCCGCGGGACGAGTCGGTGGGCGCAATTACTAATGATTACATTTAAGGTTACTTCCCGTGGACAGGTTTTACAACCGTGACTCGGGCGGTTACCTGCTGGCCTTTTTCCATCCCGCCGACGATGACCAGGCCGCGGCGGGTAACGAGCAGGCCGCGATGGTCCATGGTGGGGTCGGGAGTGCTGTCGCTGATTGTTTCCCATGCCCGCGAACGGAGGTTAAAAGCGAAGGTTACGGGGGACGGTTCGGCCGACTGGCCGTCATAGCCGATTCCGTTGTAGTTGTAGGGGTTATCGGTTCCGCCGGAAAAATAGATTCGGCCTGCTTTCTTTTCCAACGGCCCCGCCCCGGCCGCGATGCGATAGCGCGCGCTGCCGGGATGGGCTGGAAGTTTGGTCCACACAATTTTCGTGATGTCACCCTTCTTCGAACTTGGCAGCTTGCCCATCCAGCATTCGGTGGAGGCGACATACTTGGGACCGGAGCCGCTCGGGTTCTTATAGGCACCGTCGACGTACACGATCGTGTCGCCGAGGATGGCGCCCGCATGGCCGAACACGGGCGTACCAGGAATCGGCGTAGCCTGCTTCCAAGTATCTGTGTCGGTGTCGTAAATCTGCACGTTGCGGACGGCGTCGTTCTTTTCCGTTGACCATCCGCCGATCAGGAAAATATAGCGGTCACGATAGAGGCCGACCACTGCGTCATCGACCGGCACGGGAATGTCTTTGCCGCGATAATAACGGTTCTCCACCGGGACAAAAACGTTCACGTCGGAGACGGTGGTCTCACCGCCCTGGGCGTCGACGACGTAGCCGCCGAAGATGAAGACCTGATCGTGAAGCGCGACGGCCGATGCCGCCAAGCGCCCGGCCACGCCCGGCACTGGACGCTTCTCCTCCCACTTGCCGGCGCCCGGATCCATTTCGTAGGCGCTGGTGGTGATTGCGTCCCACGTCTTCTTCGGGCCAATGCCCATGAAGGAAAAAATGCGGGCTCCGCCCTCGTCTTTGTGCGAAATGGCAACCGCATTGTTTGAGACCGGCACCGGGAGCGGGCTGAGCTTGGGCTCATCGGCGGCGGGAAGGCGGGCCGGAATAAGGAGGCAGAAAACCACGGGGAACAGTTTCGTCAAAGCCGATTTCATTGCTGAAATAATAGCAGCCCGATCGTGGAGAGCCGGGCGTCCCCGCCCGGCTGGGACGGGCGAGACGCCCGTCACTCCACTAAAACCACGTGTGCTTGCGGTATTCGCGATAGGCGTCGCCGAACTTTGCCTCGAGCACGGCGGCTTCGCGGCGCGCACGTAGCATCTGCATCGGAACGATGACGACCAAAAGCAGCGCGAGGACGGGCCGCCGCACGGTCAGAACCAGGCCCATGAGAAAAATCGCGCCCGAGATGTAAATCGGATTCCGGATCCGCGAATAGATTCCCGCAGTCACCAGTTCGGTGGCTTTGGCCCGAACTGAGAACGAGCGGCCGAGGGTGACGCGGGCGACGATCACGCCGCTCAGGCCAACCAGACACAGAGCGAGCCCCAACCACCGTATGGCATCATGCGGGCCCGGTCCCAATACAAAAATGGCATAGATGGCGCACAGGCCAGCCAGCAGCGGCAGCCAGACACGAAGAATGCTTCCCCGATCTTCCATCGGCGTTACTCCACAAGTCGTTACTCCACCAATCCTTGGCGGATGGCGTGGATGAAATCTGTGTAAGCGGGCTCTATGCCGGAAGCGCGCATTTGCAATGCGATCTGCCCGCGATGGTACGTTGAGTGAAAAAGCACATGCGTCAGTATGTCTTCCACACGGTTCGACCAAAGTTCGCCCTTGCTGTTGCGGTATTCGACTTTGTCGTCGAGCGAGCCGGGAGCGAACTGGTTGGCAACTCTCGCCAGGTAATTTCGCCACGCCGACGACGTCTCGTCCGCCAATGCCGCACACTCGTCAAGGGTGAAACTGGGCCACACCGGCATGCTCTGAGGTTGCTTCAGGATGCGTTCCAGCCAGAGCTTCTGCGCCGAAAGAATGTGGGCCATGCGTCCGAGGGCGTCCGCGGGAACGGAATTGGCGGCGCGCATGGCGGAGAGACATTCGCGATTCGCCCAGTCATCGTAGGCAAACATCCGAAGAAAATCTTTGGCGGGCATGGAGCTCCTCCTGACCCGATGCGTTGCGACTGGCTGCGCAAAGACGATACGATGACAGACACCACGATGACAAACGGTACGATGACGAACATGGGTGCGTGTCAGCGGCTCAAGCGCGCGTTCAGGGAGTATTTGTGGCGCAACAGTTTGATCGTAGTGGCAAAAGCCTGTTTTCACGCAATGCCATTGGCCGCAGATCTGAAGCTTTTCCCAGCGCTGAAGCCCTGGGCTAAGTTAGGTCGCCCCTCCGGGGCTGGATTTGCGATCCTACTCTGCCTCTCAGGCGTGGCCACACCCGCGCAGGCGCAGAATCCGACCCCAGCCCAAACGCGCGAGCAGTTGTTGCAAGAACTGGATTCGGGCCAGTTGCGCGACGCCGTACTGCTGGGGCAACAGGCGGTTTCGCGCTGGCCGCGCGATGCGGAATTCCGTCACTACCTGGGCGTGGCCTACTTCAAAACGGGCGATCTCCAGCAGGCTCAGGAACAGCTTACGCGAGCGCGCGAACTGAACCCGAAAGACGCCGCGACGCATTTCGACTTGGCGCTGGTGTTCTTGAGCCAGCAGGATTATGTAAAAGGAGCGGACGAACTGGAAGCCGCGACGAAGCTCGATCCTGCGAAAGCGCTTGCCCACATGCTGCTGGGGCGAGCGTATCTGAATACGAATCGCAGCTTGCAGGCGATCGAGGAGTTCAAGACCACTCTGAAACTCGACCCGGCGATGAAACTCGGACACTACCACCTGGGATTCGCCTACTTCAGCCTCGGGCGCAACGACGAAGCCATCAGCGAATATAAGGAGGAGTTGCGCCAGTCGGGCGAGAGTCCCGTGGTGGTCGACGCATTGGGGCACGCGTTGCTCGCGAGCGGGAAATATGCTGCGGCCGTGACGTATCTGCGGCGCGGCACGGAACTGGATGCGCCCAATCCCGAGGTCTGGTACGACCTGGGCAAAGCGCTGGCGCTCGGCGAGCAGTGGGCTCAGGCTGAGCCTGCTTTGCGGAAGGCGGCCGAACTGAATCCGAAGGACCCGAGCCCACACTATCAGTTGGCGCGCGTTCTGGAAAAACTCGGCAAGACCGACGAAGCCCGAGCGGAACGAGTACGCTTCGCGGAGCTGAAGAAGGCGCAACCGGCCACGGCGGGAATGGCCACCGGGCGCGATCAGTGAGAGCGATTCAGCGCATGAGAAAACTGCGGCTTGCGGTCGCGGCGGCCTTCCTGCTGGCGGCCTTGTCGATGGCAACAAACGGCGGCTGGGTTTGGTGGGCAAATGCGCAGACGGCGCCGAAACCTCCTGCACCGGCAAGCAAAAGTCCAGCCGCCAAGGCAACTCGCTCCGCGCCCAAGCCAGGGGCGAAGACTCCCGCCACCAATCCACCTTTGTTCGTTGACGTCACGCGCGCCGCCGGCATTGACTTTCACTTGAACTGCGGGAGCCGGGAAAAGCTCTACATCGTGGAAACACAGTGCGGTGGCGCCGCGGCGTTCGACTACGACAACGATGGATGGATGGATATTCTGCTGGTGGATGGATCTTCCATCGAAGACTACCTCGCCGGCAAGTGCCATCCGCCGCGCCTCTACCACAACAATCATGACGGCACGTTTACCGATGTTTCGGCGAAGTCGGGGCTGAATTTTTGCGGCTGGGGATACGGTGTGGCCATCGGCGACTACGACAACGACGGCTGGGAAGACGTCTACATCACCGGCTTCCACGGTTCCGCGCTCTATCACAACAACCACGACGGAACCTTCACCGACGTCACCGCGAAAGCCGGCGTCGCCAACCCGACCGAGTGGGGAACCAGCGCAGCCTTCGGCGATTATGACAATGATGGCTATCTCGACCTGGTCGTTGCCGATTACGTCGATGTGGACATGAAGAACCTGCCGCCTTTCGGCATTGGTCCTTTCTGCCAGTACCGCGGCATCCCCGTGAATTGCGGCCCGCGTGGGCTCAAGGGCGCGCGCGATCGCCTCTTTCACAATAATGGTGACGGCACCTTTACCGATGTCACGGAAAAGCTCAACATCGACCCCGACCGCTACTACGGCTTGGGCGTGTTGTGGCTGGACTACGACAAGGATGGTTGCCTCGACCTTTACGTCGCCGACGATTCTTCGCCCAGCCTGCTCTATCACAACAACTGCAAAGGTGGATTCACGGAAGTCGGCGCCGAGGCGGGTGTAGCCTACAGTTCCGACGGACATGAACAGGCGGGCATGGGCATTGATTCGGCCGACTACGATCGCGACGGCTGGCCCGACATCGTGAAAACCAATTTCTCCGACGATACGAAGAATCTCTATCACAACGACCACAACGGCGAGTTCACCGACATGGCGGGCGAGGCGGGCATCGGCGCCATCGGTTACCCGTACCTCGACTTTGGCGTGAAATTTTTCGACTTCGACAACGACGGCTGGCCTGACATCTTCATGGCCAACGGCCACGTGGACGCGCAGGTCGAAGGACAGACCTTCGGCACCGGCTACGCCGAGCGGCCGTTTCTGTTCCACAATCTGGGCTACCAATCAAAGATTGGGAAGTTCGAAGAGATCGGCGAGAAGTCCGGCCCGGCGCTTTCGAAAAAGTATATTGGCCGCGCCGCCTTGACTGCCGACTTTTGGAATCGCGGCCGCCAGGATCTCCTTTTCACGAATATGGATGGTTCCCCCGTTCTGCTGCGCAACGAAGTTCCATTGCCCGGCCACTGGCTGCGGATCAAGACCATTGGCAGCAAATCGAATCGCGATGGCTTCGGCGCCAGGATTGAGCTCACGGCCGAGGGATCGACCCGCTATGCGGAAGTTCGCGCCGGAAGCAGCTTTGAGAGTTCGAGTGATCCGCGCACCCATTTCGGCCTGGGCTCGGCGACCAAGGTCGAGGAGATCGTGATTCGCTGGCCGAGCGGGCAGGTCGACAAGCTGGGGCCGGAGGCGGCGGACCAGGAACTCGCCGTCCGAGAGGGAAGTGGGGTTATTGAGAGGAAGCCCCCGAAAGACAGCGCCAAAAGGTGATGAATCTACTGAATTTCGTATCTTCAATTCTTTTGGTCTTCCGTTCCTCATAGATAATCGCGGACAATTCCCAGTAAGTATTTGAAAAATAACGGTATGGTCGTTTGGAGGAAGAAGTGCCAATCTACTTCGAAAGCACTATCTGTCGACGTGTCCGGAGTGAGGCAAGCTGTTTTTCGAGCTTTTGATCAGGTTACGTCAACATTATCAGTAAGATAGAGCGGAAAGTCACGAGTTTTGAAGCGCTGGAGCTTGAGCGCTTCGCGGTAGCAGGGATGCGGTACACCCCGCAACCCGGGTTTGCGGTATAGAGGGTTTGCAGGGTCGAGTTCGCAACTGAAGTTTCGTACATACGTGCCAACGACAACCCATCATGCGCCACAGTCTCCAGGGGGTAAGTAAATGAGAAGATTGCAGTTTTGCCTTACAGTGTTTGCCGTACTGGCCCTAACCTTCAGCGCAGTCGCGCAGGTGTCAAACGGCCAGTTTACCGGTACCGTGCTGGATCCAACCGGCGCCGCCGTTGCGGGCGCCAAGATTACGGTTACAAACCCGGCAACCAACCTTACCGTTTCCGCCACGAGCAATTCGAGCGGCAACTACACGGTGAAGGAACTTCCGGCCGGCACCTACAAACTGACGGCAGAAGCCGCCGGCTTCAAGACGTTTACGGACAACAACGTCGCGCTGAATGCTGGCGTCATCGCGCACGTGGACTTCAAGCTGCAAATCGGCAAGGCTTCGGAATTGGTCGAGGTCACCGGCGAAGCTGCTGCGGTGAACACTGAGGATTCGAAACTGTCGACCACGGTAAGCTCGACCCAGCTCGCGAATCTCCCGCTGAACGGCCGCAACGTTTACGACCTGATGCAAATGTCGGCCGGCGCGGTCAATGTCAATGGGGTTGACTTCGAGAACGGCCACGGCACCGTCGTCAACGGAGTTCGCGAGAATTTTAACGGCTTCCTGATTAACGGCATTGACAACAAGGGCCTGAGCGGCGGCGTGGTCAACACCCCGATTCAGGACACGGTCCAGGAATTCCAGGAACTCACGCTCAACATGTCCGCTCAGTACGGCAGCAGCGCCGGTTCCATCAACAACCTGGTCACCAAGTCGGGGACGAACACCCTCCATGGCAGCGCTTGGTACTACAACCGCAACGATGTCTTTGATGCCAACGATTTCTTCGACAAGGCGGGCGGGAATCCCCAGCCACCTACTCGTTTCAGCCAGTATGGGGGCGCGCTAGGTGGGGCGCTGATCAAAGACAAGTTGTTCTACTATGGCGCGATTGAGGGCGATCATTACAAATCGAGCGCGCCTTCGACGCCAGTGGAGCAGGAAGATCCCGCCTTTTCGCAACTGGTGCAAACCACTTTCCCCAACTCGGTCTCGAGTCTTTTGTTCAAGAACTTCGCGTCGCCACATGCTGGCACGCCGATCAGTGGCGATACGATCGCCGGGTACTTGGGAAGTAACATCGCTGGCTATCTCTGCCCCACGAACCCTCTCTTCGCCGGGGATCCCCAGGGAGCAAATCATGTACCTCTACTGGTCGCTCGAATGGTTGGGTACAACCCGGCAACGGACGACTTTGTCGGCGGCAAACCTTGCTTAACTCCGTTGGGGGCGGCGGGCGCTCCCTACGAGACGGCTGCACTTCTCGCGAACAGAGATACTCAGATGTTGGACAGTGCGGTAGCGTCGTTCGCAACGCAGACCCAGACGCTCGGAAATCTCTTCAACGGCAAGGAGTGGTCAGCAAAGATTGACTACGACCCGAGCACCGCGAACCGTTTTGCTCTGAGTTACAACTGGTATCGTTCCACCGACTCCTCCGGCCCCTTGAAGCCGCAGGGCGCACGCGGGTTCCTGAACCCGGAACGGCAGCTTTCCCCTACGGGCAGTTTCAGCTGGGTGCATACCTTTAGTCCATCCGTGTTAAACGAGATGCGCGCGGGATACACCCAGAACAATACCACTATTGATGCCCCTGCTAGCCTTTCTGGAGTACCGCAGATTGGCTTCGACGACGGTAGCCTCGGATTTGGAAGCTACGCCGGGTATCCGCAGTTTTTCAAAGAGAACATCTACCAGTACTCCGACATGATTTCCATTAGTCGTGGAAACCACAGCATCAAGATCGGGGGCGACATTCGGCGCAACATTGAAAACAGCATATTCAACGTTGCCCGTCCGTCGTACTACTTCTTCGACATGATGATGTTCGCCATCGATCAGCCGTACTCGCAGACGGCTGGCGTAGATCCTGGCATCTGCGCACCGCCGTGCAAGTCGTACAATCCGAACCCGCAAGCTTTTCTGGAGGCAAACCAGCGCCACTGGCGCAATATCGAGGCCGGTCTCTACTTCCAGGACGACTGGAAAGTCACCAAGCGCCTGACCTTGAATCTCGGGTTGCGTTGGGACAAGTACCAGCGCCACAACGAGGAGGGGAACGCGGCTACCACATTTATCAGGGGACCTGGAAACCGGGTGATCGACAACATCAGCACCGGGCAGGGCTGGCTGCAGCAGGCGAATGTTCCGGGAGGAGCAACTGGAACGATCAATGGCACACCCTACGACTGCTCAGCAGCTTCCGGAAACATCCCTCTAGCGCAGTTGGCGGGTGTTTGC
>JBAVVP010000570.1:0-4306 GCA_049697355.1 Terriglobales bacterium
GGGCAGTCCCGCTAGCGTCGACCGATATTGCGCGACTGCTAAAATAGAAAAACGCTATGTTCGAGAATCTCCAGGAAAAACTCCAGCGCGCTTTCAAGTCTCTTCGCGGACAAGCGGTCCTCACGGAAGAGAACATCTCCGAGGCGCTGAAGCAGATTCGTCTGGCGCTGCTGGAGGCCGACGTCAACTTCAAAGTTGTCAAAGAGCTCATCGACCGCATTCAGGCCAAGGCGGTCGGGCAGGAAGTTCTGACCGCGCTTTCGCCCGGTGAGCAGGTCATTAAGATCGTCCGCGACGAACTGGTTGCGACGCTTGGCAAAGACACGGCTAAGTTAAAGTTCGCCTCGCAGCCGCCGACGGTTGTGCTGATGGCCGGGTTGCAAGGGTCCGGCAAAACTACGACGTCGGGCAAGCTGGCCAACTGGCTCAAGAATGGCGGACATCGTCCGCTGCTGGTCTCGGTTGACGTTTACCGTCCGGCGGCGCGCGAGCAACTTAAAGTGGTTGCGGCGGCGATCAAGGCGAATCTTTACGAAGGTGAGGTTGGCGAGGCGAATACGGCTACCGTCGAGCGGCTTGCCAAAGAAGCGCGCCGCGAAGCCATTAACACGGGCTGCGACGTGCTGATCGTCGATACTGCCGGCCGACTCCACATCGACGACCAGCTTATGGAGGAGATGCAGTCGCTGAAGCGGCTGCTCAATCCGCAGGAAATTTTGTTTGTCGCCGATTCGATGACTGGACAGGACGCAGTCCGCTCGGCCGATGAATTCCATAAGAAGCTCACGCTTACCGGCGTCGTGCTTACTAAGATGGACGGCGACGCTCGCGGCGGCGCGGCGATTTCCATTCGGCAGGTTACCGGGCAGCCTATCAAGTTCATCGGCATCGGTGAAAAATACGACGCGCTTGAGCCTTTCCATCCCGATCGCATCGTGTCGCGCATTCTGGGCATGGGCGACATTCTTTCGCTCATCGAAAAAGCCGAGTCGCAGATCGACAAGAAGAAGGCCAACGATCTAGCGTCCAAAATGCTTGCGGGCGACGGCTTTTCGCTGGAGGATTTCCGCGACCAGTTGCGTCAGGTTCGCAAAATGGGATCGCTGCAAAGCCTCATGGGCATGTTGCCAAGCGTGGGCGCATTTTCCGGTCTGCAGAAAGCTGCCGACAAGGTTGACGAAAAACAGATCAACCGGGTCGAGGCCATCATCAATTCCATGACCGGCTTTGAGCGCAACCATCACGAAGCCATCAGCGGCAGCCGCCGCAAACGCATCGCTCGCGGCTCCGGCACCAGCGTGCAGGAAGTCAACAACCTGCTTCGGCAGTACGCCCAGATGAAGAAAATGTTTAAGCAGATGGGCAAGCCGAGTTTCGCGCGGCGCATGGCGGGGATGAAGTTCCCCAGGTAGGATCCGGAAAATCATCACCAGCTCGTGACGGTATATCATTCCGACGACTATGGGCTCTTTCGATCCAGCGGCGGGAGAATTTCTGCGCATCTCCGAACGCTATCGGCGGATGAGCGATGGCGAACTGCTTGTCCTCATCCCGCAAAGCTCGGAATTGACGCCTTTTGCCCAAGAAGCTCTGGCGAATGAGATTCGGTCACGCGGGCTGAAGGCTGAGGTCGAAGACGAGCCGCCGGCTGCAGCGTCAGAATTTAGAGCGTCACCGCTTAAACCGCGAGCTTCATTCGACCACGAATCTCCGAAATTTCGCGATTCGACCGGTTCCGACCTTCCTGACTCCGATTCCTCACCCCCCGATTCTTCCCAGGAAGACCAGTACGACGAAGACCGCAAACTGGTTGAGCTCTGTACCGTGTGGAGCGTGCGCGACGCGCTCAAGGTACAGGCGGTTCTGGATGAGGCGGGAATTCCATTTTTCATGGGACCGGGGAAAGCCACGGGCGTGGACAGGGTGACCTCGAATTTCTCGAAAGGGGTCGGCGTGCAAATCATGCAGATAGGTTTGCCCTGGGCCCGGCCCGCAATGCAGCACTACGAACCGGAGGACGACCCGACTCCGAAAGTGAAGGAAGAGATCGACGAGCTCCCGGTCCGCTGCCCCAAGTGCCATTCCGCGGAAGTCGTCTTTGAGGGTCTCACCTCGACTCCGGCAATGGCGACGGATGAGTCTTCCCAAAAATACAAATGGACGTGCGATTCGTGCGGCCATCGATGGGAAGACGACGGCGTCGCGAAAGAGGAATGACCAACCTCCGCCCAGGTTAGCGCCCGAAGAACGGGCCCGAACCTGGGGCACCGCGTCTGGGGCGACTGTTTGGGGACGGAAAGAGCCTGCCGAGCGCTGCTCGGCCTGGACGGGCGAGGACGCCCGTCCCCGCATCCGGCAAAGGCAGACGCAACTTCTTCGAGCCTTGGCTCATCTAAAACTTGACAGTGATTCGCTCAGGTTATAGCATGGCCTAGAGTGTAATCATCATTGCATTGATTATAAAGCACTTATAGTGCTGGAGGATGCGTTATGAGCAAGATCATTGGAATTGACCTCGGCACCACCAACTCCTGCGTAGCGGTTATGGAGGGTGGAGAGCCGAAAGTTATACCGAACGAAGAAGGTGGGCGGACTACGCCTTCGGTGGTTGGATTCACCAAGACCGGCGAGCGGCTGGTGGGGCAGGTTGCCAAGCGGCAAGCCATCACCAACCCTGAGAACACGGTCTACTCGATCAAGCGGTTCATGGGGCGCCGTTACGACGAGGTCAGCGAAGAGATGAAGATGGTTCCCTTCAAGGTCGAGCGGGACGGCGACCATGTGGCCGTCATGGCGCAGGGGAAGAAGTACACTCCGCCGGAGGTCTCGGCGATGATTCTGCAAAAGCTGAAGAAGGCGGCGGAAGACTATCTGGGCGAGAAGGTCACCGAGGCGGTCATTACGGTGCCGGCTTATTTCAACGACGCGCAGCGGCAGGCTACTAAAGATGCGGGCAGGATTGCGGGGCTTGAGGTGAAGCGCATTATCAACGAGCCGACGGCGGCCGCGCTGGCCTATGGGCTCGACAAGGGCAAGGACGAGACGATTGCCGTCTACGACTTTGGCGGCGGCACGTTTGATATTTCGGTGCTTGAAGTGGGTGAGGGCGTCATCGAGGTTAAGGCCACGAATGGCGACACGCACCTGGGCGGCGACAACATCGATCAGCGGCTGGTGGATTGGCTGATTGATGAGTTTAAGAAGGATGAAGGGCTCGACCTGCGCGGCAAGGGCAACGAGATGGCTTTGCAGCGTCTGCGCGACGCGGCCGAGCGGGCGAAGATCGAGCTTTCGACCACCATGGAGCACGAGATCAATCTGCCGTTTATTACGGCGGATGCTTCCGGGCCGAAGCACCTGGTCAAGAAGCTGACCCGGGCGAAGCTCGAGACCATGATCGAAGATATTTTGCAGCGGTCGGTGGGACCGTCTAAGCAATGCTTGAAAGACGCGGGTATCGACGCCAGCAAGATTAATGAAGTGGTGCTGGTGGGCGGACAGACGCGCATGCCTCGCATCCAGGCCATCGTCAAAGAACTGTTTGGGCGCGAAGGGCATAAGGGTGTGAACCCGGATGAAGTTGTAGCTATCGGCGCGGGCATCCAGGGCGGTGTGCTCAAGGGCGAGGTAAAAGACCTGCTGCTCTTGGACGTGACTCCTCTGACTTTGTCGATCGAGACTTTGGGGGGCGTGGCTACGGGGATGATCCCTCGGAACACTACGATTCCTACGAAAAAGACGGAGACGTTCTCTACGGCGGCCGATAGTCAGACTTCGGTTGAAGTGCATGTGCTGCAGGGGGAGCGTCCCATGGCGGCGCAGAACCGGACTTTGGGTAAGTTCCATTTGACGGGACTGCCGCCGGCGCCTCGGGGCATTCCGCAGATTGAAGTTACGTTTGATATTGACGCTAACGGCATCCTGAACGTGACTGCGAAAGATATGGCCACGGGCAAGGATCAGAAGATCACGATTACTTCGTCTTCGGGCTTGTCGAAGGAAGAAGTGGAGCGGATGGCTAAGGAAGCCGACGCGCACTCGGCGGAAGATAAGGCTCGGCGCGACGAGATCGAGGCCAAGAATCAGCTCGACTCGATGGTCTACAACATCGAGAAGATGTTGAAGGAGCATGGCGACAAGATTTCGGGCACGGAGCGCGGCGACGTGGAAAATGCTCTGGCGGACGCTAAGAAGGCTATCGAAAGCGGCGACAAGGCGCAGATGGACTCGGCTCGCGAGAAGCTGACTACGGCATCGCACAAGCTGGCGGAGCAGATGTACAAGGCGACGCAGGCTACTCCTGGGG